>NZ_JBVHVX010000004.1:0-78570 GCF_055564615.1 Agromyces sp. NPDC029043 | reverse complement strand
TGGTCTTTTACGAGGGAAGCTGGTGGGCGGCCGGCTTGTCCCGTGGGACGCGAAGCACCGGACTGTTGGGGAACAAAAGCGGCCGGGCGAGCCGCCCCCCCCCCCCCCCCCCCCCACGACCGTGCTGTGCCTCGCCAACGTTGGCGACGCGCCGGCGACCGTCGACGCGACGACGCTGTCGGGGTTCGCGCCCGACGCGCACGAGCTCATCACCGACCGCCGCGTCTCGCTCGAACGCGGGATCGTGCTGGAGCCGTGCCACGTGGCGTGGCTGCGGGTGCGCGCGCCCGAGCAACCGCCGCGGTTCTGAGCGGCGCGGCCTCGCGCCATCCGCCGGCCGCCGGCCGCCGGCCGCCGCACGAGGTCAGGGGGTGACGCGGCGCCCCTTCTGCAGCACCGGATCGACGTAGCCGGAGCCGTGATCGAGCTGGTAGTCGAGGTTCATCGCCGCGTTGATGAGCGCGAGGTGGCTGAACGCCTGGGGGAAGTTGCCGAGCTGCTCACCGGTCAGGCCGATCTCCTCGGCGTAGAGTCCGAGGTGGTTGGCGTACGTGAGCATCTTCTCGAACACGAGCTGCGCCTCGTCGAGCCGTCCGGAGCGTGCGAGCGCGTCGACGTACCAGAACGAGCACAGCGTGAAGGTGCCCTCGGAGCCGCGCAGGCCGTCGGGCGATGCCGCGGGGTCGTACCGATAGACGAGGCTGTCGGAGACGAGCTCGCCGTCCATCGCGTCGAGGGTCGACAGCCACATGGGGTCGCGCGGCGCGATGAACCCCATCAGCGGCATGAGCAGCAGCGACGCGTCGAGCACGGTCGACCCCTCGCGCTGCACGAACGCGCCGCGCTCGGCATCCCAGCCGCGGTCCATGATGCGCTCGTAGATCGCGTCGCGCACCTCCGTCCACCGCTCGATCGAAGCGGGCCGGCCGCGCGTGCGGGCGATCCGGATGCCGCGGTCGAGCGCGACCCACGACTGGAACTGCCCGTACGTGAACCGCTGCTTACCGCCGCGGGTCTCCCAGATGCCCTCCTCCGGACGATCCCAGTTGTCGCAGACCCAGTCGAGCATGGCGCGCGTCTGCGCCCAGCCGCGGTGCGGCAGCTCGAGGCCGTGGGTGTCGGCGAGGTGGATCGAGTCCATGGCCTCGCCGTAGATGTCGAGCTGCAGCTGGTCGGCGGCCCCGTTGCCGATGCGCACGGGTGACGATCCGCGGTAGCCCTCGAGGTGCTCGAGCGACTCCTCGCCGAGGTCGGACGTGCCGTCGACGCGGTACATGATCTTCAGCGGACCGGACGCCTCGCCGACGCTCTCGTGGATCCGGTCGAGCAGCCACCGAACGAAGGCCTCCGCCTCGTCGGTGTAGCCGAGGCCGAGCAGCGCGTACACCGAGAACGAGGCGTCGCGGATCCAGGTGTACCGGTAGTCCCAGTTGCGCTCGCCGCCGACCTGCTCGGGCAGGCCCGCGGTCGGCGCGGCGACGAGGGCGCCGGTGGGCGCGTAGGTCATGAGCTTGAGGGTCATCGCCGAGCGCGCGACCATCTCGCGCCAGCGCCCGCGATACGTCGACTGGTCGTTCCAGCGACGCCAGAACCGCCGGGTCTCGGCGAACAGCTCGAGGATCTCGTCGTGCGAGACGCGCGCCGGCTCGGCCCCACCCGACTCGACGACGATGCCGGTCATCTCGCCCGCGTGCAGGGTCCCGGTGATGCGCAGGCCGTCGTCGACCAGCTCGATGCGGCCGGCCCGCTCGTCGCCGTGCATGACGAACCCGCCGACGCGGTGGACGGTGAGATGGTGGTCGCCGGCGGAGAACCGGACCCCGCCCCCCGGCTCCACGGCGCTGATCTCGTGCGGCGCGCGCCCGTAGTCGAACCGAGGCTGGATGTCGCCCACGAACGTCATCGTGCCGCGCACGACCCGCACCATCCTGACGATGCGGTGCCGGTCGGTCGCCTCCCCGTCGGTCACCGGCATGAAGTCGATGACCTCGCCCACGCCGGCCTCCGTCATGAAGCGCGTGACGAGGATCGCGGTGTCGGGCAGGTACAGCTGCCGGGTGACGAAGTCGTCGGTCGCGGGCCGCACCCGGAGGGATCCGCCGCGCTCGGCGTCGATCAGCGTGCCGAAGACGCTGGGCCCGTCGAAGCGCGGGATGCAGAACCAGTCGATCGTGCCGTCCGTCGCCACGAGCGCCGCGGTCTGCAGGTCGCCGATCAGGCCGTGCTCGCTGATGTCCGGGTAGTCCGTCGCCTCCATGCCGTCCCCTTCCCCCTTCGGGGATGCTGGCACGTCGGGGCGGCGCGGGGCAAGCATCGCGGCGGGCGGATGGCACGACTCGCGTTGCGACGGGCTCGGCGGCGTGGGAACGACGAAGGCGGCTCGCTGTCGCGAACCGCCTTCTTCTGCGCGCCCGGAGGGACTCGAACCCCCAACCTTCTGATCCGTAGTCAGATGCTCTATCCATTGAGCTACGGGCGCATGGGATGTCGCCTGCGCGATGCTCGCTCATCAGGCAACCCGGCTACTCTAACCCACCCGCCGCCGACGCGCCAATCGAGCGCCGGGAACCGTTTCGTCAACCCCCGCTCCCTGGAAGGCGAGCAGCGGTACGTTCCAGACATGAGAGTCGTGTTCATGTCTTGGATCGTCGGGATCTTCGGCGGCCTCGCGTACATGTTCGCTGTCATCATGGCCGGGAGGTAGTCGATGCGCATCCGTCAGCACCTGCTCAGCATCTTCTTCGGCGTCATCTTCGTGCTCGCGCTCATCGGGCAGTCCTTCGCCGGGCTCGCGGTCGTCAACCAGGAGAACGCGCAGCACGGCGAGCCCCTCGAGAGCTGGGGCCAGTTCGTGACCTCCTCCGACTTCGTGGTCGACGTGGCCGAGAACTGGCAGTCCGAGTACCTGCAGTTCTTCCTGTTCATCCTGCTCACCATCTGGCTCGTCCAGAAGGGTTCGCCCGAGTCCAAGCAGCCGGGTGAGGAGGGCGTGGGTTCCGACAAGGAGCAACTGGTCGGCCGGTTCGCCAAGGACGACTCGCCGGCGTGGGCGCGGGCCGGCGGCTGGAAGACCTGGGTCTACAGCAACTCGCTGCTCCTCACGATGGGCGCGATCTTCCTCCTGTCCTGGATCGCGCAGGCGCTCGCCGGCAACGTCGTCTACAACGAGGAGCAGGCCATGCACGGCGAGCCCGCGATCACGGTCGCCGAGTACGTGGTGAATCCGGACTTCTGGAACCGCACCCTGCAGAACTGGCAGTCCGAGTTCCTGGCGGTCGGCAGCATGGTCGCCCTGTCGATCGTGCTCCGCCAGCGCGGCTCGAGCGAGTCGAAGCCGGTCGGCACGCCGCACCACGTCACGTCGGTCGAGGGCTGAGCCACCGCGGTCGACGGATGCCGCGGGCCGGCGCCTGCACACCGAGCGCCGGCCCGCCGCATCCGCCTCGCCCGGCCTACCCCTTGAGCCCGGTCGAGGCGACGCCGTCGATGATGCGCTTCTGGGCGAGGAAGAACACGATGATGAGCGGGACCGTCGTGATGACGCTGGCGGTGACGATGATCTCCCAGTGCCATTCGCCGCCGAAGCCGTAGGCGTCGACCAGCGACTTCAGGCCCCTCGGGATCGTGAACGTGTCGGAGTCGCGCAGGTAGATCAGGGCCTTCATGAGGTCGGTCCAGACGGCCTGCACCTCGAACACCAGCACCACGGCGAGCGCGGGCCCCGTCAGCGGCAGCGCGATGCGCCAGAACACGCCCCACTGGCTCGCGCCGTCGATCCGCGCCGCCTCGAACAGGTCGCGCGGCAGGCCGAGGAAGAACTGGCGCAGCAGGAAGATGTAGAACGCGCTGCCGAAGAGGTTGCCCGCCCACAGCGGGGTGAGCGTGCCCACCTGGCCGAGCGAGTTCCAGATGAGGAACGTCGGGATCATGGTGACCGCGCCCGGCAGCATCATGGTGGCGAGCACGAGCCCGAAGAGGAACCCGCGGCCGCGGAAGCGGAAGTACGCGAACCCCCACGCCACCATGGCGCTCGAGATCGTGACCGTGACCGCGGCGAGGACCGTCACGATCGCGGTGTTGAGGAGCCAGAGCGCGAGCGGCGCCTCCTGCCAGACCTGCACGTAGTTGTCGAACGTGAACGTCTCGGGGATGAGGCGGTTGTCGAAGACCTGGCTCCGGGGCTTGAACGACGCGCTCACGAGCCACACGAACGGGTATACGAACACGATGCCGAGCAGGCAGAGCGCGATCCAGGTGAGGATCGTGCCCACCCGCCGTCGTGCCCGCGCGCGACCGCGAGGGCCCGACGGGATCGGGCGCTGCGGGGGCTGCACGGCATCGGGCCGGGCGGCCTGCGACTCGGCGGCCGCGATGCGGATGTCGGTGGTCATCGGTCCCCCTCGTAGTAGACGAGGCGTCGCGACACGATGAGCTGGACCGCGGTGACCGCCATGATCACGAGGAACAGCAGCCAGGCCATCGCCGACGCGTAGCCCATGTTCAGGAACTCGAACGCCTGCTGGAACAGGTAGATGACGTAGAAGAGGGCGGCGTCGTTGCTGTACGTGGTGTTGCCGGCGCCAAAGAACGCGGTGTACGCCTCGTCGAACGTCTGCAGCCCCGCGATGGTGTTCACGACGATGATGAAGAACAGCGCCGGGCTGATCATCGGCAGGGTCACGCTGAACGACTGCCGCCAGAAGCCGGCGCCGTCGAGCTGCGCGGACTCGTACAGCTCCTTCGGCACGTTCCGGAGCGCCGCGAGCAGGATGATGACCGAGGCGCCGACCGTCCAGAGCGACATGAACACCAGACCGGGCTTCACCCACGTGGGGTCGGTGGTCCACGACGGGCCGTCGATCCCGAACCATCCGAGCACGGTGTTGATCAGGCCGTTCTGGCCGTTGAACAGCAGCAGGAAGAGGATGCCGACCGCGACGGGAGGCGTCATCTTCGGCAGGAAGAAGACCGTGCGGAAGAACCCGGACGCCCGGCCCGCGCGATCGAGCAGCAGCGCGAGCGCGAGCGAGACGACCACGTACAGCGGCACCTGCAGCAGCGTGAAGAACGCGGTGTTGCCCAGTGCGAGCAGCAGCTTCTCGTCGGAGGCCATCTCGATGTAGTTCTCGACTCCGATGAACTCGGGGTTGTTGATCACGTCGTAGTCGGTCAGCGACAGGTACGCGCTGTAGACCATGGGCCAGGCCGTGAACACCAGGAAGCCGACGATCCACGGGCTGAGGAAGAGCATCGCAGAGAGGAAGTTGCGTCGCGCGGCCCGTCGCCGCCCCGGCCGTCGCGCGCCGCCGTCGGCCGGCACCGCCGCGGGCGGCGGGCCGGCCGCGACGGTGCCGACCGGTTCACGTTCCGAGCTCACGCCCGGCCGTGTCCCGGTGGACATCAGTCACCGCCCTCGAGTTCGGCCCAGCCCTCGTCGAGGGCCTCCTGCGCCGTCTCCTGCGCCTTCGCGAGCGCGTCGGCCGGCTCGGCCTCGCCGTTCAGCACGCTGTTGACGGCCTCGAACATGGCATCCTCGAACTCCGCATCGGCGGGGTTCGCGGGCAGCGAGAACGTGTTCTGGTTCGCCTCGTACATGGCGGCGACGCCGGAAGCCCACGGCTCCTCGTCGGCGGTGGTCATGCCCTGGATCTCCTCGTCGGCCACGGTGTTGCCGGTGAGGATGCCGGTGAAGGGCAGGCCCTCCTCCTCGCGGAGCGCGAGCCGAGCGTCGGCCGCGGCACGCCACGCGTCGACCGAGGTCATGACGCGCGCCCAGCGGCACGCGGCATCCGCGTTGTCGCTGCCGGACGGGATGGCCCACGCGCTGCCGGTCGCGTAGGCGATCGGCTCGCCGTCGGTCGTGCGCACGGTGTCGAACGCCATGGGCGCGTCGGGCGACACCTCGTTGAGCACGTTGAGGTACCACTGCTCCATCGGCATCGCGCCGAGCGTGTTCGTCGCGAACTGGTTGCCCTCGCCGAAGAAGTCGGCCGCGTCGCGCGTGGCCTTGATCGCGGGGAAGCCGCCCTGCGCCTCGTAGATGCCGGCCGCCCATTCGAGCGACTCGACCGCCTCGGCGGAGTCGAGCTGCGCGGTGCGGCCGTCCTCGCTGATCAGCGAGCCGCCCGCAGCCTGGGTCCACAGGGCCAGGAACTCCGGGAGCTTGCTGTCGACGCCGATGACCGACACGTTGTCGCCCTCGCGCTTCACGAGCTTGCCCGCGGCATCCGTCATCGCCTGGCGATCGGATCCGTTGACGCCCTCGATCGTGACGCCGGCCGCGTCGAGGAGCTGCTGATTGGCCATCGTGAGCTGGACGCTGTTGAACTCGGGGATGCCGTAGACCGTGCCGTCGAGCGTGACCTGGTCGAGCGCGGACTCGACGAAGTCACCGGTCTCGATGCCCTCGCCGTCGATGCAGTCCTCGAGCGGGATGATGGCGCCGCGAGCCGCGAGCGAGCCGATCTGGTCGCGATCGGCGTACAGCAGCGTCGGCGGTTCGCCCGACGCGACGGACGAGAGGAACTGCTGGATGTCGAGGTCGCCCTCGATGAGCTCGACCTCGACGTCGCCCAGCTCGGCCTCCGCCATCTCCATGCGGGCGGTGGCGACCTCGTCGACGCCGGAGAAGCCCATCACGGTCAGCTCACCGGAGAGCTCGGCGTCGGGATCGTACTCCCCCGCGGTGTCGCCGGCCTGCCCGCCGGTCCCCACGGCGCAGCCGCTGAGAAGGAGCCCCGCCGCTGCAAGCGCAGCGGTCGCGGCTGAGGCACGTTGGACGCATCGCATGTGATCCCCGATCGTCGGTGCCGTTCCGTCTCCCCCGGACATGTTCAACGTACGGCGGGGCGGTGGGGCCGAGTAGGGGATTGACAGAAGCGCTTCTCCGGAGAAGCGCTTCCCCCCGCGTGACGGGCGGTCGTCCGGGATGTCAAGGGTCTGGGGGCGTCGGGGGATGTCGCGTAGACCGGTCCGCATGCGTGCGCTCACCTGGCAGTCCACCGGCAACGTCTCCGTCGAGACCGTGCCCGATCCGACCATCGTCGAGCCGTCCGACGCGATCATCAGCGTCACGTCGACGGCGATCTGCGGGTCCGACCTGCACCTGTACAGCGTGTTCGGGCCGTTCCTTGAACGCGGCGACATCCTCGGCCACGAGGCGATGGGCGTCGTCGAGGCCGTCGGCGCCGACGTGAGCCGCGTGAAGGTGGGCGACCGCGTGGTGATCCCGTTCGTCATCTCCTGCGGCGAGTGCGTCATGTGCCGGGCCGGCCTGACGACGCAGTGCGAGACCACCCAGAACCGCGACCACGGCACCGGCGCCGACCTCTACGGCTACACCGAGCTGTACGGGTCGGTTCCCGGCGGGCAGGCGGAGTACCTCCGCGTGCGACGCGCCGACGCGAACGCGATCGTGGTCGGACGGCACCTGCCCGACGAGCGCTACCTGTTCCTCAGCGACATCCTCCCGACGGCCTGGCAGGGCGTCCGGTACGCCGGCGTGCCGGAGGGCGGCACGCTCGGGGTGATCGGGCTCGGGCCGGTGGGCCAGTTCGCGGTGCGGGTCGGCCGCCACCTCGGGTACCGCGTGCTCGGCGTCGACCCCGTGGTCGAACGACGGCTGCTCGCCGAGCGCTACGGCGCCGAGGTGTTCGACTCCGACGACGACACGCTCGAGGGGCTGCGCGACGCGACCGACGGCCGCGGGCCCGACGGGATCGTGGACGCCGTCGGGCTCGAGGCCCACGGCAGCTCCGGCGTGGAACTCCTGCAGAAGGCCGTCGGCCTCCTCCCGGACGCCGCGGCGAAGAAGCTGATGACCACCGCGGGCCTCGACCGCCAGGCCGCGCTGATGCTCGCCATCGAGGCGGTCCGGCGAGGCGGCACGGTCTCGCTCAGCGGCGTCTACGCCGGCGTGGCCGACCCGATGCCGATGATGACGATGTTCGACAAGCAGCTCAGCCTGCGGATGGGGCAGTGCAACGTGCAGGCCTGGCAGGAGGATCTCGTGCCGCTGGTCGAGGACGCCGACGACCCGCTGGGCACCGAGGACCTCGTCACGCACCGCGTGCCGCTCGAGCGAGCGCCCGAGATGTACGAGGTCTTCCAGAAGAAGCAGGAGGGCTGCATCAAGGTCGTGCTCAAGCCGGGACGCAGCTGAGCCCGGCAGCCGGAACGCGCGCCGCCGGGGCGCTAGATTCGAGGGCATGGGCAAGCTGATCTACAACTCCTCGAATCGCGAGATCGAGATCGAGGACCGCACCCTCGCGCACCTGCGCGTGGCGATCATCAACAAGCTGCGCCGCTCCGAGAGCTTCGCCATGACCTGGGAGCACGGCATCGAGCACGGCAGCGGGCGCACCACCCTGTGGCTGCACGAGTCCATCCCGCTGCAGTTCATCTTCAGCGGCAACCGACCGCCGAAGCTCAACCGCCTGTGGATCGAGCAGATGCTGCTCTCCGCGAACAGCACCGCCGGCCTGCAGTACGTGCCCGAGCCCTCCGAGGACGAGCCCTTCGAGATCGAGTGACCACGGCCGGATGGCGCGCCTCACGTGCCACCCGGACCCCGCCGCTCAGTCGACCGCCTCGATCTGCGTCTCGATGAACGCGACGTCGGCGGCGCCCAGCCGCTCGGGCGCGTCGGCGCCGGTGCGTTCCGCGATCTCGCCGCGCACGCGCTCCGACAGCGGAGCCGTCGGGTCCGCGAGGATCTCGTGCTTGGCCTCGATCGACAGGTGCGGCCACCACCGCTCGGCATCCGTCTTCCGGTCACCCATGCCGCACCCCCGAACGTCGCCGCTTGCGTGATTCCGTCGTACCAGCCGCCTTCCGGGCCTGCAACCCCCTCGACCCCCCGGAGCGCGCGTGCCTACCGTGGCCGCGGCGCGCAACCCTGCGTGCCGTCGAAACGGAGGTTCAACATGAGCACGACCGTCACCGCGGATGCCGAGGTGGACGTTCCCGTCCGGGTCGCGTACGACCAGTGGACGCAGTTCGAGTCGTTCCCCCACTTCATGAGCGGCGTCGAATCGGTCCGCCAGCTCGATGACACGACGACGCACTGGATCGTCTCCATCGCGGGAGTGAAGCGCGAGTTCGACGCCGACATCTCCGACCAGGTGCCCGACGACCACGTCGCATGGCGCAGCACGAGCGCCGAGGTCCACCATCGCGGGCGCGTCGACTTCCGGCCCGTCTCGGCCGACCGGACCCGCATCGACCTCACGATCGAGTGGCAGCCCGAGGGCTTCGTCGAGAAGGCCGGTGCGGCCCTGCAGGTCGACGACGCCCAGGTCAAGCGCGACCTGCATCGCTTCAAGGAGTACATCGAGAAGCAGGAGGTGCCGACCGGCGCCTGGCGCGGCGAGGTCCACGGCGGCCGCGAGACCGCCTCGGACGACTCGATCGGCCTTCCCGGCACCGCGAACCCCACGGGCACCGTCGGCGCCTCGGGCGTCGGCGGCACGGCCGGATCGGTGAACCCGCCCTCGAGCGAGGGCGTCATCGGGTCCGACCCCGACCTCCGGGCGTAGCCCGGCGCGAATCGCGAGCAGGCCTCGGCGCTACGCCGGGGCCTGCTCCGTGCCGGGCTCGAGCGTGAGCGGGTCGACCGCCGGAGCGTCCAGGACCTCGGGAACGAGCTGGATGCCACCCGTGGAGTTGGCCGACCGCATGAGCTCCTCGATCCACGCCCGGCTCAGCTCGGGGGGCTCGGGCTCGTCGAACACGAAGCGGAGCGGGATGTTGGGGTGGAGCCACAGCGTGCTCCGACCCGTCGGCTGCTCGTCGGGATGCTTCCACGAGACCGTGAACGACTCGCCGCGGCGGAGCTTGGTGATGATCGCGACCTTCAGGTGCGCCAGGGCTCGATCCTCGATGCCGATCGGCGTGCCCGCGTCGCCGTAGAACAACGTGCCCATGCACAGACCATAGCGCCGAGTGCGCGCCGGCGGGTGGCGGGTTACGCCGTCCGCCACCGCGGACGAACTCGCCGGACCGCGCTGTCAACCCGTCGCCGCTCCCGCGCGACGCGCGTAGCGTGGCAGCGCTGGACCATCCGGACGAACCGACGCGAGGAGGATCCGTGACCGACCACCTGACCGATCCGACGACCAAGCACACCGCCGAGCCGTTCCCGCGGCAGGAGCAGCCGCCGCCCGGCCTCACGCCCGCCATGTCGCCGCAACCCGACCACGGCGAGCACAGCTACCGCGGCCACGGCCGCCTCGCGGGGCGCCGTGCGCTGATCACCGGGGGCGATTCCGGCATCGGCCGAGCCGTCGCCATCGCGTTCGCGCGCGAGGGTGCCGACGTCGCGATCTCCTACCTGCCGGCCGAGCAGGCCGACGCCGAGGAGACCGCGCGCTGGGTGGAGGATGCCGGACGACGCGCCGAGCTGCTCCCCGGCGACCTGCTCGACGAGCAGTACTGCACCGACCTCGTCGACCGCACGTGCGACGCCCTCGGCGGCCTCGACCTGCTCGTGCTCAACGCCGCACACCAGCGCGACCGCGGCGGCATCGACGAGGTGCCGACCGAGGACTTCGACGCCGTGATGCGCACCAACCTCTATGCGACCGTGTTCCTCACCCGAGCGGCGGTCCCGCGGCTCGAGCCCGGGTCGTCGATCATCACGACCTCCTCGATCCAGGGCTTCGACCCGTCATCGCGACTCGTCGACTACGCCATGACGAAGGCGGCGCTCGTGGCGTTCACCAGGGCGCTCGCCGAGGAGCTCGGGCCTCGGGGCATCCGCGTCAACTCGGTCGCACCGGGCCCCATCTGGACGCCGCTCATCCCGGCGACCGGCTGGCCCGACAAGCTGCCGAAGTTCGGCCAGGACACCCCGCTCGGCCGTGCCGGGCAGCCGGCCGAGCTCGCGGGCGCGTACGTCTACCTCGCCTCCGAGGACGCCTCGTACACCTCGGGCGCGATCCTGCCCGTCACGGGCGGCAAGCCGCTCTGACGGCGGCCGAGCGGGGGGACCATCGGAAGGAAGGAGCAGGTCATGCCGGCGAATCGACGAGGGCAGTCGTCCCTCAAGGACCCGGAGCTCTACGAGAAGCTCCGCGACCAGGGCGACTCGAAGGAGAAGGCCGCCAGGATCTCGAACGCGGCCGCCGCGCGCGGGCGCAGCTCGGTCGGCCGCAAGGGCGGCAAGTCGGGCGACTACGAGGACTGGACCGTGCCCGAACTGAAGAAGCGCGCCAAGGAACTGGGCCTCAGCGGCTACAGCAGCAAGCGCAAGGGCGAGCTCATCAGCGCCCTGCGCAACCACTGAGGGGCGGGCGGATGCCGCGGCTGCGACGCGTCGAACCATACGCGTCGCCCGGCATCACCCGCCGCCGCAGCGGACGCGGCTTCACGTACCGGCACGCCGACGGTTCGCCCGTCGACCGCGCCGACCGGAACCGGATCGCCGACCTCGCGATCCCGCCCGCGTGGCAGGACGTCTGGATCGCCGACGCGCCGAACGCGCACATCCTCGCGGTCGGCGTCGATGCCGCCGGTCGCCGCCAGTACCTCTACCACCCCGTGTGGCGCGAGAAGCAGGACATGGAGAAGTTCCTGCGCATGACGGCGCTCGCCGAGGCGCTGCCGGGTGCGCGGCGGAGTGTGCGTCGCGACCTCGACCTCGAGGGGCTGCTGCGCGAGCGCGTGCTCGCGGCGGCGTTCCGCACCCTCGACCTGGGTGCCATCCGCATCGGCTCGGAGGAGTCCCTCGCGACCGCCCGCAGCCGGGGGCTGACCACGCTGCTCGTGCGCAACGCCCGGCTCGAGGGCGCCGACGCGGTGCGGCTGAAGTTCCGGGCCAAGGGCGGCATCGCGCAGGACCTCGTGCTGCAGGATGCCGCGCTCGCGGCGTTCGTCCGCGGCATGGAGGGCCGCTCGCCCTCGTCGCGGCTCTACGCGCACGAGCTCGGCCGCCGGATGCGGCCGCTCGGACCCGTCGACGTCAACGAGGACATCCGCCTGCGCACCGGCGGCGACTTCACCGCGAAGGACTTCCGGACGCTCCGCGGCACGATCGCCGCCGCGGATCGGCTGGCGCAGCTCGGCACGGAGGGCACGAAGCGGGCGCGCGCGTCATCCGTCCGGGAGGCCATCGAGTACGCCAGCACCGTGCTCGGCAACACCCCTGCCATCGCGAAGGCGAGCTACGTCGACCCGCGCGTGATCGAGGCGTACGAGCACGGCCGGCTCGTGAACCTCCGCGGCCTCCGCGAGACCGCGCTGCTGCAGCTGCTCGTCGACGACGCCGGCGAGTGAGGTCGAGGGTCACCACGCGGAACGCACACCGCGCACGCAGGCACCGCACGTAGGCTTGCCGCATCTGCAACGGGCGTTCGCCCGTGAACCACCGGCTGGGAAGTCGACGACGACGGGCCGGATCATCTCGACCATCTCCTCAGCCGTACCTGCGCGACCCGGCGCGGTGCGCACCACCTCTCCGCGCGGCGACCGACCCGGCGTCACGCACAGCTACTCGGCACTCTCGCAGGTCATCAAGGAGAGCGGCCTGCTGCGGCGCACGCCCTGGTTCTACGGGCTGCTCGTGGGCGGGCTCGCGCTCGCGCTCGGCGGCGCCGTCACCGGGTTCGTCCTGCTCGGCGACTCCTGGTACCAGCTGCTCATCGCGGGTGCGCTCGGCATCATCCTCACCCAGTTCGCGTTCGTCGCGCACGAGGCGTCGCACCGAGCCGTCCTCGCGTCGGGGCGCGCCAACGACCGCCTCGGCCGGCTGGTCGCGACCGCGGTCGTCGGCATCAGCTACCAGTGGTGGATGACGAAGCACACGCGCCACCACGCGAACCCGAACCGCGTCGGCAAGGACCCCGACATCGAGTTCGACACGATCTCGTTCACCGAGGAGTCGGCGGCTCGGCAGCGCGGCCTGCTCGCCTGGATCACCCGACGCCAGGGGTGGCTGTTCTTCCCGCTCCTGCTGCTCGAGGGCGTCAACCTGCACGTCACGTCGATCCGGTCGCTGTTCGAGCGACGCGAGGTGCCGGGCCGCGCGCTCGAGCTCGCGACCATCGCCCTGCGCATCGGCCTCTACGTGGGCGTGGTGTTCTGGGTGCTGCCCCTCGGCATGGCGTTCGCGTTCCTCGGCGTGCAGCTCGCGGTGTTCGGCGTCTACATGGGCGCCTCCTTCGCGCCGAACCACAAGGGCATGCCCCTCGTGCCGGCCGACGCGAAGCTCGACTTCCTCAGCAAGCAGGTGCTCACGAGCCGGAACATCACGGGCCGCTGGACCGGCGCGCTCATGGGGGGCCTGAACCACCAGGTCGAGCACCACCTGTTCCCGAGCATGCCCCGACCGCACCTCGGCCGAGCGCGCGAGATCGTGCGCGAGCACTGCCGATCGCTCGGCATCCCGTACACCGAGACGACGCTCGTGGACTCCTACGCGATCGTGGTGCGCTACCTCAATCGGGTCGGCCTCGCGGCCCGCGATCCGTTCGACTGCCCGGCCGCGACGCAGTTCCGGCGTCGGTGATGCGGCCGGCGGCCGATCGGATCGGCGGCGCTACGCCGCCTCGACCGGCTTCGGTCCGGTCCGCTCGGCCTCCTCGAGGGCGTTGAGGTCGATCACGATGCCCCCGCCCGAGTTGGCCGAGCGCATGAGCTCCTCGATCCAGTCGCGGCTGAGCTCGGGAGCCTCGACCGCCTGGAAGACGAAGCGGAGCGGGATCGCAGGGTGCAGCCACAGCGAGCTGCGACCGCGCGGCTGGTCGCCGGGGTGTCGCCACGACAGCATGAAGCTCTCGCCGCGACGGAGCTTGGTCGTGATCGCGATCTTCAGGTGCGCGAGTGCCCGGTCGTCGATGTCGACGGGGGTTCCGGAGTCGCCGTAGTAGAGGGTGCCCACGTGCGGCACACTACCCCCCAACGGGGGGCGTCGCACCGAATCATCCACCAATTCCATCGATTCGAGCGGTTCGGCGAGATATTCGGCCGAAATCGGATATGTGAACGATTTCAGCTCTCGAACGCGACGTCCTCGGGCCGCTTGTCGGGGCGCAGGCCGCGCCATCGCGGATGGCGCGCCACCCCCGTGCGCGTCCACTCGCCGAACTCGATCTCGCCGACCAGCTCGGGCCGGACCCACACCGCGTCGACCACGTCGGTCGCCGGGACGTCGTCGAACGGCGGCTCGGCCTGCCGGAGCTCGTCGAGCCGCGCGAGCAGCCGCTCGGAGTCGCGCTCGCGCAGGCCGGAGCCTACCCTGCCGGCGTAGCGCAGGCCGTCGTCGCCGGGGATCCCGACGAGCAGGGAGCGGATGCGACCCTCCCGCGCGCCGACCCCCTTCCGGTATCCCCCGACCACGACCTCCTGCGTGCGCGAGAGCTTCAGCTTGACCCAGTCGTCGGCGCGCACGCCCGGACGGTAGGTCGACCGCCGCCGCTTCGCCACGAGCCCCTCGAGCCCGAGGCGCTGCGCCTCTGCGAGGGCGGCGGCCGGTTCGCCCTCCACGAGCGGCGGAACGTCGACGGGCACCCCGTCGCGCGCGCGGAACAGCCGCTCGAGCCGTGCCCGCCGCTGCTCGTACGGCTCGTCGATCGTCGGGGTTCCGGCGATCTCGAGCACGTCGAAGAGGTGCAGTGCGACCGGCACGGCGGCGGCCGCCTCGGCGATCTCCCGCGGCTTCGACAGGTTCATCCTCCGCTGCAGCAGCCCGAAGTCGGGCCGGCCCTCCGCGTCGAGCGCGACGATCTCGCCGTCGACCACGGCGTCGCCGCGGAGCACGCGCGAGAGCCCAGCGAGGTCGGGGTAGGTCGCGGTCTGGTCGATGCCCTTCCGGCTCGCGAGCCGCACGCGGCCGTCGTCGACCCGGGCGAGCACGCGGATGCCGTCCCACTTCCACTCCAGCGCCCACTCGTCGCCGCTCACGAGGCCTCGCGTGCCGGGCACGGCGAGCATCGGCGAGTAGCCGACCTGGTCGGCGACATCTGCGGTCGCGGCCGGCTCCGAGCGAGCGGGGGCCGAGCGGGCGCGCGCCGAGCGAGCCGGCGCCCCGGGCCCCACGCCCGCGTGCTGCTCCTTCATGCGGTGCAGCAGCCACTGACTCTTCTCCCCCTCTCCCTGGGTCCGGATCAGCGCGAGCCGCACGCGCCCGAGCGGCCCGCCGACCCGGCCGGTGAGCGTGAAGATCACCTCGTCGTCGCGCCACTTCTCGGTCTCGTACGTGCCGGTGTCCCACACGGTCATGCCGCCCGCGCCGTACTGGCCCTCGGGGATCGTGCCCTCGAAGACCAGGTACTCCATGGGGTGGTCCTCGGTCTGCACCGCGAGGTTGTTGCGGCCGGATGTCTCGGGCACGCCCTTCGGCACCGCCCAGCTCTTGAGCACGCCCTCGCGTTCGAGCCGCAGGTCGTAGTGCAGCCGGCGCGCATGGTGCTCCTGGATCACGAACCGCGGCTCGCCGTCGTTCGCGACGCCCCACGCCGACTCGGGCATCGGCTCGGGCGTGGCACCGTGCGTGCGCATCGAGAGGTAGGTGCTCAAGGGGCCGTCGTCGGATGCCGCGGTGACCGCGAGCATCGGATCGCCGCGCTCGGCGACGCGCGCCAGGACCTCGTCGGCCTCGAGGTGCCGCAGCTCGGGGTCGTCGAGCTCCTCCCACGTGCGCGGCACCGCGACGGTGGGCCGGAACCTGCCGCGCAGGGAGTACGGCGCGATGGTGGTCTTCTTGCCGTTGTTCTGACTCCAGTCGATCAGCACCCGCCCGCCGCGGAGGCTCTTCTTCATGCTTGACACGATGAGGTCGGGATGGTCGGCCTCGAGGGCCCTCGCGAGCTCGTGGGCGACGGCCGACACCTGGTCGGAGGTCTGCGCGCCATCCAGCGCCGCGTAGAGGTGGATGCCCTTGCTGCCGCTGGTCACGGGCACGGCCTCGAGGCCCATGTGCTGCAGGATGCCGCGCACGAGCCGCGCGACCTCGGCGCACTCGACCAAGCCCATGCCCTCGCCCGGGTCGAGGTCGAACACCATGCGGTCGGGATTCGCGGGCGCCCCCGACGGGTCGAACCGCCACTGCGGGACGTGCAGCTCGATCGCGCCCATCTGGGCCAGCCACACGAGCGTGGCCCGGCTGTCGGCGATCGGGTACGACTTGTCGCCGTCGGTGTGGTGCTGCACGCCGCGGCGGATCCACTCCGGCGCGTGCTCCTCGAGGTTCTTCTCGAAGAACGCCTGCTCCGGATGCTCCGGGGTGCCGACGCCGTTCACCCAGCGCTTGCGCGTGATCGGCCGGCCCGCCACGTGCGGCAGCATCGTCGGCGCGATCTCGGCGTAGTACGCGATCATCTCGCCCTTGGTCATGCCGGTCGACGGGTACATGACCTTGTCGAGGCTCGTCAGGCGCAGCCGACGGCCGTCGACGTCGACCTGCTGGTACGGGCCCTGCGCCATCACCCCATCCTGCCGGGTCCGCCGTCGGGCGCGCCGTTCATTCGCCGCGGACCTCCGGCAGCTCCTCCGCCTGGCCGTGGGTCACCTTGGCGATCGCGTCGGCCGCGCGCACCAGCGTGAGGTGCGACAGCGCCTGCGGCGTGTTGCCCACGTGACGGCCGCCGACCGGGTCGATCTCCTCGCTCAGCATGCCGACGTCGTTGACGAACGAGTTCAGCCGCACCATGAGCGCCTGCGCGTCGGCCAGCCGGCCCGACGCGGCGTACTGCTCGACGAGCCAGAACGAGCAGGCGAGGAACGGGTTCTCGTCGCCGGGGAGGCCGTCGACATCCGTCTCGGTGCGATAGCGCAGCAGCAGCCCGTCACGGAGCAGCTCGCGCTCGATCGCGTCGACGGTGCCGAGCATGCGCGGATCATCGGCCTCGATGAACCCGATCTGCGGAAGCTGCAGCAGTGAGGCATCCGTGCCCCGCCCCCCGTAGAACTGCGTGAACGTGTTGCGCTTCTGATCGAAGCCGTTCTGCAGGATGTCGTCGCGCACCTCGTCACGGATGCGTCGCCACTCGTCGACCGGACCCGGCAGGCCCGACTCCTCGACGCCGAGGATGCCGCGGTCGAACGCGGCCCACACCATCGCCTTCGAGTGCGTGAAGTGCCGGTCGGGCCCGCGGATCTCCCAGATCCCGCGATCGGCTCGACGCCAGTTCGCGGCGAGGAACTCGAGCAGCGCGGTCTGCAACGGCCACGAGAACTCGTCCTCCTGGAGGCCGGCCGTCCGCGCGGCGTGCAGCGCCACCATGACCTCGCCGTACACGTCCCACTGCACCTGCGTGTACGCCGCGTTGCCGATGCGCACCGGTGCGGAGCCCGCGTAGCCGGGGAGGTGGCCGAGCTCGATCTCGGGCAGCCGGCGTGCGCCCTCGACGTCGTACATGATCTGGATGCCGGCGGGGTCGCCGGCGATCGCCCGGAGCAGCCACTGGCGCCACTTCTCCGCCTCCTCGCGGTACCCGTGCGTGAGGAGCACCTCGATCGTCAGCGCGGCGTCGCGCAGCCACACGTACCGGTAGTCCCAGTTGCGAACGCCCCCGAGCTCCTCGGGCAGGCTCGTGGTGGCTGCGGCGACCACGCCGCCCGTCTCGTCGTGCGTGAGCCCCCGGAGGATGAGCAGCGAGCGCTGGACCTCGCGGTCGTAGGGCGACGGGGGCTCGCTCCGCGCGGCCCAGTCCTGCCACCACTCGATGGTCCAGTCGAGGATGCCCGGCAGGTCGATCGGCGTCGGCGGCTGGTGGTGCGAGTCGTACCGCGTGAGGCCCACGTGCGCCACCTCGCCGGGGCCGACCGAGAACTCGGCGACGTGCGCGCCGTCCTCGGCGCGATGCGGGACCCCCCGGACGATGACCGCGTCGGGCCCCGCGATCGCGAGCAGGGCCGGCCCGTCGGCCTCGCGGACCTGACGGACCCAGGGCCGCAGCGCCCCGTAGTCGAACCGCAGGCGGATCACGTCGCGGAACTCGACCGTGCCCGTGATGCCGCGGACGACGCGCGCGAGGTTGCTGCGGCCGTCGCGGAACGGCATGAAGTCGATGACCTCGGCCTGTGCGTCGCCCACCCGCCAGGTCGTGCGGAGCACGAACGTGCCCGGCACGTACTCGCGCACGGCGACGGCGTCGGCCGAGGTGGGTCGCAGGCTCCAGTGCCCGGCCTCGGGGCCGCCGAGGAGCGCGCCGAACATCGACGGCGAGTCGAAGCGCGGCAGGCACATCCAGTCGATGCTGCCGTCGCGCGAGATCAGCGCGCCGGACGCGCCATCCGCCACCAGCGCATAGTCCTCGATCGGCGTCGGGCCCTCCATATCGTCCGACACTGACCACCCGGGTGAGCCGCTGTCAACCCCGTGGACGGGTCGGGCCGGGCGGGCGTCGCCGGGCATACCGTGGGAGCAGGCGCACGGGTGCGCCGGGCGGCGGATGGAGGGAGACCCCGTGACGGCTTCGGCGACACTGCTCATCCTCGGCGCGGACGGCGACCTGACCCGACGCCTCCTCCTGCCCGGGCTCGGCACCCTGCTCGCGGCGCACGACGTCGAGCTGGAGGTGATCGGGTCGGGGCTCGAGGACGTGTCCGAGAGCGGATGGCGCGAGCTCATCGCGACGGCGCTCGAACCGGTACCCGAACCGCGTCGCTGGCGCATCGTCGACGGCTCGCGCTACGTGCGGGCCGATGCGACCGATCCCGGCGCGCTCGGCGGCCTGCTCGCCGCGTGCGGCGCGGTGCCCGTCGTCTACTTCGCCCTGCCGCCATCCGTCACCGCTCGCGTGTGCCTCGCCCTCGAGGGCCTGGAGACGCCGGCGGGCATGCGGCTCGCCCTCGAGAAGCCGTTCGGCTCCGACCAGGCGAGCGCCCGCCGGCTCAACGAGCTGCTGACCCGCATCGTGCCCGAACGGCAGGTGTACCGCATCGACCACTTCCTCGGCCGAGCCACGGTGCTGAACATCCTCGGCACGAGGTTCGCGAATCGGCTGATCGAGCCGGCGTGGCACCGCGGGGCGATCGAACGGGTCGAGATCGTCTACGACGAGACCCTCGGCCTCGAGGGGAGGGCGGGCTACTACGACGGCGCGGGCGCGCTCGTCGACATGGTGCAGAGCCACCTCCTCGCGGTGCTCGCACTCGTGGCGATGGAGCCGATCGATCGCGTCGACGAGGTCGTCCTGCGCGACGCGATCGCGCGGGTGCTGCGCGACACCGACGTCTGGGGCGGCGATGCGGTGGGGGCGAGCCGGCGCGCCCGGTACGGTGCGGGCGAGGTCGAGGGCCGCGCGCTGCCGGCGTACGCCGACGAGCCCGGCGTCGATCCGGCCCGCGAGACGGAGACGCTCGCCGAGATCGTCGTGCAGGTCGACACCGACCGATGGCGCGGCGTCCCGTTCGTGCTGCGGTCGGGCAAGGCGCTCGGCCGGAGCAGGAAGATCGCGCGGGCCGTGTTCCGGGCCGCGGCGCCGATCGAGGGACTCGAGGGCCGACCCCACTCCGACTGGATCGAGCTCGACCTGCGTTCCGGCGAGGTGCTCGTCGGCCTGACGATGAACGGCGGCGGCGACCCCTTCGTGCTCGAGCAGACCACGCTCGTGGCGCAGCAGGTTCCCGGCGCGCTGCTGCCGTACGGCGAGGTGCTGAAGGGAATCCTCAACGACGACCCGACGCTGTCGGTCCGCGGCGACGTGGCCGAGGAGTGCTGGCGCATCGTCGAGCCGGTGCTCGCCGCGTGGCGGGAGGGCGGCGTGCCGCTCGAGGAGTATCCCGCCGGCTCCGACGGGCCGTCGGGCTGGTAGGCCCCCTCCACCGCAAGGGGTACCGTTCGCGGCATCCGGGGTGTGTACTGGGGAGATGCGAGCCGTCTGGAAGGGGGCGGTCACATTCGGCCTGGTCAATGTGCCCGTCAAGTTGTACAGCGCGACCGAGGATCACGACGTGTCCCTGCACCAGGTGCACGACAAGGATGGCGGGCGCATCAGGTACCAGCGCGTGTGCGAGATCGACGGCGAGGTCGTGCCCTACCAGCACATCGACAAGGCGTACGACGACGGCGAGCGCACCGTCATCATCACCGACGAGGACCTGAAGTCGCTGCCCGCCGAGCGCAGCCGCGAGATCGAGGTCGTGGAGTTCGTGCCGACCGAGCAGGTCGACCCCATCCGCTTCGACAAGAGCTACTACCTCGAGCCCGACTCGGCGTCGAACAAGGCGTACGTGCTGCTGCGCGAGGCGCTCGAGTCGACCGAGCGCACGGCGATCGTGCGGATGGCGCTGCGGCAGAAGACGCGTCTCGCCGCGTTGCGCGTGTACGGCGACGTGCTCATGGTGCAGACCCTGCTGTGGAACGACGAGGTGCGCGAGGCGAAGTTCCCCTCGCTCGACGAGAAGGCGCGCATCAGCGACAAGGAGCTCGAGCTCTCCAAGCAGCTCATCGAGAGCCTCTCCAGCGACTTCGACCCCGACCAGTTCGCCGACGAGTATCAGAAGGAGCTGCGCACCCTCATCGCGGCGAAGCTCGAGCAGGGCGACGCGATCGACACGGCCGCGACGTTCGGCGAGCAGCCCGAGAAGGAGGAGGGGGGCGAGGTCATCGACCTCATGGAGGCGCTGCGCCAGTCGATCGCGGCCAAGCGCGGCGGCGACGAGGAGAAGCCCGCGGCTTCCTCGGCGAAGTCCTCGTCCTCGAAGTCCGCCTCCTCGAAGCCGGCGACCTCGAAGCCGGTCGCCAAGTCGGCCTCCAAGCCGGCGTCGAAGGCCTCGTCGGATGGCGCGGCCAAGCCGGCGACGCGGCGGAAGACGACCAAGAAGGCGGGCTGACACGCCGTCAACCCCTGTGCGCAGTCCGATGCGGCGACGTAGCCTCACGCCATGAGCGACAACGACGACATGCTCTCGCGGTTCGCGGCCGGCGAGGGCGAACAGGGACCGCCGGCACCCGGTCGGATCGACACGTCGGGATCGGGCGACGACGTCCCCGGCGCGAACACCAACCCCGACGACGACCGCACCAGCCCGAGCAGCGAGGCCGAGACGGCGGCCAAGCAGGCCGACCCGATCCCCGACCGCGTCGCGGCCGACGTCGACGCGTCCGAGGTCCGCGCCGTACCCGGCACGGGCGGCCCCGATGATGCGGGCGATGTCGACGTCGACCCCGACGAGCTGAACCTGCCCGGCCACGCCTGACCGTCCGCGACGGTACCCGACCAGGCGATGCGACGCCGCCCGGTCAGTCGCGCGCGGGGAGCTCCGGCAGGGCGCCGAGCGCCCAGGCGTAGTGGCCGCCGAGGCACTCGTGCACGGGCTCGGCGAGCGTGGCGCCGCCGAGCCACGGCCGCCCGTCGCTGAAGATGGCGTCGTCGTCGAGCGCGTCGAAGCGCTCTTCGGCCTGTCGCACGAGGTCGGCGCGGTGCGTCGGGATCGTCACGGCGCCAGACTACGCGGACCGTCGGACGAGGAGCACGGCCGCCGACTCGCCGGGGAGCACGAGCATCCCGCCCGACGGGACGACGTCGGCGAGCGCCGGTCCCGTGGTCAGCAGCACCTCGGCGTCGCCGTCGGGTTCGACCTCCCACGGCACGAGGCCGAGGTTGGCGAGCACGACGACCCGCTCGGGCGCCGCGGGATCGCCCCGCTCCATCCGGAACCGCTTGGCCGCGTCGTCGGCCCACGCCGCCGTGTGCGCGAACGCCGGATCGGTGAGCTCGGGCCGCGCGCGACGCAGGGCGAGCAGCCGGCGGTGCAGGTCGAGCAGGCGCGCGTGCGCGCCATCGGCCTCGGTCGCCTCGGCCCAGTCGAGCTTCGACCGGCGGAAGGTCTCGGGGTCCTGCGGATCGGGCACCACCGAGCGGTCCCAGCCCATGCGCGCGAACTCCTCGATGCGACCCTCGGCGGTCGCGCGGCCGAGCTCGGGCTCGGGATGCGACGTGAAGAACTGCCACGGCGTCGATGCGCCCCACTCCTCGCCCATGAACAGCATCGGCGTGAACGGGGTCGTGAGGTTCAGCACCGCGGCGACGGCGAGGCGCCGCTCGCCCAGCGCCGGCGAGATGCGGTCGCCCGCGGCGCGATTGCCGACCTGGTCGTGGTCCTGCGTGAAGGTGACGAGCCGCCACGTCGGCACCGCCGGGTCGACGGGGAACCCGTGGTCGCGGCCGCGGAACGAGGAGAAGGTGCCGTCGTGGAAGAACCCGCCCGTCGTCGTCTTCACGAGCGCGTCGAGCGACGCGAAGTCGGCGTAGTAGCCCTCGGTCTCGCCCGTGAGCGCGACGTGCATCGCGTGGTGGTGGTCGTCGCTCCACTGCGCGGTGAGACCGTAGCCGCCGGCCTCGCGCGGCATGATGAGCGTCGGGTCGTTCAGGTCGGACTCGGCGATGAGCGTGAGCGGCCGGCCGAGGTGGGCCGAGAGCGCGTCGGCGTGCTCGGCGAGCTCGCGCAGGATGTGCCGTTCCGAGCGGTCGCGCAGGGCGTGCACTGCGTCGAGCCGCAGGCCGTCGACGTGGAAGTCGCGCAGCCACGTCATCGCGTTGTCGACGATGAAGCGGCGCACCTCGGGCTCGTCGAGGTTCACCGAATCGCCCCACGTGTTGCGCTCGGCGGTGCGCAGGTACGGTCCGAACCGCGGCAGGTAGTTGCCGCTCGGCCCGAGGTGGTTGTAGACGACGTCCTGGATGACCGCGAGGCCGCGCGCGTGGCACGCATCGACGAACCGCTGGTAGGCGGCCGGGCCGCCGTACGCCTCGTGCACGGCGTACCAGAGCACGCCGTCGTATCCCCAGTTGTGCGTGCCGTTGACGGCGTTGACGGGCAGCAGCTCGACGAAGTCGACGCCGAGGCCGACGAGGTGGTCCAGGCGCTCGATCGCGGAATCGAGGGTGCCGTCGGGCGTGAACGTGCCGACGTGCAGCTCGTAGACCACGCCGCCCGCGAGCTGGCGGCCGGTCCACGTCGAGTCGGCCCAGCCGTGCGCGGCGAGGTCGAACGCCGCGCTCGCCTCGTGCACGCCGCGCGGCTGGCGCAGCGACCGCGGGTCGGGCAGGGCGCGCTCGTCGTCGTCGAGCACGAACCCGTACTCGTCGCCGGGCGCGAGCTCGACGTCGGCACGCCACCGGCCGCCGTCGACCCGCTCCATCGCGACATCCGGATGCCCCGGCCGCCGCAACGCGACGCGTTCGGGGATCGGCGCCCATACCTCGACGGTCATCGGGTCTCCTCGGGTCGGGCGGGGGCGAGCAGGGCCACGGGGTAGGTCGCGAGCAGGTCGGCGAGGCGGATGGCGCCGCCGTCGTACCGACGCCCGGTGAGCGCGTCGACGAGCGGAGTGCGGCGCACGAGCACGACGGTGTCGCCCCAGGCCTCGGGGCGCCCGGACGCCTCGGGCTCGGCGCCCGTGATGGCCGCGAGGCCGACCGGCAGGCGGGTCGCGACCGTGACGGCGCCGCCGCGGTCGAAGGCGAGCGCGTGCCGGTCGGCGCCGCCCGCGACCTCGAGCGGGGTGTACCGCGTGAACAGCTCGGGGCGATCGCGACGCAGGCGGAGCGCGCGCGAGGTGACGAGCAGCTTGGCCGCCGCGGTCGCGTCGACGGGCGGCAGCTCGCCGCGCTCGAACGCGGCGTCGACCTCGCCGAGCATCCGCCGCCGCAGGTCGAAGTCGACCGGGCGTCGGTTGTCGGGGTCGACGAGGCTCGTCTCCCACAGTTCGCTGCCCTGGTACACGTCGGGCACGCCGGGCATGGTCAGCTGCAGCAGCTTCGCCGACAGGGAGTTGGACCAGCCCGCCGGCGCGAGCCACGCGACGAACGCGTCGAGGCGCTCCCGCACGGCGGCCACGTCGTACGCGCGATCGATCACCTCGTGCATGCGACGTTCGAACGCCTCGTCGGGTGCGGTCCAGTGCGTCGAGACCGATGCCTCGCGCGCGGCCTTGTCGGCGTACGCGTGCGCCCGCTCGCGCTCGAGGGGCCACGCGCCGACGATCGCCTGCCAGAGCAGCGCGTCGAACGGTCCGTCGCCCGTGGAGCCCGCGGTCGCGCGGAGGCCCTCGAGCTCGATCGACCAGCGCTCGGGGACCTCGGCGAGCGCGTCGATGCGGGCGCGGACGTCTTCGCCGCGCTTGGTGTCGTGCGTCGAGAGGGTCGTCATGGAGTGCGGCCAGGCCGCCTGCCGTCGCAGCTGGCGGGCGTGGAACGCATCGACCCCGATCGCGAACTCCGAGGGATCGCCGCCGACCTCGGTGAGGGAGCCCAGCCGGGTGTAGCGGTAGAACGCGGTGTCCTCGACGCCCTTGGCCATGACCATGCCGCTCGTCTGCTGGAAGCGGATCGCGACCGGATGCTCCGGGTCGGCGAGCACGGGCACCAGCGCGTCGACGGCGGAAGCGAGGTCGGGCCGGTGCTCGCGCGCGAGCCGGGCGGCCTCGTCGAGGTGGTCGCGGCCGGCGGGCAGGTAGGAGCGGTACACGGGGAAGCACGCGAGCAACTCGGCGATCGCGTCGGCCGCGTCGCGGGGTCGCGGTTCGGGCAGCATCCGCTCGAGCCGCAGCACCTCGCTGCGCAGGATGCCGTCGGCGATCCCGCGCTTGGTGCCGTGGATGAGCTCGTGCCAGTCGGTCGGCCCGGCGATACCCGTCTCGGCGCGCAGCCTCGCGTCGAGCGCGTCGAGCGCGGCCTCGCCCGCCGGGTCGACGAGCACGCGGTCGACGTCGGCGAGCGCGTCGTATCCGGTCGTGCCGTCGGTGCGCCAGTGCGGCGGGAGCGCCTCCTCGCCCTCGAGGATCTTCTCGACGAGCACGTACGCGTCGCCCGTGGCATCCGCCAGCCGGTCGAGATAGTCGCCGGGCGCGGCGAGCCCGTCGGGGTGGTCGACGCGGAGCCCGTCGGCGAGGCCGTCGCGTACCCAGCGCACGATCTCGGCGTGGGTCGCGTCGAACACCTCGGGCCGCTCGACGCGGACGCCCGCGAGCTCGTTGACCGCGAAGAAGCGGCGGTAGTTCAGCTCGGCGTCGGCGCGGGTCCAGTGGACGAGCTCGTAGTGCTGGCGATCGTGCACGGCGACGACATCGGCGCCGTCGTCGGCCGTGCCCGGGGCGAGCGGGAACCGGTGCTCGAAGTAGCGCAGCTCGTCGTGCTCGACCCGCAGGTCGCCCGCGCCGGCGGCCTCCTCGATCGTGCCGCCGAGCACCGGGATCCGCACCCGGCCCCCGGCGAGCGCTGGGTCCACGTCGAAGGCGGCGGCGTGCGGCGACTCGGAGCCGAGCTGCAGCAGGCTCCACCACCAGGCGTTCTGCGCGGCGTCGGCCACGCCGACGTGGTTCGGCACGATGTCGACCAGGATGCCGCGACCGCGCGAGTGCGCGGCATCCGACACGGCCTCGAGGCCCGCCTCGCCGCCGCGTGCCTCGTCGACCCGGTCGTGCGCGACCACGTCGTAGCCGTGGTCGGATCCGGCCCGGGCGGGCAGGATCGGCGACAGGTACACCCAGTCGGCACCGAGCGCGTCGAGGTAGTCGACGACCGCGGCCGAGTCGTGCAGGTCGAACGAGGGCCGCACCTGCAGCCGGTACGTCGAGCGCGGCTCGCGGCGCGGCGCCCGGCTCACTGGCCGGCCTCGACCTTCGGCGGGGGCGCCTCCTCCTTCGCGGCGGCCACCATGGCCGACAGCGAGGCCGCCACCGAGTGGTCGACCTCCTCGGGGGTCGGGTCGTGCGCGCAGAGCACGACCATCGAGCGCTGCTCGAGCTCGATCCGTCCGCCCGGCTGCAGGGGGTCGCTATCGGCGCGCTTGCCGGCGGTGTCGATGAGCACCTCCCACTCGGGCGAGAACTCGTGCATGGGCAGGCTGAACTCCACGGCCTCGTCGTGCGCGTTGAACAGCACGATGAAGTGCCGGTCGACGATGCGCTCGCCGCGCCGGTCGCGCTCGCGGATGCCCTCGCCGTTCAGGAACACGCCGATCGCCTTGCCGAACCCCGCGTCCCAGTCCTCGGGCTCCATGGTCGACCCGTCGGGACGCAGCCACACGATGTCGGGCACGCGGTCGCCCTCGCCGCGACGCACCGGGCGGCCGTCGAAGAAGCGGCTGCGGCGGAACGTCGGATGCTCGGCGCGCAGCTTCGCGACGGCGGCCGTGAACTCGATCAGGGGCTGGTCGGCGTGCTCCCAGTCGATCCAGCTCAGCTCGTTGTCCTGCGCGTAGACGTTGTTGTTGCCCTGCTGCGTCCGGCCGAGCTCGTCACCGTGCGAGAGCATCGGCACGCCCTGCGACAGCAGCAGCGTGGTGATGAAGTTGCGCTGCTGCCTCGCGCGGATCGTGAGGATCGCCGGGTCGTCGGTCGGTCCTTCCACGCCGAGGTTGTACGAGCGGTTGTGCGATTCGCCGTCGCGGTTGCCCTCGCCGTTGGCATCGTTGTGCTTCTCGTTGTACGAGACGAGGTCGCGCAGCGTGAATCCGTCGTGGGCGGTGACGAAGTTGATGGATGCCACCGGGCGGCGCCCGGAGTGCTCGTAGAGGTCGGCCGAGCCGGTGAACCGCGAGGCGAACTCGCCGAGCGTGGCCGGCTGGCCACGCCAGAAGTCGCGGACGGTATCGCGGTACTTGCCGTTCCACTCCGTCCACTGCGGGGGGAAGTTGCCGACCTGGTAGCCGCCGGGCCCGACATCCCACGGCTCGGCGATGAGCTTGACCTGCGAGACCACCGGGTCCTGCTGCACGAGCTCGAAGAAGGTCGACAGCTTGTCGACCTCGTAGAACTCGCGCGCCAGGGTCGAGGCGAGGTCGAACCGGAACCCGTCGACGTGCATCTCGAGCACCCAGTAGCGCAGGGAGTCCATGATGAGCTGCAGCGAGTGCGGGTGGCCGACGTTCAGCGAGTTGCCCGTGCCGGTGTAGTCCATGTAGTACTGCTTGTCGTCGTCGACGAGCCGGTAGTAGGCGGCGTTGTCGATGCCGCGCATCGAGAGCGTGGGCCCGAGGTGGTTGCCCTCGGCGGTGTGGTTGTAGACCACGTCGAGGATCACCTCGATGCCGGCCGCGTGCAGCGACTTGACCATGGCCTTGAACTCCTGCACCTGCTCGCCGCGCTGCCCCATCGAGGCGTAGGCGTTGTGCGGTGCGAAGAACGCGATGGTGTTGTAGCCCCAGTAGTTCGACAGGCCCTTCTCCTGCAGGGTGCCGTCGTTGACGAACTGGTGCACCGGCATGAGTTCGATCGCGGTGACGCCGAGCTTCACGAGGTGATCGATGACGGCCGGATGCCCGACGGCCGCGTACGTGCCCCGGATCTCGTCGGGCACGCCGGGCAGCGTCTGCGTGAGCCCCTTCACGTGGGCCTCGTACACGAAGGTCGACGCGTACGGGGTGCGCAGGCGCCGGTCGCCGCTCCAGTCGAAGAACGGGTTCGTGACCACGCCGAGCATCATGCTCTTCGCGGAGTCCTCGTCGTTGCGCTTTTCGGGCTTGCCGAACTGGTAGCCGAACAGGGACTGGTTCCACTTCAGCTCGCCGTCGACCGCCTTGGCGTACGGGTCGAGCAGGAGCTTCCTCGGGTTGCAGCGCAGTCCCCGTGCAGGGTCGTTCGGGCCGTGCACGCGGTATCCGTACCGCTGGCCGGGCTGCACCTGCGGCAGGTAGGCGTGCCAGATGTACGCGTCGACGTCGATCAGCTCGACGCGCGTCTCACGGCGCCGGTTGTCGAACAGGCACAGCTCGACGCGTTCGGCGACCTCGCTGAAGAGCGCGAAGTTCGTGCCGTTGCCGTCGAACGTCGCGCCGAGCGGATAGGTCGAGCCGGGCCATGTGTGCAATTCGTCCCCCAACGGTGAGCCTCAGGCAATCGTAGGGTGCGGATGCACGACGGCGAGGCCGGTTGACAGCCACCTCCCCCGGCATGCGAACGGCCGGAGCGGGATGGCTCCGCGCTCCGGCCGTCCGGGTGTCACCGACGGAATCGCCGAAGGGATTACTCCTCGCCCTCGGCGCAGACCGAGTTGACCTCGGTCGCGGCCTCCATCACCGCCGTCTGCTGCTCGGCCATGGCCTCGGGATCCTGCTCGACGACGGTCTCCTCGGGGTCGTCCTCGGACGGGCCCTCGGTGAGTTCACCCGCGTACTCCGAGACGCTCTCGATCTCGGCCTTGAACTCCTCGACGGCGGCGGCGAGCTCCTCGTTGTCGCCCGCCTCCTCGACGGCCGCGTCGATGCGCGACTTCACGTCATCCATGTACGTCTGGATCTCGTCGGTGGACGTCGCCGAGGCGAGCGTGTTCTGGACGCCGTTCGAGATGTCGCGAATCTCGCTCGCGACCGTGGCGCAGGTGTCTTCGGCCGGCGCGGCGGTGTCGCCGCCGCCTCCTCCGGCCGCGCACCCCGACAAGGTGAGCGCACCGGCGAACACCAGTGCGGCGGGAATGGCGATACGTCGCATAACGTCAACTCCTCTGTTCTTGTGAAACAGATGGGAGCCTACTCCGGAGCGCCGACACGGGAAACGCCCCTTGACGCGCGTCGTCCCTCCGGCGTCCGAGTCGCGAGGGTCTCAGGCCGGTCCGAGCGCCTCCGGCAGCCGGCGCCAGTACTCCGCCAGCGTCGCGGCTCCGCGCTCGAGCACGTCGAGACGCACGTGCTCGTCGGCGGCGTGCCAGCGGTCGCTCGGCAGCCCGGTCCCGAAGAAGACCACCGGCGCGCCGGTCGCGCGCGCGAGCAATTCGACCGGGCCGCCGCCTCCGTTGCCCATGCGGCCGACGTGGGTGTGGTCGAAGCCCACGCGCATGGCGTCGGCCAGCGCGTCGAGCGCCGGGTGATCGGGGGTGCGGTACGGCGGTTGGGCGGTGGTCATGTCGAACTCGAGCTCGTGGCGGATGCCGGGGAGCATGCGTTCGATCCACTCGCGGAAGCGAGCGCTCGCCTCCTCGGGACGCTGGCGTCCGGCGATCCTGATGCTGAACTCGGCGGTCGCCCGGGCGGGGATCACGGCCCGGGGAAGGTCGCCCGTGTCGCCACCGCTCACGCTGATGACCTCGATGGCCGGACGTGCCCAGAGGCGTTCGGGGATGGGCGCGTCGGGGTCGCCGGCGTCGCGGTCGGTCCCGGTGGCGTCGACCCACCGGTCGGCGTCGATCGCCACGTCGTAGCGGGCGGCAGTCGCTGGATCGGCGGCGGGATCGCTCGTGGCCGCGATGCCGTCGACGGCCAGCCCTCCGCGCTCGTCGTACACGGCGGCGATGACCCGCGCGAGATCGTGGATCGGGTTGGGGGACGTGCCCGATACCGTGCCGCTGTGCACGTCGCGGTCGGGGCCGAAGACGGTGAGCGTCGCACCGACCATGCCACGAGCGCTGACGCACACGGCCGGGCGATCGGCCTCGAGCAGCATCGTGTCGCTGAAGACCACCAGGTCGGCCCGCACGTCGCGGGTGCGGTCCTCCAGCAGGTCCGCGAGGTGCGGGGAGCCGAGCTCCTCCTCGCCCTCCACGAGGAACCGGATGTTCACGGCCGGCTCGCCGCGACCGGAGAGGTGCGCCGCGAGGCCCATCAGGTGCGCGCACACCTGGCCCTTCGCGTCGGACGCCCCGCGGCCGTAGAGGCATCCGTCCCTGATGACGGGCTCGAACGGCGAGGTCTGCGTCCACTGCTCCTCCCGTTCGGCGCGGACGTCGTGATGGCTGTAGACGAGCACGGTGGGCAGCGTCTCGCTGACCTGCCACTCCGCGAACACCGCGAACGAGTCGCCCTGGGGCCACGTCTCGACGCGCGGGAAGCCGAGCCGACGGCACCGATCGGCGAGGTACTCCGCCGACCACCGCATCGCGCGGGTGCGCTCCGGATCGCCGGCCACCGACGGGATGCGCACCCAGTCGGCGAGGAGGTCCGGCATGGTCCCGGGCTCCGTCATGCGCTCGCGCTCTCCTCATCAGCGTGACCCTCGCTGCCCTCGGGACCCTCGCCTGCCGCGAAGCGCTCGTGGTAGCGCCGCCGGGCCTCCTGCAGGAGTGTCTCGTCGAGGACGGCAAGCCAGTCGACGTCGACCAGCAACGGTTCGCAGTCCGGACCCCGCGCCGTCACGTCGCCGGCGACCAACCATGCCCGGCGGTCCGGGTTCCGGCGCCCGAGGTGCTCGTACTGGCAGAGCTGCCGCGCGATCCAGTCGCCGGCCGGTCGGGTCCACCAGGATTCCGGGTTCAACGGATTGGCCGACAGCCCTGGGAGCTCGAGTCCGCTCTCGACGTCGATCGAGGTCTCCTGCCGATCATGCTCGGGACCCTCGGAGTAGCGCACGTAGAGTCGGCGCGTCCGCAGCTCGTCCTCGAGGTCGTCGATCGAACGGATGCGTCGCATGCTCTGATCGCCTCCTCCGCCGACCGGACTCGTCGATCGTCACGCTAGGGCGCGCGGTGCGCGGCGCCCAAGGGACTTGTGCCGCTGCGGAGCCGCGCGTATAACGCCGACTCCCCCGCCGCATCCGACGCTCGCTCTCTGGAAGCCCCTTGCGCCCCGAAGGGGGACTTGACGAACCAGCGGAGTATTTCCCCGAAACGCAGCCGCTTCGCCTCGGAAGGGAGGATCATGGGAGTACGGGTCCCGTCACCGGAGCGCCGCCTCGGCGCCCCGCCACTCGCCCCGGGAGGGGACGGCATCGTGGGCGTACTCATCATCGGCACCGGCACGCGGATCGAACTCGACGACATCGTCCTGCATCACGCGTTCGCGGTGATCGTCGCCAAGCTCCGGCGCAAGGAGCCGGTGCTGCTCAACTGGGGCCCGGCCGATGACGGCCACGAGTACATGCTCGTCAATCCGTCCACCGACATCGCGGCGACCTACGACCACGACGACCGCACCCCCCTCGACAAGGGCCTGCTCGAACGGCTGATGATGGCGGCCAACAGCACCGCCGGCCTCTGCCTGACCACGATCGCCGAGCAGTACTCCATGCGCCATCCGGTCGGTACGACGACCCACGCCCAGCCATCGGCGTGAATCTCACCGGGCCGCCACCAGCACCTGCGGTGCCGACTGCTTCATGCGCGTGACGAGCCACGCCAGCTGCACCGCGGTCTCGTGGTCGCAGTCCTCGACGACGCCCAGCAGCTCGGAGTCGCGAAGGGCCTGCGCGGCCTGCTTCACCATGACCCATGTGACGTCCACCAGCGTGGCGAGGAGGTAGAGGTCCTGCAGGTCGCGCAGCATCCCGAGGGGACCGGTCCGGGGGTCGCCCACGCCGTCGTGGTGGAGCCGCTCGGGCTCGTGGCCCGCACCCGCCGTGCCGTAGCGCTCGACGACGGGCGCGAGCTTCGCCCGGTGCGCGTCGCACTGCGACGCATGCGTCAGGCACAGGAAGTGGATGTCGGGCTCCGCGCCGTGGGCGTCGGCGATCCGGCGGTACGCCTCGGCGAGCGTGCGCTCGGACCTATCGAGGAGAGAAAGGTACACGGGCAGCTTCATCGTTCCCCCTTCGCCAGGGTCACCTGCACGGCGGCGGTCTTGTACACGGGCTGCTTCGAGACGGCATCCCACTCGGTGATCGTCAGCTCGTTCGCGGCGGTCGGATGCCGCTCCTCGTCGCCCGGCGACGTGTCCCAGTACCCGTAGTGGAACGGCGCGAACACCGTGCCCGGCCGGATCCGCGTGACGCGCAGCGGTGCGACGATGCGGCCGCGGCGGGAGCGCACCTCGACGATATCGCCGTCGACGAGGCCTCGCTCCGAGGCATCCGCCGCCGCCATCTCGAGCCAGACGGATGGCGCCGCCGCGTCGAGCTCGGGCGAACGCCCGGTCTTCGTCCGGGTATGGAAGTGATGGACGGCGCGACCCGTCGTGAACGCCAGCGGGTACTCGCGGTCGGGCGACTCGTGCGGGCCGGTGTACGGTGCGGACTTGAGGATGGCGCGACCGTCGGCGCCGAGGGCCGCGAAGGCGTCGGGTCCGACATCCGCCCCGGTCAGCAGGTCGTGCCCGTAGTTCTCGCACTCGTCGCGATGCGTCGGGAACCGCCCGTCGGCGTACAGCCGCGCGGTGCTCGTCGTCTCGCCCTCGCGGCGGGGCCACTGGACGCCGTGCGCGCGCCGGAGGTCGTCGTACGAGATGCCCGTGTAGTCGCACGGGCGTCCGCGCGAGCACTCCTGCCACGCGCGGTACGCGTCCTCGGGCTGCGTCCACTCGAGGAGCGGTCGCCCGTCGGTGCGGCGGAAGTCCATGCGACGGGCGTAGTCGAGGAAGATGTCGAGGTCGGGGCGTGCCTCGCCCGGAGGGTCGACCGCCCGCTCGGTGAGGTGCACCGTGCGCGTCGTGTTCGTGAACGTTCCGGTCTTCTCACCCCACGCCGCCGCGGGCAGCACGACGTCGGCGAGCGCGGCGGTCTCGGTGAGGTAGAGGTCCTGCACGACGACGAACGCCTCGGGCTTCGACAGGATGCCGCGGATGCGACCGAGTTCGGGCAGGGATACGGCGGGATTGGTCGCCGAGATCCAGAGGAAGCGGATCGAGCCCTCCTCGACCCAGCGGAAGAGCTGCATGGCGTGGGTCGGCGGCGCCCAGTGCGGGATGACCGTCGAATCGACGCCCCACAGGTCGGCGAGCTGCTGGACGTGCGCCGGGTTCTCCCAGTTCCGGAACCCCGGCAGGTCGCCGTCGGCGCCGCACTCGCGGTTGTTCTGCGCGGTGGGCTGGCCGTTCATCTGGAGGATGCCGGCGCCCGGGCGACCGATCATGCCCCGGAGCAGGTGCAGGTTGTTCACCTGGCACGACGAGGCCGTCGCCTGCGCGGACTGGTAGAACCCCTGGAGCACCGTCGAGAGCACGCGATCGGTGGTGCCGAAGATCCTCGCGGCCTCGCGGATGTCGGCGGCCTCGACCCCGCACACGTCGGCGGCTCGCTCGGGCGCCCACTCCGCGACCTGGCCGCGCAGCTCCTCGAGGCCGACGGTGTGCTCGGCCAGCCACGCGTCATCCGCCCACCCGCTCTCGAGGACCTCGCGGACCAGCGCCAGCATCAGCGCGAGGTTCGTTCCCGGCTTCACCGCGAGGTGCACCGTCGCGCGCTGCGCCACGGGCGTGCGTCGGGGGTCGACGACGACGAGCACGGGAGGCTCCGGTCCGTCGAGGCGGTCGAGCACCCGCGCCCACGCGACGGTCTGGGTGGCCGCCACGTTGTGGCCGTACAGGAACAGCGCCTCGCACTCGTCGATGTCCTCGTAGCAGCCCGGCTGGCCGTCGGCGCCGAACGACTCCTTGAGCGCGAACGCCGCGGTGGCCGTGCACAGCCGCGTGTTGCCGTCCATGTGCGGCGTGCCGATGCCCGCCTTGCCGATGATCGCGAGCGCGTAGTACTCCTCGAGCAGCAGCTGGCCGCTCGTGTAGAAGCCGTGGCTGAGCGGGCCCACCTCGTCGAGCAGCGCCCGGCTGCGCTCGACGATCAGCCCCATGGCCTCGTTCCAGCTCACGGGCACGAGCACGCCGTCGCGCCGCACGAGTGGCGTGGTGAGCCGGTCGCGGTTCGCGACGCCCTGCCAGCTCGCGTAGAGGCCCTTCGGCCCGAGTCGTCCGCGGTTGATCGGGTCGTCGGCGTGGCCGCGCACGCCCACCATCCGCCCGTCCTTCACGGCGATGTCGCACCCGCAGCCGTTGCTGCAGAGGACGCACGCCGAACGCACCCAGCGGTCGACGTCGCCCTCGGCGACCCCGTCGGCGAGCAACTGGTCGACCCGGTCGGGCCAGGCTTGGCCGCGCCCGAAGGGGGTTCGCTCTCCCCAGACATCGTCGATCCGGGAACGCCGACCAGGCGACCCGGCGGTCGTGCCGTGCTCGATCATGCGACGACTGTCGATCACGGCGGCGGCTCGGGCAACCCCCTTGCGAGCAGCGCCGTCGAGCGCCTCAGCGGGCGAGCGATGCGGTTCGTGAGCGGAGACGGCGGGATTTGAACCCGCGGTCCCCTTACGGGGACTCCACCTTAGCAGGGTGGTGCACTCGACCGGACTATGCGACGTCTCCTCGCGGACACCCGAAGGCGAACGCGACTGCCATCATAACCGGCATCCGGTCGAAAGACGATTCGAGCGAGCGGATGCGGCGCGGGCGCGCTTACTGGTCGGCCAGCGATCGACCGGCCGAGCAGCGCGTCTCGGCCGCCGTCTGGCCGCTGACGTCACTCGGGAGGGCCTGCTGCGTCGGCGCGGGGGCCTCGCTCGCGGGAGTCTCGGTCGTGGGCGCCTCCTCGGCCGGCGCCTCTTCGACCGGAGCCGCGGGCTCCGCGGGCACGGCGTTGGGGTCGGTGGCCGAGGCGAAGGTTGAGTCCTGCTGCGCGGCGGCGTCGAAGGCGACCGGCACGTCGTCCTGGAGGGCGAGGTTGACGATCTCGGCCGAGTCGGTCGGCATGACTGCGGCGTACCCGTCGACGTAGCCCGTCGGGTACTGGATGAACGCGATCTTGGCGAGGTCGGTGTCCTTGAGCGCCTTCGCGATCGAGACCATGCGAACCGGGTCCATGAGGCTGTCGGAGAGCTGCATGTTGGCGAGCGCAGCCTTGGCGATGCCGTAGAGCTTGACCGGGTCGGAGTAGGTGCCGTCGCTCTGGAGCTTGCGCGCCAGCGCGGAGAGGAAGACCTGCTGGTTCGAGATGCGACCGAGGTCGGACCCGTCGCCCACGCCGTGGCGCGTACGGAGGAACTGCAGGGCCGCGACACCCGAGAGCGAGTGCGTTCCGGCATCGAGGAAGGTGCCGGTGTACTCATCCTCGATGGGCTCGGCGACGCAGACCTCGACGCCGCCCACGGCCTCGGAGAGGCCCGCGACGCCCATGAACTGGACGATGCCCGCGAAGGGGATGGTCACGCCGGTGAGCTCCTCGACGGTCTTCACCACGCACGGCATGCCGCCGTGCGAGAGCACCGAGTTGATCTTCGCGTCGTAGAGCTCGGACAGTTCCTCGCCCGGGTTCTGCGGGTCGTCGCACGCGGGCACGTCGACGAGCATGTCGCGGGGGAAGCTGATGACCGACGCGTGCGAGTGATCCTCGGCGATATGCATGAGCATCGTGACGTCGTTGAGGACGGCGGTCTCCTCGGTGGGATCGCCGAACCCGTCGCCCTGCCCCTGGCGGCTGTCGCTGCCGACGATGAGCAGGTTGACCCCGCCCTCGATCGCGCCGACGTCGGGCACTCCGGACAGGACCTCCTCATTGCCGAGCGTGACGCTCGGCTTCGCCGTGGCGGCGAGGTCGAACCCGGCGTACGCCGCGACCGCGGTGCCCGAGACGAGCACGACCGCGACGGCCGAGGCGACGGCCTTCGTCACGGTCGACCAGATGCCATGGCGGCGCAGCCGGCCGTGGCGGGCGAGTGCAGGAGGGGCGTCGGAACGCGCGGGGGGCGTCGATCGGCTCACTCAGGCGGCTCCTCTCTCGTCGTCGGTCGCCTTCGGATGCGGAGGGCGTGGGATTCGAACCCACGAGGCATTGCTGCCCACTGGTTTTCAAGACCAGCTCCATCGGCCGCTCGGACAGCCCTCCTCGCCCGGCACGCGGGCGCTCCGCGGTGTTCCGCGGCGCGTCATCGGGCGGGCAGGCCCCGATTCTAGCCGAAGCACATCCCAGACAGACTTCCACGCGCAGGCTGAAAAGGTCCTGCTAGCGCCGGTCGCGTCGGCCGATGACGGCGGCGCGGATCCGGCCTCACCCCCCGTTCGCGGTGGCGCAGCGGACCTCCCGGGCCGTCTGCCCGGTGACGTCGCCGGGCAGCGCCTCGGCGTCCGGCGTGGGCGGGGCCGTGGCGGATGGCGCGGGCGTCGCACCGTCGGCCGGCGGCAGCGCGGCATCCGTCTGCACCGGCACCTCGCCGGTCTCGGCGGGCGGCGCGCCACCGGCGGCCGCGTTCGGGTCGACCGTGCCGAAGGAGGCGTTGCCCGTCGCCGACGGGTCGAAGCCGACCGGCACGTCACGCTGCAGTGCCGACGCGAGGACCGCGGCGGACTCGGAGGGAACCACCGCGGACATGTCGGAGGTGTACACGGTCGGGAACTGGACGAACGCGATCTTGTCGAGGTCGATGGCCTGCATCGCCCACGCGACCGAGACGAGCCGGCCCGGATCCTGCAGCGCCTGCGAGAGCGTCATGTTCGCGAGGACGGCCTTCGCGATCGAGTACAACCGGACCGGGTCGGCGAGCGTGCCGCTCGACTGGAGCTTGCGGGCGAGCGAGGCCAGGAAGGTCTGCTGGCTCGAGATGCGGCCGAGGTCGCTCCCGTCGCCCACGCCGTGCCGCGTGCGGAGGAACGCGAGGGCCTGGTAGCCCGACAGCGAGTGCGTGCCGGCCTCGAGCTGCAGGCCCGACCAGGGGTCGTCGATGGGGTCGACCAGACACACCTCGACGCCGCCGACGGCTTCGGAGAGCGCGGCGACGCCGTCGAACTCGACGATGCCGCCGACGGGGATCGTGATGCCGAGCAGCCGCTCGACCGTGGCCGCCACGCAGTTGAGGCCGCCGTCCTTGAGGATCGAGTTCATCTTCACCCCGTACTGCTCGGAGAAGCCGGGCCCGTCCGGGTTCGCCGGATCGGGGCACGCCGGGACGTCGACGAGCATGTCGCGCGGGAAGCTCACGACCTCGACGTGCGAGTGGTCCTGCGAGATGTGCACGAGCATCGTCACGTCGTTCAGCACGCCCGAGTCGATGTCGGGGTCGCCGAACGCTCCGCTCTGCGGGCGCTTGTCGCTGCCGACGAGCAGGAAGTTGAGCCCGCCCTCCATCGCGCCGATGTCGGGCACGTCCTCGAGGATCTCCTCGCTCTCGAGCTGCACGGCGGGCTTGATCTCGCGCACGACGTCGACCACGGCGAACGCGCCGATCGCGCCGGCGCTCACGGCCACGATGGCGACGCTCGCGCCCACGACCTTCGCGATCGTGCGGCCCGCGCCGTGGCGCGCGAGGCGACCGTGGCGTGCGGGCGGGAGCGCCGCCTCGGTCATCACGGGCGCGGGGATGGGGCCGGTGGACGGCGCCGGCGGCACGAGCAGCAGCGGCTCGGCGAGCGGCCCCTCGGTCGAGGCGTCCAGCGCGGGCGCGTCGTCGAGCGCGTGATCGTGCGACGCGTCATCGCCGACCGGCGGCGCGTCGTCCCTCGGCTCGGAACCCGACTCGTTCACGCCCTCCCCCGGGGCGATCCTACTCGCGGAACCCCGGATCACGCCCGAGATCGGCGAGAACCGCGTTGCCGGCGCGCCTCAGGGGAGCGAGTCGAGCACGGCCGCGAGCCCGGCCTCGTGGATCGTGCCGGTGCGCTCGGCGGCCGCGGCGATGACCTCGGCGGGCGCCTGCCCCATGGCGATGGCGCGCCCCGCGGCCTTCGCCCAGTGGAACATCTCGATGTCGTTGCGCCCGTCGCCGACGGCGATCACGCGATGCAGCGGCACGTCCATCCAACCGCGCACGCGCTCGAGCGCAGTGGCCTTGTTGACGCCGTCGGGCGCGATGTCGAGCCACGCGGTCCAGCCGATCGCGTAGCTGACATGGTGCAGGCCCATGCGCTCGACCATCGCGAAGAACTCGTCGAGGTCGTGGTCGACGGAGGTCGCGACGACACGAGTGGCCGGCTGCCCGAGGAGCTCCTCGAACTCGACCTGGCGGGCCCGCTCGAGGTTCCAGTCGGTCATGCCCTCGGTGAACAGGCGGTACCCGTCGCCGAGCTCCACGAGGAAGCGGCCCTCGGGCAGCACCTCGCGGATGCGCTCGAGCACGGCGGTGGGGTCGAACGTCTCGACGTGCGCGCGCACCCACCCCTCGGGCGATTCGGGGTCGCGGCGCATGGTGATCGCGCCGTTCGCGGTGACGACGTAGTCGGGCTGCAGTTCGAGGTGCTCGAGCACCGGCTTCGTGGTCGACCACGAGCGCCCGGTCGCGAGCGTCACGAGGTGGCCGCGGGCGACGGCGGAGGCCACGGCGTCGGCCACGCGCGGGTCGATCGTCTCGTCCTCGTGCATGATCGTGCCGTCGACGTCGAGTGCGACGAACCAGCGCTCGCTCATCGCTCGACGGGGCGGAGCACCTCGAGGCCGCCGAGGTACCCGCGCAGGGCCTCGGGCACGACGACCGAGCCGTCCTCCTGCTGGTGCGTCTCGAGGATCGCGACGATCCACCGGGTGGTGGCGAGCGTGCCGTTGAGCGTCGCGACGGGCGCGGTCTTCCCGCTCTCGGTGCGGTGGCGGATGTCGAGGCGGCGTGCCTGGAACGTCGTGCAGTTCGAGGTCGAGGTGAGCTCGCGGTACGCCTGCTGCGTCGGGACCCAGGCCTCGACGTCGAACTTGCGCGCCGCGCTGGAGCCGAGGTCGCCCGCGGCGACGTCGATCACGCGGTACGCGAGGCCGAGCGCCTGCAGCATCTCCTCCTGCCAGCCGAGGAGCCGCTCGTGCTCGACCTCGGCATCGGCCGGGTCGACGTAGGAGAACATCTCGAGCTTGTCGAACTGGTGCACGCGGATGATGCCGCGCGTGTCCTTGCCGTGGCTGCCCGCCTCGCGGCGGTAGCACGTCGACCAGCCGGCGTAGCGGATCGGGCCGGCCGACAGGTCGAGGATCTCGTCGGCGTGGTACCCGGCGAGCGCGACCTCGCTCGTACCCGTGAGGTAGAGGTCGTCGGCCGGCAGGTGGTAGACCTCCTCGGCGTGCGCACCGAGGAACCCAGTGCCCTGCATGACCTCGGGGCGCACGAGCGTGGGCGTGATGAGCGGCGTGAAGCCGTTCGCGATCGCCTTGTCGAGGCCCATGTTCATGAGGCCGAGCTGCAGGCGTGCCCCGACGCCCTTGAGGAAGTGGAAGCGCGCCCCCGACACCTTCGCGCCGCGTGGCATGTCGATGGCATCGAGCAGCTCGCCGATCTCGAGGTGGTCGCGCGGCTCGAACCCGAACGCCGGGATCTCGCCGACCTCGCGGAGGATGTCGAAGTCCTCTTCACCGCCGGTGGGCACGCCCTCGATGACGACGTTGCCGAGGCGCTGCACGGCGGCGGTGAACGCCTCCTCGGCGGTCGTGGCCTCGGCGTTGGCCTGCTTCACCTTCGCCGCGAGGTCCTGCGCCTGCGCGACGAGGGCCGCCTTCTCCTCCTTCGGCGCCGTCGCGACCTGCTTGCCGAACGCGTTCTGCTCGGCGCGGAGCGACTCGAACGCGGCGATCGCGGCGCGGCGCGCGGTGTCGGCGGCGACGGCGTCGTCGACGAGCGAGGCGGACTCGCCACGCGCCTCCTGCGAGCGCTTGACCAGGTCGGGGCTCTCGCGGAGCAGCACGGGGTCGATCACCCGTGCAAGTGTAGTCGCGGCATCCGCCCTCGCCTTCGGCCCCTCGCCCACGGCGCCGCTGTGCCGCAACCCCGGGGTGGGCCGCGCCGTCATGCCCTAGATTCGACGCATGAGTGCGGGCAGCGAAGAGCGAACGGATGCCGCGGGCGGGGCCAAGCGGGCGGCGGTGATCTTCAACCCGGTGAAGCAGGGCGTCGACGAGCTGCGCGCCGTCGTCACCGAGGTCGAATCCCAGCAGGGATTCGGCACGACGCTGTGGATCGAGACGACCGAGGAGGACCCCGGCACCGGCCAAGCCCGCAAAGCCGTCGAGGAGGGCGTCGACCTGATCATCGCCGCCGGCGGCGACGGCACCGTGCGCGCGGTCGCCGAGGGCCTGGAGGATGCGGAGATCCCCGTCGGCCTGATCCCGCTCGGCACGGGCAACCTGTTCGCGCGCAACCTCGAGATCCCCGTCAACGACATCCCGGCGGCCGTGTCGCTCGCCTTCACCGGCGAGGACCGCCCGGTCGATGTGCTGCGTGCCCGCGTGCGCCGGCCCGACGGCACGATCGAGACCGAGGTGTCGCTCGTCATGAGCGGCATCGGGTTCGACGCGGCCATGATCGCGAACACCGATCCCGACCTGAAGAAGCGCGTCGGATGGCTCGCCTACGTCGACGCCGGGATCCGCGCCATCCCGAACTCCGCCCCCTTCCGCGTCGCCCACCGCATGGACGACGGTCGCACCCACCGGTCGCGCGTCGCGAGCGTGCTCATCGCGAACCTCGGCTACCTGCCCGGCAACATCGAGCTCATCCCCGAGGCATCGATCGACGACGGCCAGCTCGACGTCGTGCGGCTGCAGCCGCGCAACTTCTGGGGCTGGCTCATGGTGTGGCGCAAGGTCGCCTGGGAGAACCGCGTGCTCCGCAAGAGCGCGCTCGGGCGGCAGCTCATCGACCTGACCGGCGGGAACAAGCGCCGCGAGGTGGTCTACTCGAGCGGGCGCACCATCGACATCGTGATCGACGGCGGCCCCGAGGAGTTCGAGATCGACGGCGAGGAGCGCGGGCAGATCACCGCCGCCCGGTTCACCATCGACCCGAAGGCGCTGGTGGTGCGGGTCGCGGAACCGCCGAAGCCGAAGCAGGCCGACGAGGCCGTCGCCGACGAGCCCAAGGAGGCCGTCGAGCAGTAGGGCGGCTCAGCGGGCCCCGGGCGAACCGCCCGCGGCGCGGGGCCGGGCCGACCCGCGCGCCCGCACGATCGCCGCGTACCGGGCCCCGATCACGATCGGCAGCCCGAGCAGCGCGGCCACGAGCAGCGTCGCGGCCGCGGGCCCGACCAGGTACGGCAGGATGAACATCAGGGCGAGCGAACGTTGGTCGCGCGACGTGTCGATCGTCACGCCCTCGATGGTCGTGGCCTCCACGTTCCACGAGATCACGCGCCAGAGGACCACGCCCGCGACCACGGCGAGCACCGCGAGCACGATCACCGATCGGTCGAGCACCGCGCGGATCACGGCGCCTCCCCGGCCTCCGTCGCCTGCGGCGACCGCAGCCGGCGCGCCCGGCGCACGCCGTCGGCGATCGTGAGCGCGACGATCCCGAGCAGTCCCGCCGAGAGCAGGCTCGGCGCGGCGAACTGGGCGAGCGACCGCACCACGATCTCGGACTCGCCGCTCGGCATGCCGAAGGGGTCCTCGACCGAGACGACCGACCACACCAGACCGGCGCCGAGGAGCGTCGCGGCGCCCGCGACGGCCCAGGCGATCCAGAAGGCGACCCTGAGGATCTGCGCCGCCTCGGCCTCAGCCTCGGTCTCGGTCCCGGGCTCGGTCCCGGGCTCGGCGCCCGCATCGGTGTCGGGGCCGAGGCCGGGCTCGGCGTCGGGGCGGGGGTCCCCGCTCGGATCCGGGACGAGCCCGAGCTCGACCGCCGCCTCCCCCTCGGGAGCGGGGTCGACCGGCACCGGTGCCGCGGCCGGCGGGTCGGCGGGCACCGCGTCCCCGGCCTCGGGCGTCGGGCGAGCCGATCCGGGCTCGGCCGGCGCCGCGACATCCGGGTCGCCCCCCGACCAGCCGCGCTGGAACCGCGCGTCATACCGTGGATCGAACTCCGGCCCCGTCGCCGAACCCGACATCTCGCTCAGTCCTCCCCGGGTTCCCCGCTCAGGATGCCGCGCAGCCAGTCACGCGCCTCGATGAAGATCTCGTCGTCGTACTTGGAGTGGTACTCGACCTCGCGCCGGTCGGCGCGCGGGTACGAGCCGAGGAAGATCACCTTGGGGCTGAACCGCCTGAGGCCGAGCAGGGCGTCGGCGACGCGTTCGTCCTCGACGTGCCCGTCGAGGTCGATGACGAACCGGTAGCGGCCCATCTCATCGCCGATCGGGCGCGACTGCAGCAGCGACATGTTCACGCCGCGCGTGGAGAACTGCTCGAGCATCGCCAGCAGCGACCCGGGCTCGTCGTCGGGCAGCTCGACGATGAGGCTCGTCTTGTCGGCGCCGGTGCGCGGCGTGATCGTCCGCGACCGGCTCACGAGCACGAACCGCGTCATCGCGCGCGGGTTGTCCCCGATCTGCTCGGCGAGCACGTCGACGTCGAGGTGGTCGACGATGCCGGGCGGGGCCACCGCGGCATCCGCCAGCCCGTTCTCGAAGAGGGATGCCGCCGCCTGCACGTTGCTCGTCGCGGGGAGGTGCGCGTGGTCGGGCAGGCTGCGCTCGAGCCAGGCCCGCGACTGCGCGTACGCGACGGGATGCGCGTTGACGACGCGCACCTCGTCGAGCCGCGTGCCGGGGCGCGCGACGAGCACGAAGTTCACGGGCACGAGGTACTCGCCCACGATGCGGAGGCCGGGCACCGTGGCGAGCGCGTCCTGCGTGGCCGAGACGCCGCCGTCGACGGAGTTCTCGATCGCGATCATCGCTGCGGTCGAGCGGCCGGCGACGACGTCGGCGAGCGCCTCCCCGACGTTGTTGACGCTGCGCCAGTGCATGCCGGCCGCCTCGGGCACCTGCTTCAGCGCGGCCTCGGTGAACGTGCCCGCCGGCCCGAGGTACGAGTAGGTCTCGTCGGGTCGTGGCGCAGCGGCATCCGTCATGCCGACCAGCCTACGGCGCTGCATTTCTCAGGAGATATTCGGCGCGTCGAGGCAGGGTGCGGCGTGGCGTCCTGAGAAACGTGGCGTCAGCGGCGAACACTCCTGAGAAAGGGATGGTGCCAGCATGAGTGCGACGACGACGGATGCCGCGGCGACCCGGCCGCCGCTGCCCACCGACGAGGAACGCCGCATCGCCCTGCGGCGCATGAAGCGGCTCGCGACGAGCCTGCTGCTCGTGGCCGCCGCGGTGTTCGCGGTCGCATTCCCGCTGCAGGACTCCGTGCCGTGGATGGGGTTCGTGCGCGCCGCGGCCGAGGGCGCGATGGTGGGGGCCATCGCCGACTGGTTCGCGGTGACGGCGCTGTTCCGCCGTCCGCTCGGACTGCCCATCCCCCACACGGCGATCATCCCGCGCCGGAAGGACGAGATCGGGGCCGCGCTCGGCGCCTTCGTCGAGGACGAGTTCCTCTCCGACGCCGTCGTGGCGGGCAAGCTCCGGTCGATGGGCGTCGCCCGGCGGCTCGGCGAGTGGCTGCGCGAACCCGCGCACGCCGAGCGCGTGACGGCCGAGGCATCCGTCGCCGGCCGCAGCGTGCTCGCCCTGCTGGCCGACGACGACGTGGCGAACGTGATCGAGCAGCTCGCCCGCAGGCACCTGCTCGAACCGGAGTGGGGACCCGCCATCGGCCGCATCGGCGCGCGACTCGTGGCCGCCGACCAGCAGCGCTCCGCGGTCGACGCGGTGCTCGAGCGCGCCGAGGCGTGGCTGATCACGCACCCCGAGGCGTTCGGCGCCATGGTGTCGAGCCGACTGCCGAAGTGGATGCCCGGCTTCGTCGGCGGCCTCGTCGACGACAAGGCCTACCGCGAGGTGCTCGCGTTCGCGCGGTCGGTCCGCGACGATCCCGACCATCCGCTGCGCCACGCGATCGACCACTGGCTCGCCGACCTCGCCGACGACCTGCAGTACGACCCCGTCATGATCGCGCGCGTCGAGCGCCTGAAGGCCGACCTCGTCGACAGCCCGCGACTGCGCGAGTTCGCCGGCGAGGTGTGGGGGTCGGTGAAGGTCTCGCTCGCCGCGTCGCTCGAGGACCCGGGCAGCGAGCTGCGCGCCGGCGTGCGGTCGGCGCTCATGGAGGTGGGCGCGCGGCTCGCGACGGACCCCGAGCTCGCCGGCAAGGTCGATGTGTGGGTGACGGATGCCGCGGCCTACGTCGTCGGCAAGTACCGCCACGAGATCGCGGGGGTCATCACCGAGACCGTCGAGCGGTGGGACCCGACCGAGACCACGGAGAAGATCGAGCTGCAGGTGGGCCGCGACCTGCAGTACATCCGAATCAACGGCACCGTCGTGGGAGCGCTGGCCGGGCTCGCGATCCACGCGATCGCGACGGCGGTGCAGTCGCTGGCGTGACATCCGGATGCCTCGGCAAGGGGTGTCGCACGGCGAGGCGGCGGGGCAGACTGGGGGCATGCACGAGCGAGCGGGCACCCCGGCGACCGAATCCGACCTGATCGACGTGGAGGCCCTGCTCAGGGCGTACTACGACCTGCATCCCGATGTCTCGATCCCCGAGCAACGCGTGGTGTTCGGCACGTCGGGCCACCGCGGGTCGAGCCTCAACACGGCGTTCAACGAGGACCACATCCTCGCGATCACGCAGGCCGTCGTCGACTACCGGAACAGCCAGGGCATCACCGGTCCGCTGTTCATCGGCGCCGACACGCACGCGCTCAGCGGTCCGGCGCAGACGACGGCGCTCGACGTGCTCGTCGCGAACGGTGTGCGCGTGCTCTCCGACGAGTACGACGACTACGTGCCGACGCCGGCGCTCAGCCACGCCATCCTGAAGTGGAACAACGACCCGGCGACGCGCGCCGAGGGCGATGCCGACGGCATCGTCATCACGCCGAGCCACAACCCGCCGCAGGACGGCGGCATCAAGTACAACCCGCCGCACGGCGGGCCGGCCGACTCCGACGCGACGAGCTGGATCGCGAAGCGCGCGAACGAGCTCATCGAGGGCGGCCTGCACGACGTCAACCAGGCCGAGCCCAGCGCGGTCGAGACCTACGACTTCCGCGGCTCCTACGTCGAGGATCTGGCGCAGATCATCGACTTCGACGCCATCAAGCGCAGCGGCATCCGCATCGGCGCCGACCCGCTCGGCGGCGCATCGGTCGGCTACTGGGGCGCCATCCGCGACCGGTACGGGATCGACCTCGAGGTCGTGAACGAGAAGGTAGACACGCGCTGGGCGTTCATGACCCTCGACTGGGACGGAAAGATCCGGATGGATCCGTCGAGCCCGAATGCGATGGCGTCGGTGCTCGCCAACCGCGACCGGTTCGACATCCTCACCGGCAACGACGCCGACGCCGACCGGCACGGCATCGTGACGCCCGACGGGGGCCTCATGAACCCCAACCACTACCTCGCGGTCGCGATCGAGTACCTGTACACGCACCGGCCCGGCTGGCCGGCCGACGCGGCGATCGGCAAGACGCTCGTGTCGAGCTCGATGATCGACCGCGTCGCCGAGTCGCTCGGCCGGAAGCTCGTCGAGGTGCCCGTCGGGTTCAAGTGGTTCGTGCCGGGCCTCATCGACGGCTCGGTGGCCTTCGGCGGCGAGGAGAGCGCCGGAGCGTCGTTCCTGCGCAAGGACGGCACGGTGTGGACCACCGACAAGGACGGCATCCTGCTGTGCCTGCTCGCGTCCGAGATCCGCGCGGTGACCGGCAAGAGCCCGTCGCAGCTGTACGCCGAGCTCGTCGAGCGGTTCGGCGACCCCGCCTACGAGCGCACGGATGCCGCGGCATCCGCCGCCCAGAAGGCGGCCCTCGGCAAGCTCGACGGCGACGCCATCTCGGCCACCGAACTGGCGGGCGAGCCGATCGTCGCGAAGCTGTCGTCGGCGCCCGGCAACGGCGCGGCGGTCGGCGGCGTGAAGGTCGCGACCGAGCACGCGTGGTTCGCGGCGCGCCCGAGCGGCACGGAAGACGTGTACAAGATCTACGCCGAGTCGTTCAAGGGGCCCGAGCACCTCGCCGAGGTGCAGGCCGAGGCGAAGCGGATCGTCGACTCGGCGCTCGCCTCGGGCTAGTCAGCTCACGCGCTCGAGGCCGAGCGTGTCGTCGAGGGCGTCGAACGCGACCTCCGGGCCCGGGCGTCCCGACTGGGCCGCCGCGAGCGCATCGAGCCGTTCGCGCGGCCCGCCGTCGAGGCGGAGCGCGTGCTGCAGGGCCCCCGCGAGTTCGTCCGCCGTGGCCGCGTTGGGGTCGAGCGCGAGGCCGAACCCGCTCCGCTCCACCGCCGCGGCGCCGGCGAACTGATCCGTGGAGAACGGCAGTACCACGAGCGGGACCCCGCACCCGAGCGCCTCGGTCACCGAGTTGTTGCCGCCGTGCGTCACGGCGACCGCCGCGGCCCGGAGCAGTCGCACCTGCGGCAGGTACGGGCGCACGAGCCAGTCGGATGGGAGGTCGCCGAGCTCACGCGGGTCGGCTGAGCCGGTCGCGACGGCCGCCCTCAGGCCGAGCGACCTGAGCGCGTCGGACACTCGCCGCAGCACGTCGGAACGCACCGAGAGGAAGCTGCCGAAGCTCACGTAGGCGAATGGGCCGGCGGTCCCCAGCCATTCGGCGACGTCGTCGGACTCGGGCTCCTCGCGGAGCGCCGAGCCGAGGAAGCGGTGCGGCGGGAGCAGCGCCCGCCGCGCGTCGTCGACGAGCTCCGCCGGCGAGTTGTAAAGCACGAGCGCCCCGTGCTCCGCGAACGCGTCCGCGGTCGGCGGAAACGAGGGATCGAGCTCGTGCGCGGCCCGGTTCCACTCCTCCGCGAAGCGGTCGGAGACCCGCTCGCACAGCGGCCGCAACGCTGCGAGCCCCGCGGGGTCGGGACGGAACGCCGCCGGCCACTCGGGCGGGTACCCGTACACCTCGTTCCCCACCGGGAGCGCACTCGGATGTCCCAGCACGACGTCGCCGTACGGAACGCCGGCCGTCTCGAGGCCGAGGCGCGCACTGAACGCGAGGTGGTCGACCAGCACCTGGTCGGGGTTCACCTCGTCGACGACCCCCTGGGTGGCCCGCGCCGTCGCGACCGGCTCCCACATCAGGTCGGTGAGCCGCTCGATCGCCTGGTAGCGCAACGTCGCGACCGCGCCCTCGCGGGTGGCGGCGAAGAAGCCGCGCAGGGAGGCGCCCTCGTCGACGGGCTGCTGGTCGGCTCGGATGACACCCGGATTGGAGCCGCGACCGAGGCGCAACTCGCGTCGCTCGAGGCCGAACGTGTCCGTGATGCCCGCGGTGGCCGGCCCCGACGCCACCACCACGCGCTCGCCGCGATCGCGCCATGCCGTCGCGAGCGTGGCCAGCGGCAGCAGGTGCGACGCGTAGTCGGGGCTGATGACGAGAAGCGTCATGACGCCGCCGTCCGGTCGCCGACGTCGAGCAGCGCCGCCTCGTCGCGCGCGACGCCGCGGTAGACGTCGGCGAGCGTGCGCGCCATCCGCTGGATCGTGAACTGCTCGCGAACCGTTGCGCGCGACCGGTCGGCCCGCTCGTCGTCCCCCTCAGCGGCGGCGGCGGACACGGCGGCCTCGAGCGCCCCGGCCAGCCGCGCGGGATCCCACGTGGCCGTGAGCAGGCCCGTGTCGCCATCCGCGACGTAAGTGGCCGGTCCCCCGCCGTCGGGCGCCACCACGAACAGTCCCACGGCCATCGCCTCGAGCAGGGCGAGGCCGAACTCCTCCTTGAGGCTCGCGCACGCGTACACGCCGCGCGGCGCGGCGAGCCCCGGCACGCCGAATCGGACGGCGGCCAGCCAGCGCGCGGTCACGTCGTTCGGCCGGTGGCCCGCCAGGATCAGGCCGGCGGCCGCCCGCCCAGCCGACGGGACGATCGCGTCGATGAGGTCGAGCTGCTCGCGTTCGTCGGCGGACGGCCGCTCGAGGTCGCCGCCGATGACGAGCAGGTTCACCCGATCGGCGAGCGGCCCGGTCGCCCACGCGTCCACGAGCGCCGCCGTGCCCTTGACCCGGTGCACGCGGCCGGCGGTCACGATGAGGGGCAGTCCGCGGCGCTCGTGCGGGAGCGCCTCGAGCACACGACGGAGCTCGGCCAGGGCCGGCGGCGGCGCGGCTCCTCGTGCGTGCGCCGACGCCTCGTCGAGCGCCGCCTCGGCCGTGACGAGGTCGACGCCCTCGGGCACGATCGTGTGCCGCTCGGCATGCGCCTCGAGGTCGATGCCGACGAGGCGGTGGAGCTCGTCCCGGAGATGCGGGCGCGGGAACAGGACGGTGTGGGCGGCGTTCGCTGCGAGCCGCTGCACCAGCCTGGCGCGGAACCAGAAGTGCTCGACGGAATCGATGTCGCCGAAGCGGTCACGGGTCAGCCGTCCGGACCGGTCGAGCGAGTCGATGACGCCGTGCGGGTCCGGCGCGAGGCTGAAGACGACGGGAATGCCCAGCTCTCGCGCCACCTCGGACGCCGCCAGGCTGCCGACCTCGGCCATCCGCAGGTGCAGCAGGTCGACGCCACCGGCGGCGCGCACCGCGCGACGGATGCCGCGACGCACCGACACCCGCCACGGCCACGCGTGCGCTGCCGGCACCGGTCCCGATGGCATCGGGATGCGCGCGTAGACGTGCCCGGACGCGGTCGATTCCGCCTCGAGGGAGAGCGCGTCGGCCACCGCGTCCGCGGCCGACCCACGGGAGAGCGTGACGACCCGGCCGACTCGCCCGGCCTGCTCCTCGGTGAGCGCGTCGCCGAGGCGCACCAGGAGGGTGGCGATCCCGCCGTTGTCGCCCGCGCCGGCGGCGCTGAGCTCGGGGTCGATGTCGGCGTGCAGGAACAGCTGGGCGACGGTGCATCCCTCGGTGCGACGCCGGATGGGACGGTCCGCCGCCGAGCGGTCGATGAGCGCGAGCCGGGCGACCTCGGCCAGCGGCCCCTCGCCACCGGCGAGCCGGTGGAGGACCTCGCTCGCCGTGTCGCCGGTCGGACGGTCGCCGAGCGCCGCCGCGGCAGCGGCGCGCACGACGTCGGGCTCCCGTGGGTCCGCGGCGAGTCGCGCCAGGGGCGCATCGGCGAGCCGGGCGTGCACGAGGCCGAGCGTCTCGACGAGGCGCGCTCGCGCCTCGGGCTCGGCGATGCCGAGCAGCGCACCCTCGATCCCGACGACGATGGGCTCGTGGACGGCATCGGCCCACTGCTCGAGCGTCCGCTGCGCGAGCATGCCCGGGAAGCCCCCGGTCGCAACCATCCCGAGCAGCCGGCCGATGCCGTCGAACCGGGGCAGGCCCGAGCCGAGCGCCCAGGCGGCGTGCTCGCGCACGAAGGGCCGCTCGTCGGAGAGCAGCCGGGAGAGCTCCCGACCGGCCTCACGGTCGAGCACGCCGCCGAGCGCGTGCACGGCGGCGATGACGACGAGCTGATCGTCGCCGCGCACGGCGTCGACGAGCACCCGATTGGTGCGGACGCCGGGCTCGCGACCGGCCTCGAACGCGAGGTCGTCCGACAGGCGCATGGCGTCGATCAGCGATGGCGCTCGGCGTACGACGTCGAGCGCGGTCTGGACTCCCATGTCGGACCCCCGGTTCCCCCTGGAGCCGCCGACGTCGGAAGGATCGGCCTCGGCTCGCGCTCAGGCTACTGGGGCGAAGGTGGGGTGTTCCTCCCGACTCGATCAGAGTTGGCTGGGAAGCGGCGCCACGACGCCTGGGGTCAGCTCAGGGAGAAATACGAGACCGTGCCGCCACCCGTGGCGAGGGCCTGGTCGACGTCCCAGTAGTCGGCGTCCTTGGTGTGTCCGCCGACCCAGACCTTGGTGCCGTGGTCGGTGTGCTCCACCCGCGTGACGATCGCGGTGTGGTCGCGGTCGCCCGAGGCGTCCCAGTCGAACTGCGCGATGTCGCCCACCTTGACCTGGTCGCGCTGCGCGTCCGAGAGTGGCGTGGCCCGCGCCGGCTGCGTCAGCAGGTAGTCGCGCAGTGCGGTCGAGCTCGACCATGAGGGCGACATCTGCCGCGTTCCGGCGTCGTAGTACCACGCGCCGTCCATCGCCCAACCGCGCGCGATGAGCGACTGGCTGGCGAAGTTCGCGCAGTCGACGCCGCTCAGCACCGGGTACTGGGCCGAGTTGTACGACGCCCAGTACGTGAGCACGTAGGCGACCTGCGCCTCGATGCCGGGGTCGGCCGTGTAGGTGATCGTGAGCGGGTCCGGCGTCACGGCCGCGCCGGCGGCCGTCGCCGGGCCCTCGGTCGAGGTCGAGGTCGCGGGGGCGGATGGCGCGGCCGGCGTCTCGATGTCGATGGGCGTGCCCGCGGCATCCGTGAGCTGGACCGCGACCTCGCCGCGGACCGCGTCGTCGACCGCGGGGACGGCGAAGGTGATCGCGTCGGGCGTCGCCGCGACGATCTGCGCGGGCGCGCCGGCGACGCTCACCTGGGCGACCGCGTCGAGGTTGCGGCCCTCGACGGTGACCTCGGTCCCGCCCGTGAAGGGGGCCTCCTCGGTGGAGAGGCCGCCGGTCACCACGGGTCGCGACGTGTCGACCTCGGACTCGAGCTCGTCGGCGGCGGCGTCGCCCGCGGCAGCCGCGTCGATCGCGGATTCCCGGGCCTGCTCGGCGGCGGTCGCGGAGGCAGCGTCGCGATCGGCGCCGGAGACGACCACGCCCGTGACGAGGGCACCGCCGACGAGCGTCGCGGCGATCCCGAGCACGAGCGAGCGGCGAAGGCCGCTCGAGGGTCGTCGATTGCCGAGCCGGTCGGCGCGGTGGCGGGGATGCGCCGGGGCAGGCGCCGCATCGCGGTCGGCGGTCGGCTCGGCACTCGCTTCGGCGAGTTCCGGCGCGCGCGGCGCCGTCGAGCGGCGACGGCCGGGCACCTCGGGAGCGACGTCGGGCAGGTCGAGTCCGGCGATCACTGCGGCGACGGACTCGGCGCGGCGACGGGTCGCAGCCGCGTCGTCGTCCACGGGGTCCGCGGCGGGCGACGCAGCCGGCAGCGCGAGATCGAACTCGCGTGCGGCGTCGGGGTGGGGTGCGCGGAAGGTCGAGCGGCGGGAATCGGGCAGGGGGACGTTCTTGGAAGTTTCAGGCACGAGGGAATCGGGGGTTTTCCGTGTCGGCATTCAGGGGGACATGACAGCCCATCACGCTCGCTTGTGAGGATCCCTCGCGAGTACTGGGAGGAACGTGAATGCCGACCGCGACTCGGTTTCAGACCGGGTCGCCGCCGCTCAGGGCTGTGCGACCGGGCGACGGCTCGCGCGCCCGACCGAGATGCCGGCGAGCAGGAGCGGCACCAGCACGAGGATCGCGACCACGTTCACGCCCGCGAACCCGGCGAACCCGAGCACCAGCCCCGAGAAGGCGGCGGAGGTCGCGGCCGCCACGTTCATCGCGGCATCCGTCGCACCCTGCAACGGCACGCGGATCGCCGCCGGCACGCTCGTGGTGAGCAGCGTCGACCCGCCGATGAGCCCGGCCGACCATCCCAGTCCGAGCAGGCCGAGGGCCACGGGGATCAGCGCCATCGAGTCGCCCGCGACGATGCCGAGTACCGTCGCCACGAGCAGGATGCCCCCGCCCATCGCGATCACCCGCGTCGAGCCGATGCGGTCGACGAGCCACCCCATGATGGGGCTCGCGCCGAACATGCCGAGGATGTGGATGCTGATGACGACGCCGACCAGCGCGATCGGCAGGCCGTGGTGCGTCATGTGCACCGGCGTCATGACCATGACGCCGACCATGACGGTGTGGGAGCACACGATCGCGAGGATCGCCAGCCTCGAGCGCGCCTCGCCGAACGCGGTGCGCAGCGCCGCCCACGACCCGACCGCGGCGTCGGAGCCGCTCGCCCCCGCGTCGGCCTCGAGATGGCCGGCGCGGGGCAGCCTGAGTGCGAACGCCGCGATCAGCCCCGAGATCGCGAACACCGTGCCCGACAGCACGAACGGGCCCACGAGCGCCGGAAGCCCCACCGCGCGGCCCAGCTCGTCGCCCGTGGACGACAGCAGGGGTCCGGCCACCGAACCGATCGTCGTCGCCCACAGCACGAGCGACATCGATCGCGCCTCGAAGCCGGGCGTGGCGACCTCGGTGGCCGCGAAGCGCGCCTGGAGGCCGGCCGCCGTCGCGACGCCGAACGCCGCGAGCCCGACGAACACGACGACGACGAAGCCGGTCGCCGCCGCCGTCACCACGAGGACGGCGCCGACGGCCGAGCAGGCGTAGCCCGTCGCGAGCGCGACGTGCCGCCCCGAGCGGACCGCGAGACGCGCCAGCGGCACGGCGGCGATCGCGGCGCCCAGCACGCTCGACGACTGCGACAGGCCGCCCAGCGCCTCGGCCCCGGTCAGCTCCGTCACGAGGATCGCGGCGAGCGCCATGCCGGTGGCCACGCCGACCCCCGCCAGCAACTGGTTGAGGATCAGCAGGCCGAGCTGCAGGCCGTTCCCGCCGCGCCGCGCGGGCGGACGCGCCATCGACTCGGGGGTCGTCGCACCGTCTGCCACTGCGGCAGCCTACGCCCGCGACGGCCGGCCCGCAGCTACTGGTAGGCCGGGGCGGGCGGGAGCCCGAAGAACTCCTCGAGGGTCGTCACACCCGTCTCGCGCATCTCCTCGGCGAGGTCGACGCCGACGTACCGGAAGTGCCACGGCTCGAACTGGTAGCCCGTCACCGCCTGCTTGTCGGCCGGGTAGCGCAGGATGAACCCGAAGCGGTGCGCGTTGTCGCGGAGCCACTGCCCCTCGGGCAGGTCGGCGAAGCACACCTCGATCGAGCACACGCCCGACTCGGCGCCGATGTCGATCGAAAGCCCGGTCTGGTGCTCGCTGAACCCCGGGCGCGCCGTGAGCTCGTCGTCGCCGACGTAGACGTTCTGCTGCGCGGTGTACGAGCGGTAGGCGCTGTTCGAGGCGAGCGAGAGCCCGGCCTCGGCCTTCGCCGCGGCGAAGAGCGCAACGACGGCGTTCGACGCCTCCTGTCGCAGGAGCGGTTCCCACGTGTGCGCGACCGGCACCGACACGAGGTCGCTCGGCTCGAAGTCCATCGGCCGCAGCGGGCGGAGCTTGTCGACGACGACCCAGATGCTCATGGGGTCGTCGATCGAGCGCGCCGCCTTGTCGAACGTGGCGACGGGCGTGGGCGTCGGCGTCGCGGCGGGCGAGGGTCGTGCGACCGTCGGCGAGGGCGTGGGCGTCGACGAGACCGAGGCGGATGCCGCGGGGCTGTCGTCGGGGGCGCCGGCGGCGACGAACAGCGTCGCGGCCGTGATCGACCCGCCGACGACGACCGCGAGCGCGATCGCACCGGCGATGAGGCGGTTCCTGCGGACGCGAGCGGAGACCGGTGCGCGAGGCGGCATCAGCCGGCCAGGCGCCAGTAGTACACCGACGCTCCGGGGTGCTCCTGCGTGATGGCGACATCGACGTCGCGGTAGTCGCTGTCGAGCGTGTGCCCGGCGAAGTAGACCTTGACGCCCGTGCTCGACCGCTCGATGCGCGTGACGACGCCGGTGTGGTCGCGGTCGCCAGAGTTGTCCCAGTCGAACTGCACGAGATCGCCGAGCTGCACCTGGTCGCGCTGGGCATCCTCGAGGGGGGTCGCCAGGTCGGGGCGGCTCGCGAGCCAGTTCCGCATCGCGGTCGAGCTGCGCCAGGACGCCGACGACGAGTACGGGTCGCCGCCGTGGTACCACTGGCTCGACTGCTCCCAGCCGCGCACCACCAGCGATTGGCTGGCGAAGTTCACGCAGCCGTTGCGCTCGAGCACGCCCCACTCCTCGTCGTTGTAGTCCGACCAGTATTGGAGCACATAGTCGACCTGTGCGGCGACTCGGGGGTCGGTGGCGACGTCGACCGTGGCGTCGGCTCCGGCGTCGGTCGCAGGCTCGTCGGCGTCGTCGGCCGGTTCCTCCTCGTCGGGCGTCGCCGGGGCGGTCTCCGCGCCGCGCTGCTGGTCGGGCGTCACCGTGCCGACCGATGCCTGCGGCGGCAGCGGCGGGATCCCGGCGCACCCGCTCGCGCCGACCGCGATGGCGGCGGCGAGTCCGGCGAGGAGGAGAGGTCGGGGCACGTGAGGAACGGTAATCGTCGCTCCTCCGAGGACGCCGGGAGCGGACCCTCCGTTTCATCCGCATCCGCCGCACGGATCCTGCGGGGCGCTCGGGAGTCGGCGCATGCCCATGCGCGATACAGACGACATTGTGAGAGCGCTCTCTTGACATCTTCGAGCCGATGTCCCTACCATCGGAAACCGCATCGTGAGAGCGCTCTCACTCCTTCTTCAGCGCGCTCGCACGAGCGCCCTGCAAACCCATCCACGCACACAAGGGAGTGACCGTGAATCTCTCACGACGCACCAAGGCGTTCGCGGCCGTCGCCGGCGCCGCATCCTTCGCCCTCATCGCCACCGGCTGCGCCGCGGGCGACCAGACCGCCGACGCCGACGGCCCGGTGGAGCTGACCATCGCCACGTTCAACGACTTCGGCTACACCGACGAGCTCCTCCAGGAGTACATGGACGAGCACCCCGAGGTCACGATCGTCCACAACCGCGCCGCCGAGTCGGGCGACGCGCGCGCCAACTTCTTCCAGAAGCTCGGCAAGGGCGGCCTGGCCGACATCGAGGCCGTCGAGATCGACTGGTTCGCCGAGGCCATGCAGTACTCCGACCTGCTCGCCGAGGCGCCCGACAGCGTCAAGGGCCGGTGGCTCGACTGGAAGGAGGCCGCCGCGACCGACGCCGACGGCCGCCTCGTCGGCTTCGGCACCGACATCGGCCCCCAGGGCATCTGCTACCGCTCCGACCTCTTCCAGGCCGCCGGCCTCCCGACCGACCGCGGCGAGGTCGCCGCGCTGTTCGATGGCGACTGGGAGCACTTCCTCGACGTCGCCGACCAGTACCGTGCAGCCACCGGCAAGCCGATGATCGACTCGGCCAACTCGGTGCTCCAGGGCATCGTGAACCAGATCGAGTACACGTACACGGAGGAGGACGGCACCGTCATCGCCACCGAGAACCCCGAGATCGAGGAGGCGTACAACCTCGTCGTCGAGCGCGCCATCCCGAACTCGGCGTACTCCGGCCAGTGGTCCGACGACTGGTTCGCCTCGATGGCCAACGGCGAGTTCGCCGCGATGCTGTGCCCGGGCTGGATGCTCGGCGTCATCTCGGGCAACGCCGCCGAGGTCACCGGCTGGGACATCGCCGACGTGTTCCCCAACGGCGGCGGCAACTGGGGCGGCTCGTACCTCACCGTGCCGGCCGACGGCGAGAACGTCGAGGCCGCACTCGAGCTCGCCGACTGGCTCACCAGCCCCGAGACGCAGATGAAGGCCTTCGCCAACGCGGGCACCTTCCCCAGCCAGGTCGACGCCCTCGAGGGCGACGAGCTCGCGAGCGCGACGAACGACTACTTCAACGCCGCGCCGACCGGTGAGATCCTCTCGAGCCGTGCCGAAGCCGTGTCGGTGGCCCCGTACAAGGACGCCGACTACTTCAAGTACCACGACGCGCTCCAGAACGCGGTCAACCGCGTCTTCGACGGCGCCGAGGACCAGCAGACCTCGTGGAACACGTGGGTCTCCGAGGTCGAGGCCTTCTAGCCCGGAAGGGTGTGGGGGGGGGGGGGGGGGGGGGCAACACCCCCCCCCCCCCCCCCCCCCCCACCCCCACCCCGCAGCATCCACCTCGCCCCTGAGACGGAGCCATCGTGACCACGACGCAAACCCGCCCCCCAGCGCCGGCGCCCCCGGCCGCGCCGATCGAGCCCGCGCAGCGCCCGGTACGGGTGATCTCGTTCCGCCGGCACCTGAGCCGCTGGGACCTGAAGGTCTCGCCGTACCTCTACATCTCGCCGTTCTTCATCATGTTCGCGGTCGTGGGCCTCTTCCCCATCGCGTACACGGCCGTGATCTCGTTCATGGAGTGGGATTTGGTCCGCAACTCCGGGGAGTTCGTCGGCTTCGACCAGTACGTCTGGATCCTCCAGAACCCGCAGTTCTGGACCGCCCTGCGCAACACCTTCAGCATCTTCCTGCTCTCGAGCGTGCCGCAGCTGGTCGCCGCGGTGTTCATCGCCGCGATGCTCGACCGCAACATCCGAGCCAGGACCTTCTGGCGCATGAGCGTGCTGGTGCCGTTCGTCATGGCGCCGGTCGCCGTCGCCCTCATCTTCAGCAACATGTTCGGCGACAACCACGGCCTCGTGAACACCGTGCTGACCGACCTCGGCCTGCCGGCCGTGCCGTGGCACAAGGACCCGTTCTGGAGCCACGTCGCGATCGCCACGATGGTGAACTTCCGCTGGACCGGCTACAACACCCTGATCCTGCTCGCCGCCATGCAGGCCATCCCCCGCGACTACTACGAGGCCGCCACCGTCGACGGAGCGGGACCCTTCCGGCAGTTCACGTCGATCACGCTCCCCTCGCTCAAGGCGACCCTCATCTTCGTGATCATCACCTCGACGATCGGCGGGCTCCAGATCTTCGACGAGCCGCGCATGTTCGACCACACCGGCGAGGGCGGACCGGCCCAGCAGTGGCTCACGATCACGCTGTTCCTCTACAACATCGGCTGGGGCGAGTGGAACTTCGGCCGCGCGGCGGCGCTGGCCTGGATCCTGTTCCTGATCATCCTCGTCATCGGCCTCATCAACCTGCTCGTCACGAGACGCCTCGTGCGCGACGAAGGGCGGCGATAGCCATGACCGCGACCATCACCACCCCCGGCACCGCAACGCCCGCGCGGACGACCCGCATCCGCGGCAACCGCGCCGGCCTCTGGGTCTACGCCGGCCTCGCCGTCGTGCTGATCGCCTCGCTCTTCCCCTTCTACTGGTCGTTCCTCATCGGGTCGGGCGACTCGACGACGATCAACGACCAGGACTTCTCGTGGTGGCCCGGCGGGAACTTCCTCGCCAACGCGGCGACCGTCGTGAACGACCCGGCCGTGAACTTCTGGCCGGCCCTGTGGAACTCCATCGTGAGCTCGGCGCTGATCGCGGCATCCGTCGTCGTCACCTCGACGCTCGCCGGGTGGGCGTTCGCCAAGCTCCGCTTCCCGGGCTCGAAGGCGCTGCTCGTGTTCGTCGTCGCGACCATGGCCGTGCCGATGCAGCTCGGCGTCGTCCCGCTGTACATCCTGTTCTCCGACCTCGGGTGGACGGGGCAGATCGGGGCGATCATCGTGCCGGCCGTCACGAGCGCCTTCGGCGTGTTCTGGATGACGCAGTACCTGCGGCAGTCGGTGCCCGACGAGCTCATCGAGGCCGCCCGCGTCGACGGCGCATCGATGATCCGCACGTTCTGGACCGTCGGCCTCGTCGCCGCCCGCCCGGCCGCCGCGATGCTCGGCCTGTTCACCTTCGTCACGGCCTGGAACAACTTCTTCTGGCCGTTCATCGTGCTCGACCGCAGCGACCCCACGCTGCCCGTCGCGCTCTCGCTCCTGCAGTCCAACCACTTCGTGGACTACTCGATCGTGCTCGCGGGCGTGCTGCTGTCGACCATTCCCCTCCTCCTGCTGTTCGTCGTCGCCGGCAAGCAGCTCGTCTCAGGAATCATGCAAGGAGCCGTCAAGGGATGACCGTCACCCACCCCGCACCCGCCGCCGCCACGACCACCGCCGCCGTCCGCCGGTTCCCCGAGGGCTTCCTCCTCGGGGCCGCCGCGGCCGCCTACCAGATCGAGGGCGCGGCCCACGAGGGCGGCCGCACCGACTCCATCTGGGACGCCTTCAGCCGCGTGCCGGGCGCAGTGATCAACGCCGACAACGGGGATGTCGCGTGCGACCACTACCACCGCTACCGCGATGACGTCGCCCTCATGCGCCGGCTCGGCCTCGACACCTACCGCTTCTCGACGTCGTGGGCGCGTGTGCGACCCGACGGCGGAGCCGTGAACCCCGAGGGCATCGACTTCTACTCGCGCCTGGTCGACGAGCTGCTCGAAGCCGGCATCCTCCCGTGGCTCACGCTCTACCACTGGGACCTCCCGCAGGCGCTCGAGGAGCAGGGCGGCTGGACGAACCGCGACACCGCGTACCGGTTCCGCGACTACGCGCTCACGATGCACGATGCGCTCGGCGACCGCGTGAAGGTCTGGACGACGCTGAACGAACCGTGGTGCTCGTCGTTCCTCTCGTACACGGCCGGGGCGCACGCGCCCGGGCGGCAGGATGTCGCGGCCGGCCTCCAGGCGGCGCACCACCTCATGCTCGGCCACGGGCTCGCCGTGCAGGCACTGCGCGAGCGCGACGCGTCGCTCGAGCTCGGCATCACGCTGAACCTCACGAACGCCACGCCCGTGGATCCGACGAGCGCCGACGACCTCGACGCCGCGCGCCGGATCGACGGCCAGTTCAACCGGGTCTTCCTCGACCCGATCTTCCGCGGTCACTACGCGGGCGACCTCCTGGCGGACGTCGGGCACCTGGGCCTCCGCGACGTGATCCGGCCCGGCGACCTCGAGGTCATCTCCACGCCGATCGACGCGCTCGGGGTGAACTACTACCACGGTGAGTACGTCAGTGCCGAGCCGCCCACGACGCCGCATGGCGGCGAGGCGCCGACCGATCGCCCGACCCGCTCGCCGTTCCCGGCCGCCGACGGCGTGCACTTCCATTCCCGTGGCCTCCCCCAGACCGTCATGGGCTGGGAGGTCGAACCCGACGGGCTGCGCGAACTGCTCGGCCGCGTGCACCGCGAGTACGCCGGGCCCGCGGGCGTGCGACTCTTCGTCACCGAGAACGGCGCCGCCTACGACGACGAGGTCTCGCCCGACGGCGCGATCCACGACGTCGAGCGCACGGAATTCCTGCTCTCGCACCTCGGTGCCGTCCTCGACGCGATCGACGAGGGCACGCCCGTGCACGGGTACTTCTACTGGTCGATCCTCGACAACTTCGAGTGGGCGTGGGGCTACGACAAGCGGTTCGGCCTCGTCCGCGTCGACTACGACACGCAGGAGCGCACCATCAAGGACAGCGGGCTGGCGTACCAGCGGATCACCCGCGACCGCACCCTGCCCGCGGCATCCGCTCGCTGAACCCGCCGAGCCGACCCGCCGCCGCCCCGGACCGCCGCCTCACCGCCCCTCCGAAATAGACTGACGAGCATGCAGGGGGCGAGCGGGACCGGGGCGCGGCCGTCGGCGCCGACGCTCGAGATGGTCGCGCGCGAGGCGAGCGTGTCGCGCGCGACGGTCAGCCGCGTCGTCAACGGCTCGCCCAAGGTGTCGCCCGAGGTCGTCCGCGCCGTGAACGCGGCGATCGCGAAGCTCAACTACGTGCCCAACCGGGCGGCGCGCTCGCTCGCCAGCCGCACCTCGGGCGCGATCGCGCTCGTCGTGCCCGAGGACACCACCATGTTCTTCGGCGACCCCTACTTCGCCGCGATCGTGCAGGGCATCACGCGCCGGCTCGACACGAGCGAGTACCTGCTGAACCTGCTGCTCTCGACGAGCGACCCCACCCGCAAGACCCTGCGATACCTGCGCTCGGGCGTCGTCGACGGCGCGCTCGTCGTCTCGCACCACGAGGGCGACCACTCGCTGCACGAGGCGGCGCACGAGATGCCGATGGTGTTCGGCGGCCGCCCGCCGAACATCGCCGACGACGACATCTACGTCGACGTCGACAACCTCGAGGGCGGGATGACGGCGACCGAGCGCCTGCTCGCGATCGGTCGCCGCCGCGTCGGCACCATCACGGGCCCGCTCGACATGCCCGCCGCCGTCGACCGGCTCGACGGATTCCGGCGCGCGGTGACGACCGCGGGTGTACCCGACGACGCCGTCGAGACCGCCGACTTCACCGTCGCGGGCGCCGTCGATGCGACCCGCCGCCTGCTCGACCGCGTGCCCGACCTCGACGGGCTGTTCGTCGCGAGCGACCTCATGGCGACCGGTGCGCTCTCGGTGCTCCGCGAGCGCGGCCGCCGCGTGCCCGAGGACATCGCGGTCGTGGGCTACGACGACAGCCCGGCGGCGACGGCGTCGGCGATCCCGCTCACGACCGTGCACCAGCCGTCCGAGCAGATGGGCTACATGATGGCCGACCTGCTGCTGCGCATCCTCGCCGGCGAAGACGTGCCGCACCGCAACATCATGCCGACGCGGCTCGTGCGCCGCGTGTCGGCGTAGCACCTGCGCGGGGTCCTACGTCGTGCGTCACCGGTCGAAGCGCACGTCCCCGGCATCCGCGAACCGTCGCCGCATCACCTCGATCGCCTCGGCGTGCTCGTCGACGAGCACGAAGCGGCGCCCGAGCGAGCGCGCGACGGCGCCTGTCGTGCCCGACCCCGCGAACGCGTCGAGCACCCAGTCGCCCGGCCGGCTCGACGCCTGCACGATGCGGCGCAGCACGCCCTCGGGCTTCTGCGTCGGATAGCCGGTCTTCTCGCGACCGGTCGGCGAGACGATCGTGTGCCACCACACGTCGGTCGGCAGCTTGCCGCGCTCGGCCTTCTCGGGCGTGACGAGGCCGGGCGCCATGTACGGCTCACGATCGACGGCCTCCGAGTCGAACCAGTACCGCTCCGGGTCCTTCACGTACACGAGGATCGTGTCGTGCTTGGTCGGCCAGCGCCGCTTCGACTTGCCCCCGTAGTCGTACGCCCAGATCAGCTCGTTGAGGAAGCACTCGCGCCCGAACAGCGCGTCGAGCAGCACCTTCGCGTAGTGCGCCTCGCGGTAGTCGAGGTGCAGGTAGAGCGTGCCGTCGTCGGCGAGCAGCCGCCACGCCTCGGCGAGCCTCGGCTCGAGGAAGCCCCAGTAGTCGTCGAAGCGATCGTCGTAGCGCATGAGGTCGCCGCGGATGCGCTCGTACCGCTTGCCGGCGAACCCCGTGATGGTTCCGGATGGCTCGGGCGCCGCGACATCCGACCCGCCCTGCCGCACGTGCGTGGTCGACTGGCGCGCCTGGCTCCGCCCCGTGTTGAACGGCGGGTCGAGGTAGACGAGCGTGAAGCGGCCGGCGGGAAGCGTCGGCAGCACGTCGAGGTTGTCGGCGTGGATGATGCGGTCGGGTTCGTCGGCGGCGGCCACCGGTCAAGTCTGCCAGCGGACGGCGCGATGACCGGCCGGCACGTCGGCGTCGGCGGGCGCCCCAGACGCCTGCACGGCCCGATCGGTCGAAGGTCCCTGCCGCCGCGGCATCCGTCGCCGTAACCTGTCGCGCGAGCAGACGGACACGGGACGGGACGGGACCATGCGGGCACTGGTGGTGTACGAGACGATCTGGGGCAACACGGGCGAGCTCGCGAACGCGATCGCCGAGGGGCTTCGCGCGGGTGCCGGCGTCGACACGGTCGAGCTCGTCGAGGCGGCCGACGCGCCGGCGGCGATCGACCCCGACGTCGACCTCGTCGTGGTCGGCGGGCCGACGCACGCCTTCTCGATGACGACCAAGTCGACGCGCGACTCGGCGCGGCAGCAGGGCGCGACGCGGATCCCGGCGGCGGGCATCCGCGAATGGCTCGAGCAGCTGGCGGCGCCGGCCTCGCCCGTCGCGGTCGCGACGTTCGACACGCGGACGGTGCATCCGCGACTGCCGGGGTCGGCCGCGAAGAAGGCGCTCAAGCAGCTCGTCGCGAAGGGGTTCCGGCCCGTCGACAAGCCGAACACGTTCGGGGTGCACGGGTACTCGGGGCCGATCGCCGACGGCGAGGTCGAGCGGGCGCGCGAGTGGGGCGCGACGCTCGTCGACGCGTAGGGGTCAGCGCTCGACGTCGAGGCGGATGCGGCCGCGGAACCGGTCGGGGTCGTCGTCGTCGGCATCGGCCGCGGCGAACGCGATGCCCTTGTCGCCGTCGCCGGGCAGCGGAGCCGGTGCGGGCAGGCGCGACTGCCGATCGAGCTCGACCTGCGCCTCGTACTTGCGCGGGGCGAACACCTCGTCGCCGATCATCATGACGGCGGCGCCCGACGGCTTGCCGCGCTTGGTCTTGTCGGACAGGTCGATCCAGCCGAGGCGGGTCGCGAGGACGCCGAGCACGATCACCGCGCCTCCGATGAGGAGGATCATCCACCAGTCCACCCGGCGATTCTAGACGGAGTGACGACCGCTCACGTTCAGGGGTTCCCCAGCCGCCGCTGCCTCCCGCGCCGCGACCGGTCAGGGGACGCGCTGCAGCCACTCCTCGGTCGCGAACTTCGACGCGACGAGCGCCTCGGCCTCGGCGAGCTCGTCGGGCGTTACCGTGCCGGGCGTCGCGCCGTACAGCTCGGCGAACGTCTGCTTCAGCCGCTCGATGATCTCGGCGCGCGCGAGGCCCGTCTGCGAGCGCAGCGGGTCGACGCGCTTGGCCGCCGACGCGATGCCCTTGTCGCTGATCTTCTCGCGGCCGATGCGCAGCACCTCGAGCATCTTGGCGTTGTCGAGGTCGTAGGCCATGGTCACGTGGTGCAGCACGCCACCCGAGCCGAGGCGCTTCTGCGCGGCGCCGCCGATCTTGCCGGCCGGGCTCGCGATGTCGTTGAGCGGCTGGTACGTCGCCTCGATGCCGAGCGAACGCAGGCCCTGCAGCACCCAGTCGTCGAGGAACGCGTACGAGTCGGCGAAGCTCATGCCCTGCACGAGCTCGGCGGGCACGTACAGCGAGTACGTGACGACGTTGCCCTTCTCCATCATCATCGCGCCGCCGCCCGAGATGCGGCGGACGACGTCGAAGCCGTAGCGCTGCGCGCCATCCGGATCGACCTCGTTCTTCACCGACTGGAACGAGCCGATCACGACGGCCGACTCCTCCCACTCCCAGAAGCGCAGCGTGGGCTTGCGGCGGCCCTCGCCGACGCGCGTCGCGAGCACCTCGTCGAGCGCGAGGTGCACGCGCGGCGGGACGGCGGGGTCGTGCACGATCTCCCACTCGTAGTCGGCCCAGGTCCTGGCATCCGTCAGCGCGCGGCGCACCGCGACCGCGATGGACTCGGGCGAGAACCCGAGCATGACGGCGTCGGGCCGCAGCCCCTTGGCGATCGCCGCGGCGATCTGCTTGGCGTCGGATGCCGCGGGCAGCCCCTCGATCGCCCGGTTGAGGTCGTCGAGCGCCTCGTCGGGTTCGAGGAAGAAGTCGCCTGCAACGCGAACGTTCCGGATCGCGCCGCCGTCGACGTCGAAGTCGACGACCACGAGCTTGCCGCCGGGGACCTTGTACTCACCGTGCATGCGCTCCAGCCTACGGATGCCGCGGCGCGGGCGGTTCCGGCGGGCGTAGGCTCGGCACACGTCCGACCGATCGAGACGGCGAACGGAGGCCGCGATGACGACGCTCTTCCTGGCGCGGCACGGCGAGACCGTGTGGCACGCCGAGCACCGCTACGCGGGCTCGTCCGACGTCGAGCTCACCGACCACGGCCTCGTGCAGGCCGACGAGCTCGGCGCGTGGGCCACCCGGGCGCGGCTCTCGGCGATCGTCGCGTCCCCGCTGCAGCGGGCACGGCTCACCGCGAAGCCGGCGGCGGATGCCACGGGCCTCGAGGCGCGCATCGACCCGCGCCTCGTCGAGATCGACTTCGGCTCCGGCGAGGGGCTCACGCCGGCCGAGCTCGACGAGCGGATGCCGGCCGAGTGGAAGGCGTTCGAACGCCATCCGGCACGCCAACCCATGCCCGCGGGCGAGTCGGGCGTCGAGGGCATCGCCCGCGCGCTACCGGCGCTGCTCGAGCTCGTCGACGAGTTCCCGCACGGGCGCGTGCTCGTCGTGACGCACGCGACGCTCATGCGGCTCGTGCTGTGCGACCTGCTGGGCATCGACCCCGACCGGTACCGCGAGCTGTTCCCCGTGGTCGAGAACTGCGCGCTCACCGACCTCAGGTTCGAGGAGCTCGACGGGCAGCGGCGTGCGCGCCTGCTCGGCTTCAACCTGTCGCCGCGCACCTGACTCCCCGCCCCTCCCTCTACTCTTCTCAGGCCCGGAACGCCGTTCCGGGGCCGTTCTCAGGACGACACGCCGGACCTGCGCGCGACCCGCCGGATAACGCCTGAGAAAGGCAAGGTCAGTCGGCGGCGAAGCGCTCGTCGAGCCAGCGGATGAGGTCGGCCCGCACCTCGTCCTGGTTCGTCTCGTTGAAGAGCTCGTGGCGGGCGCCGTCGTACACGAGGAGCGTCGCATCGAGCAGGTGCGCGCGCCGCAGGTAGTCGTTGAGGAGCGCGCGCGTGCTGCGCTCACCCCCGACGGGGTCGTCGGAACCCACCATGATGAGCAGGGGCAGCTCGCTCGGGATCCGCTTGGAGGGCCGGGTCATCAGCGTGAACGACTGGGGCCAGCCGAAGAGCTGCTGCAGTGTGCGCTGCGTCGTGTACGGGTCGTCGATGAAGTCCCGCGCGACTGCGGGATCGCGGCTCAACCACTCCATGGCCGTGCCGTCGGGCCGCGCGAAGCGCCGGTTGAGATCGCCGATGTTGGTGTAGCCGAGCTGGAGGTAGGCGGTGCCCGTCAGAACGACCCCGTCGTACGACCTGGGGTGCCGGTTCACCAGGTGCTGCGCGATGAACGACCCCCACGAGTGCCCGAGGACCACGAGAGGGACCGACTCCTCCTCGCCGCGGATGATCGACGTGAACTGCTCGACGCCCTCGATGGCCGCCTTCATCCCGCCGACGCCCGGGCGCCCCATCCGCTCGGGATCGCCGCCGTGCTGCTCGAAGCCGGTCTCGCCGTGTCCGCGGTGGTCGTCGGCCCAGACCGAGTACCCGGCCTCGTTGAGCGACGCGACCAGGGCGCCGTAGCGCCGGCGGTGGTCGCCGATGCCGTGGACGAGCTGCACGACCGCCGTGGGATCCGGGACGCGCCAGTGCTCGTAGTGGATGCGCACCCCATACGAATCGGTGAACGTCGGCATGCGTTCATCCTGTCATCGAGGGAGGGCGGGCGGATGTCGCGGCGCGGGCCGCGCGCTCACGCCTCGCGCGTGACCTCGACGGAGACGAACAGTTCGGACGAGCCGGGTCCCGCGTACACGCCGCGCAGCGGCGGCACGTCGCCGTAGTCGCGGCCGCGGCCGACCAGCACGTGCAGCTCGCCGGCCTCGGCGAGGTTGGTGGGGTCGTAGCCGCGCCACGAGCCGGCGAACCATTCGACCCACGCGTGCGACTCCCCCGCGACCGTGACGCCGACGGGCGCCTCACGGTCGGGGTGCAGGTACCCCGACACGTAGCGCGCGGGGATGCCGACCGACCGCAGCGCGCCGATCGCGAGGTGCGCCATGTCCTGGCAGACCCCCTTGCGCTCGGTCCACGCCTCGCGCGCGGTCGAGTTCACCGCGGTGACGCCCGTGACGTACTCGACGGCCTCGCCCATGGCGCGCGAGATCTCGAGCGCGGTCTCGCCGACGGGCAGGCCCTGCGCCGCGATCTCCGCGGCGAGCGCGGCGACCTCGGCGGGCGGCTCCGTGGCATCCGTCTGCGTCGTCAGCTCGACGAACGGCACGCTCGAGGCGCGGATGGCGGCGAGCTCGTCCCACGTGGGCTCGGGCCCGCGCCCGGGGAGCGGCCGCACCTCGACGACGCTCGTGGCCGTGACCGAGAGCTCGCGGTGCGGGGTGAGCACCTCGAACGTCGACACGCGCGTGCCCCAGTAGTCGACGTAGGTGTGCTGCGTCGCACCGGGCCGGATGTCGAGCGACGCGTGCAGCACGAACTGCTCGCCGGCCGAGGACGGCAGCATGCGCGCCTCGTTGTACGACGCGGTCGCGGGCTCGGCGTAGTCGAACCCGGTGCGGTGCACGATGCGCAGGCGGCTCACGAGACCTCCCCGATCCAGACGGGCACGACGCTCGCCGGGAAGTAGCGGTGGCGGATGGCGTCGCTCGCGTCGGAGACGACCTCCTGCACGTGCTCCATGTGCGCGGCCAGGTCGAGCAGGATGTCGCCGATCGGCCGGTACTCGAGCTCCGAGCGGATCTGGCCGAGCAGCCGCTGGGCCTGGTCGGTCACGCCGACGCGGCCGGCGCGCGGGTCGATCTCGCGCAGCGATTCCTCGGCGCGGATGACGCTCGAGATGATCGAGCGCGGGAACAGCCGGTCGAGCAGCAGGAACTCGGCCGCCGACTGCGTGGACGGCACGCCGCGGTAGCTGCGCAGGTACGCCTCGTACCCGCCGCAGCTGCGGAGGATCGTGGTCCAGCTCGGACCGCTCGCCTCCGTGAGCGAGCGCGTGGCGAGCAGGCGCGCGGTCATGTCGGCGCGTTCGATGGAGCGGCCGAGGTTGAAGAAGTGCCACGCCTCGTCACGGCTCGTCGCGGAGTCGACCACGCCGAGCGCGAGTGCGGCGCGGTCGCGCACCCAGCGGAAGAACTCGTGCGTCTTGTCGGATGCCACGTGCCGGGGCATCCGTGCGTTCGTCTGGTTCAGCGCCTCCCACAGCTCGGTCGACACGATCTCGCGGGCGCGGCGGGCGTTCTCGCGCGCCGCCGTGATCGAGTGGGCGATCGAGGCCGGATGGCGCGGGTCGACGGCGAGCTGGGCGATCACGTGGTCGCGGCCGAGCGCGACGTCGTCGTCGGCCTCGCTGCCCATCACGGAGAGCAGGGCGCGGCACGCGGTGTCCTCGTCGATCCACGGGTCCTCGAGGAGGAGCTGCAGGTGCACGTCGAGGATGCGCGCGGTGCCGTCGCTGCGCTCGATGTAGCGGCCGATCCAGAAGAGCGACTCGGCGATGCGGCTCAGCACGATCCCATCTCCTCACGCTCCGACGGCCGAGTGCGCTGCTGCTGCTGTTGCTGTTGCTGTTGCTGTTGCTGTTGTTGTTGCTGCTGCCGGACGGGGGCGTCCTCGTCCTGGGGCGACGACTCGGGGCGGTGGCTGCGATGCGGGGCGGCCTGCTCGACCTCGACGACGGGCGTCGACGCCGTGACCGGAGCGGTGGCCTGGTCGGCGACCACCCCGCCGACGCCGTTGCCGTTGCGGGCGGGCACGAGGCCGGTGATGGGGCCCGTGACGGTCGCGTCATCCAGCACCCAGGTGTCCTTCGAACCGCCGCCTTGGCTCGAATTCACGACGAGCTGCCCCTCGGGCAGGGCGACGCGCGTGAGGCCGCCGGGCAGCACCCACACGTCGTTCCCGTCGTTCACCGCGAACGGCCTGAGGTCGGCGTGGCGGGGACGCATCCCGTCGTCGACGAGCGTCGGAATGGTCGAAAGCTGCACGACCGGTTGCGCGATCCAGCCACGGGGGTCGTTCAGCAGCCGGCCGCGCAGCTCGGCGAGGGTCGACTTCGAGGCATCCGGCCCGACGACCAGGCCCTTGCCGCCCGACCCGTCGACGGGCTTCACGACGAGCTCGTCGAGGCGGTCGAGCACCTCGGCGAGCGCCTCGGGCTCCTCGAGCCGCCAGGTGTCGACGTTCGGCAGGATGGGTTCCTCGCCGAGGTAATAGCGGATGAGGTCGGGCACGTACGTGTAGACGAGCTTGTCGTCGGCCACGCCGTTGCCGACCGCGTTCGCGATCGTGACGTGTCCGAGCCGGGCGGCGAGCATGAGGCCCGGCGCACCGAGCACCGAATCGGGGCGGAACTGCTGCGGATCGAGGAACTCGTCGTCGACGCGGCGGTAGATGACGTCGACGCGCGTCGGGCCGGCGGTCGTGCGCATCCAGACGCGGCCGCCCGAGCAGAACAGGTCGCGGCCCTCGACGAGCTCGACGCCCATGAGCCGGGCGAGCAGCGTGTGCTCGTAGTAGGCGGAGTTGAACACGCCGGGCGTGAGCACCACGACGGTGGGATCGTCGACGCCCTCGGGCGCGCTCGCGCGCAGCGCCTGGAGCAGTCGGTTGGGGTAGTCGCCGACGGGTCGCACACGCATCGACGTGAACAGCTCGGGCAGGGTCTGCGCCATGACGCGCCGGTTCGAGATCACGTAGGAGACCCCGCTCGGCACGCGCACGTTGTCCTCGAGCACGCGCCATGCGCCGACCTCGTCGCGGATGACGTCGATGCCGGCGACGTGGATGCGCACGCCGTTGGCGCTCAGGATCCCGGCCGCCTGGCGGTGGAAGTGGTTCGACGAGCTGATGAGCGCGGCCGGGATGACGCCGTCGCGGATCGCGTGCTGCGGGCCGTAGATGTCGCCGAGGAACCGCTCGAGCGCGCGCACGCGCTGTGCGACGCCCGCCTCCACCACGTTCCACTCCGCGGAGGAGATGACGCGCGGCACGGCATCGAGCGGGAACGGCCGTTCCTCGCCTGCGAAGTCGAACGTGACGCCCTGCGCGAGGTACGAGCTCGCGAGCGCGTCGGTCCGGCCGCGCAGCTCCTCCTGCGTCATGCGCGCGAGCGCGGGATACAGCTCGCGGTACGGCTCGCGCACCGCCCGCGCTCCGGCGGGGAACATCTCGTCCCACGCCGGCGTGCGGGCGCGTCGTCGCGGCCGTGTCGCCACGTATCCGTCGAAGAGGCTGCCCATGACCAGAGCGTTCCAGCCGGGCGTTACCGCGGTGTTTCCGACACGCGGCGAGCGGGTATCGCGGACTTTACTTAGCATGGCTAATGAGTTATGCTAAGTACCTCATGGGGACGATCGCCGAGCAGAGCTCCGCACTGCGCATGGCCACGTTGCGACTCGCCCGCCGACTCCGCGCCGAGCGGGTCGACCCGAGCCTCTCCGACGGCCAGTTCGCCGTGCTGGCCTGGCTCAACAAGCAGGGCCCGCTGACGCTCACACAGCTCGCCGAGCGCGAACGCGTGTCGGCGCCATCCATGAACCGCACGGTCAACTGCCTGGAGGAGACCGGCTACCTCGTGCGCGAGGCCGACGAGGCCGACCGCCGCCGCACCAACATCCGCCTCACCGACTCCGGCCGCGACATCGTCGCGACCACCCTCAAGAAGCGCGACGCGTGGCTGACCACGCGCCTCCGAGACCTGTCGAAGGAGGACCGCGCCACCCTCGCCCGAGCCGCCGAACTGATGGGAGACCTCGCCACCCTGTGAAAGCCATGTTCCGCTCCCTGTCGTCGATCGACTACCGCATCTGGTTCGTCGGCGCCCTCATCTCCAACATCGGCGCCTGGATGCAGGCCACGGCCCAGAGCTGGGTCGTGCTCACCGAGCTGACCGACAACGACGCGCTCGCGGTCGGCATCACCATGGCGCTGCAGTTCGCGCCGCAGCTGCTGCTCGTACCCGTGACCGGCCTGATCGCCGACCGCTTCGAGCGCCGCAAGGTGCTCATGTTCACGCAGTCGGCCATGATGCTGCTGGGCTTCGCGCTCGGCGCGCTGCTCATCCTCGGCCACGCCGAGCTGTGGCACCTCTACGTCTTCGCCGGCCTGCTCGGCATCGCCAACGCGATCGACGTGCCCGCACGCCAGACGTTCGTCGCCGACCTCGTGTCGTCGTCGAACATGTCGAACGCGGTCGCGCTCAACTCGGCGTCGTTCAACGCGGCGCGCATGATCGGTCCGGCGCTCGCGGGCGTGCTCATCGTGCTCGTCGGCACGGGTTGGGTGTTCGTGATCAACGCGGTCACGTTCATCGCCGTGCTGATAGCCCTCGCGAAGCTCAGGGGCTCGAAGCTGCGCCGGATGCCACGGGCTCCCCGTGAGCGCGGCGCCTTCGTCGCGGGCTTCCGCTACGTGGCCGGTCGCCCCGACCTGGTCGTCGTGTTCGTGATGGTGTTCCTCATCGGCGCGTTCGGCATGAACTTCCCGATCTTCTCGTCGACCATGGCGGTCGAGTTCGGGCGCGGCGCGGGCGAGTACGGCCTGCTCTCGTCGATCCTCGCGATCGGCTCGCTCACGGGCGCGCTGCTCGCCGCGAAGCGCGACCGCGCCCGCATCCGGGTGATCATCGCGGCCGTCGCGTTCTTCGGAGTCGCCGCCACGGTCGCGGCCGTGATGCCGACGTACTGGCTGTTCGCGGCATCCACCGTCTTCATCGGCTTCACGATCGTGACGATGCTCACGACAGCGAACGGCTACGTGCAGACCACGACCGACCCGCTCCTGCGCGGCCGCGTGATGGCGCTGTACATGGCGATCCTGTCGGGTGGAACGCCCATCGGCGCGCCCATCGTGGGCGCGGTCGCCAATGCGTGGGGTCCGCGCTGGGCGCTCGGGGTGGCCGCGGCCGCGGCCGGCGTGGCCGCGCTCGTCGGCCTCGCGTGGCTGGTCGTCGCGCGCGGGCTGCGCGTGGTGCGCCATCCGGTCGACGGGCGGATGCCGCGCTTCGGCCTCGCGTACGCCGAGGCGCCGACCGCGGCCATCGCGGTGCCGGTCACGCGCCCGGTCGACGTCATCGAGCGGACCGCGCCGGTCGACGTGATCGATCGGATGGCGCCGACTGACGTCGCCCGGCGCACCGGACCGCTCCCCCTCGCGAAGGACCGCCCGGCCGGGGCGCCACGCACGACGCCGTGCCCGCCCGCGCCCGCGACATCCGGCACCTGATCCCATCTCAACACCCGGCTCGAGTTGTCATGTCCTCCGGGAACCGCACACCGACACCCAGTCGGAAATGGCAACTCGATCAGGAGCGCGGACGGGCTCCTGACAGGACGACCACCCGAGATGCCGGTTGCACGGGGTGCGGGCGGCGCGGAGCCGGTGGAAGTGGCATCTCGGGCGCGAGGCCGCGAAGGTTCGGCTCTCGGTCTCGCAGACGGCGCGCGGCGACGAGGGTGCTGCCTGAACTCCGACGAGCACGCGGCCTGGGCGGCTTGCGCATCCGGTCGCCTCGGAACACCCCTTGACCCGCACGCCCGGCTGTGCCAAGAGTGGTCGGGTGTGCGGCGGACGCCAACCCGGTTCCCGCCGGCATCCCGGACGAAACCCACGCCCGGTTCTGCAACGTCGCAGGGAGGGAAATGTGAAGCACATCAGCAAGGCGACCATCGGGGTGGTGGCGGCCACGGCCGCCATCGCCATGGTCGGCACCAGCGCGAACGCCGCGGTGCCCACGGATACGAGCGCGCTGCGCGAGGCCGTGACATCCGAGGCGATCATGGATCATCTCAACGAACTCCAGCTGATCGCGGACGAGCCCGAGAACGGCGGTACGCGAGCCAGCGGCACGCCCGGCTACGACGACTCGATCGAGTACCTCCGGAACCTGCTCGTCGATGCGGGCTACGAGGTCACCGTGCAGGAGTTCACCTTCAACAAGTTCACCGAGCTGTCCGAGCCCGTGTTCGAGCAGCTCTCTCCGGACGCGACCGTGTACGAGCCCAACGTCGACTTCTACACCGCCGAGTACTCCGGCAGTGGTGACATCGAAGGCGCCGAGCTCCAGGCCGTCGACCTCGTGCTCCCCCCGGGTCCGACCGCGAGCTCCTCGAGCAGCGGCTGCGAGGCGAGCGACTTCGTCGGGTTCGAAGCGGGCAACATCGCGCTCATCCAGCGCGGCACGTGCGACTTCGCGGTGAAGGCCGCGAACGCGTACGACGCGGGCGCAGCGGGCGTCATCATCTTCAACGAGGGCCAGGAGGGTCGCACCGAGACCCTCGCCGCGACCCTCGGCGACCAGTTCAACGACCCGATCCCGGTGATCGGCACCTCGTTCGAGATCGGCAACGACCTCGCGGCGCAGCTCAGCTCGGGCGAGACGGTGGTGATCCGGCTCGTGACCGACACGCTGATCGAACGCGACGTGGCCACGTCGAACCTCATCGCCGAGACGCCGACCGGTCGTGACGACCGGGTCGTCATGGCGGGTGCGCACCTCGACTCCGTGTCGGAGGGTCCCGGCATCGAGGACAACGGAACCGGTTCCGCCGCCCTGCTCGAGATCGCGCTGCAGATGGCCGCGCTCGACATCGAGCCGCGCAACACCGTGCGATTCGCGTGGTGGGGTGCCGAGGAGGCCGGACTGGTCGGATCGCAGTACTACGTCGACTCGCTGACGAAGAAGCAGCGGCAGGACATCCAGCTGTACCTCAACTTCGACATGATCGGCTCGCCGAACTACGCCCGCTTCGTCTACGACGGCAGCGGCGGGGCGTTCGGCACCAAGGGCCCGACCGGCAGCGCGAACATCCAGCGGGTCTTCGAGGACTACTTCGCCTCGCAGGGCCTCGAGTCCGAGCCGACGGAGTTCGACGGTCGTTCCGACTACGACGCGTTCATCAGCTCGGGCATCCCGGCCGGCGGCCTGTTCACCGGCGCCGAGGATGCCAAGACGGCCGACCAGGTCGCCGATTACGGCGGCCTCGCGACCTATGACGGTGAGCCCGTGTCGTACGACCCGTGCTACCACCAGGCCTGCGACAGCATGGACCCGATCGGCGATGGCGCGGACGCAGGCCTCTACGAGGCGCTGAACGCGGAGTACGACGGCGCGCTCGAGTACAACGACGTGATCACCAACGTGAACACGCTCGCGCTCGAGGAGATGTCGGATGCCGCCGCGCACGCGATCCTCACGTTCGCGATGTCGACGGCCTCGGTGAGCGGCACGGCGAAGGCCTCGCCGAACGCCGCCGTGCACGCCGGCGAGCGACTGGGCTCGCACTTCCGGCGCTGACGCGCTGACGCCCTGACCCCGAACCCGATCGGCCTCCCGCGCACCGCGTGCGGGAGGCCGATCGGCGTCTCCCTACAGCAGGGCCAGGTCGACGACGGGGAGAACCCTGACGCCGTGGCCCTGGCCGAGCAGATCATCGAGTCGCCGACCGAGGAGATCGCCACCATGCAGGGGCTCCTCGACTCGCTCTGACCTGATCGGTCCAGTTGCGTTCCCACTGCTGCGAATCGAGGGACGATGATGACCAACCGAACCGGCACGGCGCGCGTGACGCCCGCGCTCGTGATCGAGCAGATCCGCCGGCAGCACTTCGCGGTGCTGTCCACCGTCGGGAAGGATGGCGCCCCGCACTCGGCAGGGGTGAACTACGGTTCCACGCGCGACGGCGATCCCTTCGCGCTGTACGTCATGACCCGCCGTCACCTGCTGAAGGCCCGCAACATCGCGTCCGATCCGCGGGTGTCGCTGGTGATCCCGATCCCCCGACCCGCGCTCACCTTCCTTCCGCCTGCGACCATCCAGCTGCACGGACGCGCCCAGCTGCTGAACTGGGACGATGCCGCCGGAACCCGCGTGTTCGAGGACTTCTGGATGGGACGCCGGATCCTTCGGGGCTATGCGCGCGCCCGGGAACGCGGCGAGACGCGGGTGTGCTTCGTGCGGATCATCCCCGATCCGAAGGTGCACACGTACATGGTCGGCTACCGGATCTGGGAGGTGCGCCGGAACATGGAGGTCGGCTCGGGCGATGTCCACCTGGACCGTGCAGGTGGGGCCCGCTTCTCGTAGCCGAGGCAGCAGCGACGGTGGACGGCGGCGCTGGAACCCAGCGTGCCCGCGTCGGCTGGCGTTCTCGACGACGCCTCGAGCGCTACGCGGGCGCTCGCGTCGACTCGCGCACGACGAGCTCGGGCTGGAACTGCACCTGGTCGGGCGCGAACTCGGCGCCGTCGCGCGCTTCGCGGAGGAGCAGGTCGACGGCCGTGTAGCCGATCAGCCAGGCCGGCTGCCGGATGGACGAGAGCGGCACCACCGCGGCCTGCGCGAAGTCGATGTCGTCGTAGCCGATGAGCGCGATTTCGTCGGGCACGCGCGTGTCGCCCAGCATCACGAGCGCCTGGAGCACGCCCATCGCGAGGAGGTCGTTGGCCGCGAACACCGCATCGGGGCGGTCTTCCGGCGCGCGTTCGCGGATGCGCTCGCCCGCGGCCCGCCCCTCGAGCACCGTGGTCGACTCGGTCGGGATCACCTCGAGCGTGATCCCGGGCCGCTCGGCGGCGGCGCGCCGCGCTCCCTCGAGGCGGTCGGCGACCTGGCGGATGCTCGTCGGCCCGCCCACGAACGCGATCCGCCGGCGACCGGACTCGACGAGGTGGCGCACCGCCTGCGCCCCGCCCACGACGTCGTCGACGGCGACCGAGGAGAAGCTCCGGTCCTCGGCCTCGCGATCGACGAGCACCACCGGAACGCCGCGCTTCCGGAGCCGCGCGAGACGCGGCAGGTCGTCGGCCAGCGGCGAGATGAGCACGCCGTGCACGCGCTGCTCCTCGAACAGGTCGAGGTAGGCGCGTTCGCGGTCGGCGTTCTCGTCGCTGTTGCCGAGCAGGATCGTCATGCCGTCCTCCGCGGCGCGGTCCTCGGCGCCGCGCGCGACATCCGTGAAGAACGGGTTGCGCACGTCGAGCACGACCAGGCCGATCGATCGGCTGCGACCGGCGCGCAACTGGCGCGCGGCGTCGTTGCGCACGAAGCCGAGCTCGTCGATGGCGGCGAGCACGCGCGCGACCGTGTCGGGCGCGACCTTCTCGGGACGGTTCAGCACGTTCGAGACGGTGCCGACCGAGACGGATGCCGCGGCCGCGACGTCGCGCACGCTCACTGCCATGCCCGTCCTCCTGTCATCACCGGGCCGCGCCCGGTCCTTCCATGATCGCAGTCCCCGCCGCGCCCGAAGCGGAGCCGCACCGCCGGATCAGCGGTACTCGGGCGGCGGCTCGCCGGACAGCCAGGCGAGCTCATTGTCCCGGATGAACGTCGAGAGCGTGGCGTCGGGGTCGGTCTCGGGACCGAGCCACGACTCGAGCGACCCGAGCAGCCGCGCGCCCGATGCGGCGCCGGGCGCGGCGAGGAGCTGCCGCCAGCGGTCGAGGAATCCGTCGGGCAGCTCCAGGCGCTCGAGGGTGGCCGCGACGTACTTGGGCCCGCGCAGGAGCGTCCGCCGTTCCGCCAGCGCCGCGCGCGCCGCGGCGAGCGCGAGGTGGGTCGACGCGTGCGCCCTCAGGAACGGGTCATCACGGGACTCGGCCTGCGGGAGGAAGTAGCCGCCGTGGATGCGCGCCTGTGCGAGCTGCGAACGGACCGCGGCATCCCACGCCGCGTCGGGGCGTCGCACGATGGCGTCGAGCGTGCCGCGAAGCCCGTCGATGCGGGCGTACGCGATGCGCGCGCCCTCGAACGACGCGCGCATCGGATCATCGCCCGATGCGGCGGCGGTCGCGAGCACGGTCGGGCTCGCGAGCTTCACGTCCACGTAGCCGCCGGCGTAGTGCGCGGCGTGCGGCTCGACCCACGAGATCCGGTTGCGGGCGAGGGCCGCGTCGAACGCGTCGTCGTCCACGACGAGGTAGACGTCGACGTCGGAGTCGGGCCGTTCGGAGCCGCAGGCGACCGAGCCGACGGCGATCACGGCGAGGGTCCGAGCATCGCGGCGCACGGAGTCGACGTAGTCGCGGAGGGTGCGTTCGTGGTGCTCCATGCGTCGCGCTCCCCTCGGTCCATCAGCTCGCGGTGGTCGCGGCGCGCTCGGGGCCATCCGACTCGGCGAGCGCCCACACGACGAGCGCCGGTCCGTGGTCGACGCGGTCGCCCCGCACGAGCGCGGTGCCCGCCGGAACCTCGACCTCGACGCGGCGTGCGCCCGTGTCGGCGCCGGCCCGCACCACGATGTCGCCGGTCGGCGCGGGCACGACCACCGCGGCCCAGTCCAACCCGCCCAGCCGCGGCGACACCTCGAACCGCGCCCAGCCGTCGGCGAGCGGGCGCAGACCGAGTACCGCCTCGGGCAGGAGGGCGGCGGGCCCGGCCGACCACGCGTGGCAGAGGCTGCGACCGAACGGGCGGCCGTACATCTCGAGCGGCGACCCGTCCGTCGCCGCCTCCTCCCAGAAGGTGCCGGGGCCCGCGTCGAGCATCGGGCCCCAGAGGTCGCGCACCTCCGCGAGAGCGGCATCGGCTTCGCCCGCGGCGAGCAGCGCCCGCAGCCGGAACGCCGTCATGAACGGCGTGCCGGCGGTGCGGCCGCGGATCGCCTCCACGACGCCGGCCGGGACGCCGTCGTCGTGGAGCCCGGCCAGCACCGCGAGGAAGTTCGCGTACGGCGCTTCCGACGCGCCCTCGTCGGCGTCGAGGTAGTCGGCCCACCGGCCCGCCCGCGCGAGCCACCCGCGCGCGCGAACCGTCGCCTCGACGCTGTCGGCGAGCCGGCCCCACCGGGTCGCGCCCGCGTGGCCGGCCCGCGCGAGCACGCGCTCGGCGCTGCGCAGGGCCCACGCCCACAGCATCTGCAGGGCGACCGGGTCGCGCCCATCCTCGAGCGCGAGCCCCCAGTCGAGGAACACCGAGCCCGGCCCGGAGTCCGCGAACCCGCCTCGCTGCGCCTCGGGTCGGAAGATCCCGCGGTCGTCGGCGTGGCGCGCGAGGTCGGCGACGAACGCGTCGATCCGTTCCGCCTCGCGCACCGCGTGCGCGACGTCGCCGAAGTACCGCACGTACTGGTCGGTGTTCACGACCCACCACAGCGAGTAGTCGGCGATGCCGTTGACGTAGCCGTGGTCGGGCCGCCCGAGCGCGACGAGACCGTCGGCGACCGCCTGCGCGTCGCCCAGCGCGAACGCGTTCGCGAGCGTGCTGAGCGCCTGGTCACCGGCCCACGGCATCCGGTCGCGCTTGATGCCGTCGATCATGAGCCCCTGGTCGCAGAGCCGCAGGGTGTACTGGGCCGTCGCCCAGATGCGCGTCAGCCGGTCGTCGGAGCAGGCGAACGCGCCGGGCCGATCGAGGGGTGCGACCTCGGCGAGCACGGGGATCGCGGCGGGCGCGTCATCCGTCGCCACCGCCAGGTACCTGAAGCCGAGCGGATGTCGCGTGGTCCAGCCGCGGCCCGGCGACTGCCGCACGACGTCGTGCCGGGTCTCGCGCTCGGACTCGGGTGCGAGCGCTTCGGCACGGCTCTCGCCGCTGCCCACCACCGGCTCGAGATCTACGGCGAGGACCGGGCGGCCGAGCACCGGCGCGCCGACGTCGTACAGGCCGTCGGCCGCGCGGACGGCCGCGACCTGGACGGTGCCCGGCGGCTCGAGGTGGGGCGCGTGCACCCCGCCGGGCCGCGTGGCGATGGCCTCGAAGACGCCGTCGACGCTCGCCGCCCATTCCCCGAGCGGCGCGCCGACGGGCACGCCGACCGCCGCGACGCCGCCGGGCTCGGCCATCACGTCGAATTCGACGGTCGTACCCGGGCCCGCCAGGCGCACCTCGACGCCGTCGCCGACGACGCGCACCGCGTCGGCCGTCGGCTCCGCGACATCCGCTCGCCCCGACACGCGCACGTGCACCGCGCCGGCGCCCGTCGCGACCGCCCGGAACCGCACCCGCGCGACCGGCCGGCCGTGGTTGCGCGGGTAGTGCACGTGCCGGTTCGCGGCGAAGCCGTCGTCGACCAGGCGCACGAGCAGCCCCAGCGGGTACTGGTCGCGTCCGTAGGCCCAGTCGTGATCGGCGGCGCGCGGCACCACGACGGCGTCGTCGAACGGCTGCGGCGAGCGCGCGCGCACCCACCGCCGCAGCTCATCGGCCGAGCGCGGCGGCGCCTCCCCCACGGTCAGCCCTTCACGGCGCCGGACGTCATGCCCGCGACGATCTGGCGCTGGAAGAAGATGTACATGATGAGCGGCGGGATGGTGATGAGCAGCACGTTCGCGAAGAGCAGGTTGAACGAGCTCACCGACTGCGAGATGTAGTTGAACGTGGTCAGCTGGACCGTCGCGTTCTCGTCGCCCGGTGCGAAGTAGAGCGCGAACGTGAAGTCGTTGAAGACCGAGACGGCCTGCACGACGATAACGGTCACGATCACCGACTTCAGCAGCGGGAAGATCACGCGGAAGAAGAGCTTGATCGGGCCGGCACCGTCGATGATCGCGGCCTCGTCGAGCTCGCGCGGGATCGTCGCGACGAACGCCCGGAAGAGCAGGATGCAGAACGAGAGTCCGAACGCCACATGCACCGCGATGAGGCCCGGGATGGACTTGAACAGCTCGAGCCCCTGCAGCACCCAGATCGTCGGGACCACGGCGGGCGGGATGATGAGCCCGGCCAGCACGAGGCCGTTGACGAGCGGGTTCCAGCGCGACTTCCGGCGCTGCAGCACGTAGCCGACCATCGCGCCGAGCACGACCATGATCGTGACGGCGGCGACGGTGAGGATCGTGCTGTTGATGAACGCGCGGACGAGGACGAAGTCGCGGTTCTGCAGCACGGTGGCGATGTTCTCGAAGAACACCCATTCGGTCGGCCACGTGAACTCGAGGAAGGCGGACTCGGCCTGCGTCTTGCCCGCCGTGAACACGATGAACAGGAAGGGGACGATGAAGATCACGAGGGCGACGAGGATCGCGGCGACGCCGCCGCCGACTCGCCAGAGCCGATTGGTCATCGGTCGTCCTCCTTCCGGTTGAGCCACCACGAGAGCGGGAAGATGATGGCGGCGACCACGACGAAGAGCACGACGTTGCCCGCGGTCGAGAGGCCGAAGAAGCCCGCCTGGTACTGCTTGTAGATGACCGACGCGAGCACGTCGCTCGTGAAGCCCGGTCCGCCGCCGGTCATCGCCCAGATCAGGTCGAACGAGCGGAGGCCGCCGATGAGCGAGAGCAGCACGACCGTGACGGTCGCCGGCCGGAGCAGCGGCAGCGTGATGTGGCGGAAGTTGTTCCACGCCCCGGCGCCGTCGACCTTCGCGGCCTCGTAGTACTCCTGCGGGATGGCGACCATGCCGGCGATGTAGATGAGCGTGGCGAGGCCGACGCCCTTCCAGATGTCGACGAGCGCGACCGAGATCAGGGCGAGCGACGGATCGGTGAGCCACGCGGGACCCTCGATGCCGATCAGGGCGAGCGACTCGTTGATCGGCCCGTCGAACGGATCCATGAGGACCTTGAACAGGATGCCGACGCCGATCGTGCTCACGAGCACCGGGAAGAAGATGGTCGCCCGGAGGAACCCGCGTGCGATGATCTGCGAGCTCAGGAAGACGCCGAGCAGCAGGCCGAGCACCACCTTCGCACCAGACGTCAGGAACGCGTAGATGAAGGTGTTGACGAAGCCGGTGACGAGCTGCGGCTCCTGGAAGAAGCGCACGAAGTTGTCGAAGCCGATGAACTCGACGTCGAACAGCGTCCAGCGCGTGAGCGAGAAGTAGAACGACGCGACCGTCGGGATGAGGAACAGCACGACGTAGAACACGCCGGCGGGGATGAAGAACCACGTGGGGTACGGGCTCTTCATGGGCTTGCGCTTCCGCGGTGCCGACGGCGTCGTCGCCCCCGAGCCCTCGGTCGCGGTGCGGCCTGGGGCCGTCGCGGTGGTCATGGTGTATCTCCCGGATATGGCCGCGGGGGGGGGGGGGGGGGGGGGGGGGGGGGGGGGGGGGGTGGGGGGGGGGGGGGGGGGGGGGGAGTGGGCTCAGCACTGCTGGGTTGTTTTCTTTTCTCTGC
>NZ_JBVHVX010000003.1:77535-325568 GCF_055564615.1 Agromyces sp. NPDC029043 | reverse complement strand
TCTTATTCGGAGAAGACCAGGGCCACACCCCGCGCTCAAAAAGGCCGAACCCCTGCCCCCCCCCCTCTTCCCCCCCCCCCCCCCCCCCGCCTCCCCCCCAACCCCCCCCCCCCCCCCCCCCCCCCCCCCCCCCTCGCCGCAGCCGGCGGCAGCCCGTCTGGGCCGATCACGGCATGGTTCGCGCGTCTCCGGTAGGCTTGAGCGTCCCACATTCAGGCACCCCCATGGACTCGGTGCCGCACATACCGAACCGGAGCATCATGACCGACACCGCGCGCATCCCCGACAAGCCCGCTCTCGAGGGCCTCGAGTCCAAGTGGGGCGGGGTCTGGGAAGCCGACGGCACGTACCGGTTCCGTCGCGACGAGGCGACGCGCGAGCGCATCTTCTCGATCGACACGCCGCCGCCGACCGCCTCCGGCTCACTGCACATCGGCCACGTGTTCTCGTACACGCACACCGACGTCATGGCGCGGTTCCAGCGCATGCGCGGCAAGTGCGTCTTCTACCCCATGGGCTGGGACGACAACGGCCTGCCCACCGAGCGCCGCGTGCAGAACTACTACGGCGTGCGCTGCGACCCGTCGCTGCCGTACGACGCCGACTTCACCCCGCCGTTCCAGGGCACCGAGGGCAAGACGATCAAGCCCGCCGACCAGGTGCCGATCAGCCGCCGCAACTTCATCGAGCTGTGCGAGCGGCTGACCGCCGAGGACGAGCAGCAGTTCGAGGCGCTCTGGCGCACGCTCGGCCTGTCGGTCGATTGGACCCAGACGTACCGCACGATCGCCGACGAGGCGCTCTTCACGTCGCAGCTCGCGTTCATCCGCAACGTCGAGCGCGGCGAGGCCTACCAGGCGCTCGCCCCCACGCTCTGGGATGTCACGTTCCGCACCGCCGTGGCACAGGCCGAGCTGGAAGACCGCGAGCAGCCCGGCCACTACCACCGCGTGGCGTTCCACCGGCCCGACGGCGGCCACGTCGAGATCGAGACGAGCCGGCCCGAGCTGATCCCCGCCTGCGTCGCGCTCGTGGCGCACCCCGACGACGAGCGGTACCAGCCGCTCTTCGGAACGACGGTGACCACCCCGGTGTTCGGCGTCGAGGTACCCGTCGTGGCGCATCACCTCGCGCAGAAGGACAAGGGCACGGGCATCGCCATGATCTGCACCTTCGGCGACGTGACCGACGTGGTGTGGTGGCGCGAACTCGACCTGCCGAACCGCGCCATCATCGGCTTCGACGGTCGCATCGTGTCGGAGGCCCCCGACGCGATCGCGTCGGAGGACGGCCTCGCGGCGTACGCGCAGCTCGCGGGCAAGACCGCGTTCTCGGCGAAGCAGGCCGTGGTCGAGCTCCTCCGCGAGTCGGGCGACCTGCTCGCCGACCCCAAGGCGATCACGCATCCCGTGAAGTTCTACGAGAAGGGCGACCGCCCGCTCGAGATCGTGTCGACGCGTCAGTGGTACATCGTCAACGGCGCGCGCGACGAGTCGCTGCGCGAGCGCCTCGTCGAGCGCGGACGCGAGATCGACTGGCACCCCGACTTCATGCGTGTGCGCTACGAGAACTGGGTGGGCGGCCTCTCGGGCGACTGGCTCATCTCGCGCCAGCGCTTCTTCGGCGTCCCGATCCCCGTCTGGTACCCGATCGACGGCGACGGCAACCCGGTGCACGACCGACCGATCATCGCCACGCGCGAGATGCTGCCCGTCGACCCGTCGTCCACCGCGGCACCCGGCTACGACGAGTCGCAGCGCGGCGTGCCCGGCGGGTTCGTCGGCGAGCACGACATCATGGACACCTGGGCGACCTCGTCGCTCACCCCGCAGCTCGCCGGCGGTTGGGAGCGCGACCCCGAGCTGTTCGACCTCGTCTTCCCCTACGCGCTGCGCCCGCAGGGGCAGGACATCATCCGCACCTGGCTGTTCTCGACGGCCCTGCGGGCCGAGCTCGAGCACGGCGCGGCCCCGTGGGGCAACGCCGCGATCTCCGGCTTCATCGTCGATCCCGACCGCAAGAAGATGTCGAAGTCGAAGGGGAACGTCGTGACCCCGGCCGGCCTGCTCGAGCAGCACGGCTCCGACGCGGTGCGCTACTGGGCGGCGTCCTCGCGGCTCGGCACCGACGCCGCCTTCGACCCGCAGAACCCAACGCAGGTCAAGATCGGCCGCCGCCTGGCGATCAAGGTGCTGAACGCGGCGAAGTTCATCCTGGGCTTCGAGGGCCGGGCCGATGCCGCGGTGTCGGTGCCCGTCGACCGCAGCATGCTCGCCGGGCTCGCGACGGTCGTCGAGCAGGCCACCCGCGCGCTCGACGCGTACGACCACGCCCGCGCACTCGAGGTCGCCGAGACGTTCTTCTGGACGTTCTGCGACGACTACCTCGAACTCGTCAAGGAGCGCGCGTACGGCGAGCCGAGCGAGGAGCAGGCGTCGGCGGTCGCCGCGCTGAAGACCGCGCTCAGCGTGCTGCTTCGCCTGTTCGCGCCCGTGATCCCGTTCGCCGCCGAGGAGGCGTGGCGGTGGTCGAACGACGGATCGGTGCACGTCGCGTCGTGGCCGACCGTCGACGAGCTCGCCGCCCGCGGCGACGCGGGCGTCGAGCTGATGGAGCTCGCGAGCCTCGCGCTCACCGGGATCCGGCGCGCGAAGACCGACGCGAAGGCCTCGCAGAAGACGCCGGTCGCGCGTGCCGTGATCGCCGCGCCCGAGGCCGCCACGGCGCTCCTCGCGCACGCCGAGGGCGACCTGCGGGCCGTCGGCCGCATCGGCGTGCTCGAGTTCGCCGAGTCCGAGGAGCTCGAGGTCCGCGACGTCGAGCTCGAGATCGCAGCCGAGGAGGCACGCGCATGAGCGTCACCATCCGCGACATCGCCGAGAACGACTTCTTCGGCTGGCTCCCCCTGTTCGATGCGCACTGCGCGTCGAGAGGCGCGAAGCTCGACGACACCAAGGCGCTCATCGTCTGGAGCTGGATCCAGGACGCCCGCAACGCTCTGCGCGCCGCGCTCGCGGTCGACGACGAGGGAACTCCGGTCGGCCTCGTGCACTACCACCCGGCGCCGCGCACGTCCGATGCGACCATCGGCATCGTGGTCGACGACCTCTACGTCACGGAGGAGCACCGTCGGAACGGCGTCGCCCGCCGGCTGCTCGACCTCGTTCGCGGACACGCCGCGGAGTTGCGGGCGACGCGACTCACCTGGACGAACGACCCCGGCGACGCCGAGGGCCTCGCGCTCTCCGACGACGTCGCCCGCCGCAGCCCGGCGATCACGTTCGAGCAGGACCTCTGATGCGGCTCGGCACGCGGTGGTCGTTCGGCGACGAGCCGCCCGCATCGGTGCCCGCCGAGCTCAGCCCGCTGATCGCGGCGGCCGAGTCGCGCGCGACGGGCCGGGCGGGCGGGCACTGGACGCTCACGTGGCTCGAGGGGCGCCCGATCGCCGAGCTCGACGACGGCACCGTCGTGACGACGGGGGCCGCGTCATCCGGCGGTCACGAGGAGCCAGACGGCGACGACTGGTGAACCACGCGGCCGGTGACCCGGCCGCGGCCCCCGTACCGGTCAGGCGCGCGCGATGATCTCGCCGTGCGGCATGAGCAGCCAGCCCTCGGGGTCGGCGGCCCAGGCCCGCCACGCCGCGGCCACGGACTCCAGCTCGGCACTCGTGGCGTGACCCGATTCGATCGCGTGGGCGGCGAAGCTCGACTTCGTCGCCCGGTCCGACCACGCGCCGCCCCACCACTCGCGATCGCGGTCGGAGGAGAAGACCCAGACCGAACCCGACGCGGTGACCTCCTCGAAGCCCGCCGCGCGGGCCCACGCCTTCAGCAGCCGGCCGGCGCGGGCCTCGCCCCCGTTCCAGGCGTAGACATCGTGGTTGAGCTGCAGCCAGCGGGCGAGGCCCTCCGACTCGGGGTTCCAGATCACGCCGCCATAGTCGGCGTCTCGGGCCGCGAACACGCCGCCCGGCTTCAGCACGCGGTGGATCTCGCGCATCACGTCGACGGGTCGACCCAGGTGCTGCATGACCTGGTGCGCGTGCACCACGTCGAACGTGTCGTCAGCGAAGTCGAGCGCGTACGCGTCGCCGACGCGGAACTCGGCGTTCGCGACGCCCTCGCTGGCCGCCAGACCGCTCGCCCGGTCGACCACCTCCGCGGAGGCGTCGATGCCGGTCACCGTGCCCGGACGCACGCGACGCGCCAGGTCGATCGAGATCGTCCCGGGGCCGCTGCCCACATCGAGGACCCGCAGGCCCGCCCTCAGGTGCGGGATGAGGTACGCGGCCGAGTTGTCGACGGTCCGCCACTCGTGCACCCGGAGGACGCTCTCGTGGTGGCCGTGCGTATAACCCTCGCGGGTCGCGGGTTCTGGTGTGCCGTGCATGGCACGAGCCTATTCCCCCGGCGAAACGACGAGTTCAGATCGCGAAGCCGAGCGCGCGCATCATGTCGCGGCCGTCGTCGGTGATCCGCTCGGGACCCCACGGCGGCATCCACACCCAGTTGATCCGGAACCGCTCGACGGTTCCGTCCAGTGCCTCAGCGGTCTGCTCCTCGATCACGTCGGTGAGGGGGCAGCCGGCGCTGGTCAGCGTCATGTTGATGACGAGGGCGTCGTGCTCGTCGTCCCAGTTGAGGTCGTAGATGAGCCCCAGGTCGACGATGTTCACGCCCAGCTCGGGGTCGACGACATCCTTCAGCGCCTCGCTGATCTCGTCGAACCGCTCGGGTGCGAGTGAGGTGACCATGATCGGAGTCTACCTGCGCCTACTGGGCGGCCGACTCGGCCACGTGGTAGCGGTCGTAGCCCTCTTCCTCGAGCCGGTCGGCCAGCTCGGGACCGCCCTGCTCGGCGATCTTGCCGGCGACGAACACGTGGACGAAGTCGGGCTTGATGTAGCGCAGGATCCGCGTGTAGTGCGTGATCAGCAGGATGCCGAGGCCGGTGTTCGCGTGGGCGCGGTTGACGCCCTCGGACACGACCTTGAGCGCGTCGACGTCGAGGCCGGAGTCGGTCTCGTCGAGCACCGCGAACCGCGGCTTCAGCAGCTCGAGCTGGAGGATCTCGTTGCGCTTCTTCTCGCCGCCCGAGAAGCCCTCGTTGACGTTGCGCTCGGCGAACGCGGAGTCCATCCTGAGGTTGCCCATCGACTCGCGCACGTCCTTGACCCAGCCGCGGATCGAGGGGGCCTTGCCGTCGATCGCGGTCTTCGCGGTGCGGAGGAAGTTCGTGACCGTGACGCCCGGGATCTCGACGGGGTACTGCATCGCGAGGAAGAGGCCGGCGCGGGCGCGCTCGTCGACGGACATCTCGAGGACGTTCTCGCCGTCGAGCAGGATCTCGCCCTGGACGACGGTGTACTTCGGGTGGCCGGCGATCGTGTAGGCGAGCGTGGACTTGCCGGAGCCGTTCGGCCCCATGATGGCGTGGATCTCGCCCTCGTTGATCGTCAGGTCGACGCCGCGGAGGATCTCGCGCGTTCCCTGGTCGGTCTCGACGTTGACATGCAGGTTCTTGATCTCGAGCACGGACATGGTCTCGGTGGTCTCTTTCGTTCGTGTCGGCCGCACTGACGGCCGGAATTCTGCTGGAGCTGGGGGGGGTCAGACGGCGATCTTCACCTCGGGGTCGATGAAGACGCCCCCCTCGGTGATCTCGACCTTGAAGACGGGGACGGGTTCGTAGGCGGGCAGCGTGAGCGGCTTGCCCGTCACGAGGGAGAACTTCGAGCCGTGGGCCCAGCACTCGAGCGTGTCGTCCTCGACGAACCCCTCGGACAGCGAGATGTCGCCGTGCGTGCAGGTGTCGCCGATCGCGAAGATGTCGCCGGCGGCGTCCTTCACGACCGCGATCGGGACGCCGTCGAGGACGAACCGCTGGGCTTCATTGACGGCGAGGTCATCGACCCCGCACACGCGAGTGGATGCCACGTCAGCTCCCCTGGAGTTCGGCTTCGAGCGCCGCCATCAGGCGCTCCTCGAGTTGGGCGTCGCCGATCTGCTGGACGACCTCGGCGAGGAACCCGCGCACGACGAGGCGCCGCGCCTCATCCTCGGGGATGCCGCGGGCCTGCAGGTAGAAGAGCTGCTCGTCGTCGAACCGTCCGGTCGCCGACGCGTGACCGGCGCCTTCGATGTCGCCCGTCTCGATCTCGAGGTTCGGGACGGAGTCGGCGCGCGTGCCGTCGGTCAGCACGAGATTGCGATTCTGCTCGTAGCTGTCGGTTCCGGTCGCGGCGTTGCCGATCAGGACGTCGCCGATCCAGACGCTGCGTGCGCCCTCGCCCTGGAGCGCGCCCTTGTACGTCACGCGCGATCGCGTGTGCGGTGCGTCGTGGTGCACGAACACCTGCTGCTCGAGGTGCTGGCCGGCGTCGGAGAAGTACAGTCCGAGGGCCTCGACGTCGCCGCCCTGCTCGGCGAGGTGGGTCGACGGGTTCACCCGCACGACCTTGCCGCCGAGCGAGACGACGATGTGCTTGAGCTTGGCGTCGCGCGCGATGCGGGCGAAGTGGCTCGCGAGGTGCACGGAGTCGTCGGTCCACTCCTGGAGCGAGACGACGGTGAGGTTGGCGCCTTCGCCGACGAGGACCTCGACGTTCTCGGCGAGCCGGGCGTCGCCCGTGCCGCGCAGCACGACGAGGGCACGGCTGTTCGGCGCGGCCTCGATCACGGTGTGCGCGCCGCGCGGCGAGGCGCCGAGGCCGGAACGCGTCACGGTGACGGTCTTGGCCTCCTCGCCGCTGACCGAGACGACCAGCGCCTCGCCGAAGCTCGACCAGGCGTTCGCCGACGCGCGGTCTTCGGGGGTGCCGGCTCGCCCGATGCGGTCGTCGTCCCGCGAGACCCAGGAGAGGGTCGCGCCTGCGACATCGGCGGCGGTCACCTCGGGGCGTGAGCCGTCGAGCTCGCCCGAGGTGAGGTCGGCGAACGCGGCGACGGGCGAGTACTTCCACTCGTGCTCGCGGCCCGTGACCGGGGCGAACTCCGAGACCTCGGTCGAGCGGAACCGCTCGGAACGGGTCTGCACGGGGACGAACGCGCCGTCGGAGTGGGGCCGGAAGCCGTGCTGCTCCGAAGTGGGCATGGCGGTGCTCTGCATCGCGGTGCTCATGTGTTAGCCGACACTGCCTTCCATGCCCATCTCGATGAGCTTGTTGAGTTCCATCGCGTACTCCATGGGCAGCTCGCGTGCGATCGGCTCGATGAAGCCGCGCACGATCATGGCCATCGCCTCATCCTCGGGGATGCCGCGGGCCATGAGGTAGAACAGCTGCTCCTCGCTGACCTTCGAGACGGTCGCCTCGTGGCCGAGCTGCACGTCGTCGACGCGGATGTCGATGGCGGGATAGGTGTCGGAACGCGAGATGGTGTCGACCAGGAGCGCGTCGCAGCGCACCGTGTTGGCCGAATGATGCGCGTTCGCATCGACTCGCACCTCGCCGCGGTAACCGGCACGGCCGCCGCCGCGCGCGATCGACTTCGAGACGATCGACGACTGCGTGTACGGCGCCATGTGGATCATCTTGGCGCCGGCATCCTGGTGCTGGCCCGGCCCCGCGAACGCGACCGACAGCGTCTCGCCCTTGGCATGCTCGCCCATGAGGAAGATCGACGGGTACTTCATCGTGACCTTCGAGCCGATGTTGCCGTCGATCCATTCCATGGTGGCGCCCTCGTGCGCGACCGCGCGCTTCGTGACGAGGTTGTAGACGTTGTTCGACCAGTTCTGGATCGTCGTGTAGCGCACGCGCGCGTTCTTCTTCACGATGATCTCGACGACGGCCGAGTGCAGCGAGTCGGACTTGTAGATCGGGGCGGTGCAGCCCTCGATGTAGTGCACGTACGAGTCCTCGTCGGCGATGATCAGGGTCCGCTCGAACTGGCCCATGTTCTCGGTGTTGATCCGGAAGTACGCCTGCAGCGGGATCTCGACCTGCACGCCCTTCGGCACGTAGACGAACGAGCCGCCCGACCACACGGCCGTGTTCAGCGCGGCGAACTTGTTGTCGCCGGCGGGGATCACGGTGCCGAAGTACTCCTCGAAGAACTCGGGGTGCTCGCGCAGCGCGGTGTCGGTGTCGAGGAAGATGACGCCCTGCGCCTCGAGGTCCTCGCGGATCTGGTGGTAGACCACCTCGGACTCGTACTGCGCGGCGACGCCCGCGACGAGGCGCTGGCGCTCGGCCTCGGGGATGCCGAGACGCTCGTACGTGTTGCGGATGTCCTCGGGCAGGTCCTCCCAGGTCTGGGCCTGCTTCTCGGTGGAACGGACGAAGTACTTGATGTTCTCGAAGTCGATGTCGGACAGGTCGGCGCCCCACGAGGGCATCGGCTTGCGGTCGAAGAGCTGGAGCGCGCGAAGTCGACGCTGCAGCATCCATTCGGGCTCGTCCTTCAGACGAGAGATGTCGGCCACCACCTCGGGCGACAGGCCGCGGCGAGCGGATGCGCCGGCGACGTCGGAGTCGGCCCAGCCGAACTCGTACGTGCCGAGCCCCTCCAACTCGGGGCGGTCGATCAATACGTCCGTCATGCTCTCCCTCTTCTCCTCCCCGCGCACCGGATATCAGTCCGGCCCACCCCCGCCGCCCGGTCGAGGTGCCGCTGCGGTCATGGGGTGATGTGCGGGTGGCGTCGTCGCGAACCTACAATGGCTGTGCGCCGATGCCGCGCCGAGGCGCGCGCGTCGGGCAGTGCCAACCAATCAAGTCTATAGGGTCGAAGGTCCCGGAGTCCCGACTCCCAGAACCCTCCCACCGCGACCCGGATCAGGAACCCCGAGCGTGAATCGCGTCATCGCCTGGCTGCCCGACCGCATCGATCGCCGCGTGCGGGTCGTGGCATGGCTCTCGTTCCTCGCGCAGACGATCATCATCGCCACCGGCGGTGCGGTCCGGCTCACCGGATCGGGTCTCGGCTGCCCGACGTGGCCGCTGTGCACCGAGAGCTCGCTCGTGACGACGCCCGAGATGGGCATCCACGGCGTGATCGAGTTCGGCAACCGCCTCATGACCGGGGTCGTCGGCATCGTGGCGCTGCTCGTCGTGCTCTCGATCTGGCGGCTGCGCCGCGAGCGCCGCGACCTCTGGACCCTCGCGCTGGTGGTCGTGCTCGGCATCGTCGCCCAGGCGATCGTCGGCGGCATCACCGTGTGGACCGGGCTCAACCCCTTCATCGTGGGCTTCCACTACGTCGCCTCGCTCCTGCTCGTCTGCGTCACGGCCGCCTACCTCGTGCGCCTCGATGCGGTTCCCGGCCCGCGCGAGCGCGCCGTGCCCGGCTGGTACGCGGCCCTCACGCACACGACCTCCGCGGTCCTCGCCGTGTCCATCGTCTTCGGCGTGCTCACGACCGCGTCGGGCCCGCACTCGGGCGATGCCGACGCCGGGCGCACCGGCTACAACGCCGAGCTGCTCGAGCACGTCCACGCGTGGCCGGGCTACGCGCTGCTCGCCCTCACGCTCGTGCTCGTCGTCGGCGCGTGGCGCCTGCGGCTGCCGACGCTGCGCTGGTCGATCGCGCTGCTCGCGATCGAGTTCGTCCAGATCGCGGTCGGGCTCTACCAGGCCCGCAACGGCCTGCCTCCGCTCGCCGTCGGCGTGCACATGGTCCTCGCCGCGCTCACCGCGGCGACCATGACGGTCCTCGTGCTGAAGCTCAAGCGCCCGGCATCGGTGCAGGCGGCGGCACCAGACGCGGCCGTCGCGGCCTCCGCGCGCTGACGCTGCATCGCGTCATCCGCGCACTGACGCCTCTGACAGGAGCTCCGCGGCTGGCGGTCCGGGCACCATGCGATGGACGACGAGCCGGGCGAGCTCGACCCGGTTCGCCGAACCCTCGGCGCGCGCCCACCGTCCTGAACAGCGGCCCGCGTGGGCTCGGATCAGAACGGCAGCAGCGGGTCGATCCCGACGGCGAGGAACAGCAGCGAGAGGTAGACGATCGAGCCGTGGAACACGCGCATCGGCGACACCTCGACACCGCGGATGGCCAGGTTGTACAGGCGGTGGCACTCGGCGATGAACCAGACGCCCGTGACGAGCGCGACGGTCGAGTACAGCAGGCCCATGCCGGCGACGGGGATGAGCAGCAGCGAGGCGGCGACGGTGGCGTAGGCGTAGAGGATGACCTGCAGCCCGACCTGCGCGCGCCCGCGCACGACGGCGAGCATGGGCACGCCGGCGGCCGCGTAGTCGTCCTTGTACTTCATCGACAGCGGCCAGTAGTGCGGCGGGGTCCAGAGGAAGATGATGAGGAAGAGGATGAACGGCGCCCAGTCGAGGCTGCCGGTCACGGCGGCCCATCCGATCAGCACGGGCATGCACCCGGCGACACCGCCCCAGACGATGTTCTGCGCGGTGCGGCGCTTGAGGATCAGGCTGTAGAAGACGACGTAGAGCAGGATGGCGAGCAGCGACAGCCCGGCGGCGACCCAGTTCGCGAAGACGCCGAGCCAGACGATCGAGGCGATGCCGAGCGCGTAGGCGAACACGAGCGCCTCGCGGTCGGACAGCTCGCCGGTGACGAGGGGGCGGCCCTTGGTGCGCTTCATGACCCGATCGATGTCGCGGTCGATGTAGCAGTTGAAGGCGCCCGCGGAGCCGGCGCTCATGGCGCCGCCGATGAGGGTCGCGACGAGCAGCCACAGGTCGGGCAGGCCGTTCGAGGCGAGGATCATGGTCGGCGCGGTGACCACGAGGAGCAGCTCGATCACCCGGGGCTTGGTGAGTGCGACGTAGGCGGCGACCTTGCGTCGCAGGCTCGTCGTCGGACGAGCGTCACGGGTGATGGGAGCGGCCTGCATGGATTCCTCTTCCGGGGCGCGCGCGAACGGCAGGCGCGCGCATCCCGTTCGATTCTAGGACATGCCCCGGTCGCCCTCCGGACGCGTCAAGCCCCGTCACACAGTGAGGGGTACTCCATATACTGATCGGAGCGCGCCCGGTGGCGCGGATTCGACGTGCAACTCCACCTGACGCATGACCGGATCGGTCGCCGGGCTCCACCGCGCCGTCGCGTTTCCCGGCGGGTCGGGAGCCGGAGAAGAGCTCCCCGACGCCCGTCACAATCGGAAGGAACAGCAACCCGTGGCACCTCTGCACTGGGACCCCATCGACGACCGCGCGGTCGACACGGCGCGCGTGCTCGCCGCCGATGCCGTGGAGAAGGTCGGCAACGGCCACCCCGGCACGGCGATGAGCCTCGCTCCCGCCGCCTACCTCCTCTACCAGAAGGTCATGCGCCGCGACCCGGCCGACCACCGGTGGCTGGGGCGTGACCGCTTCATCCTGTCGGCCGGCCACAGCTCGCTCACCCAGTACGTCCAGCTCTACCTCGCGGGCGACGGCCTCGAGCTCGGCGACCTCCAAGCGCTCCGCACGTGGGGCTCGAAGACCCCGGGCCACCCCGAGTACGGGCACACCGACGGCGTCGAGATCACGACCGGCCCGCTCGGCCAGGGGCTCGCCTCGGCGGTGGGCTTCGCGTACGCGGCCCGCTACGAGCGCGGGCTGTTCGACCCCGAGTCCGCTCCGGGTGAGAGCCCGTTCGACCACTTCGTGTACGTCATCGCGAGCGACGGCGACCTCGAGGAGGGCGTGACGAGCGAGGCCTCCTCGCTCGCGGGCCACCAGCAGCTCGGCAACCTGGTCGTGATCTACGACTCGAACCAGATCTCGATCGAGGATGACACCGACATCGCCTTCACCGAAGACGTCGCCAAGCGCTACGAGGCGTACGGATGGCACGTGCAGACGGTCGACTGGAAGAAGTCCGGCGAGTACGTCGAGGATGTCGCCGAGCTGAACGACGCGATCGAGGCCGCGAAGGCCGAGACCGGCAAGCCGTCGATCATCGTCCTGAAGACGATCATCGGCTGGCCGGCACCGAACAAGCAGAACACGGGCAAGATCCACGGCTCGGCGCTCGGCGCCGACGAGCTCGTCGCGACGAAGCAGGTGCTCGGGTTCGACCCCGAGCAGCACTTCGCCGTCGCCGACGACGTCATCGAGCACACGCGCGGCAACGCGCGAGACCGCGCCGCCGAGGCGAAGACGGCCTGGCAGCAGGCGTTCGACGCGTGGGCCGAGGCCAACCCCGAGCGCAAGGCGCTGCTCGACCGTCTCGAGTCGGGCGAACTGCCCGAGGGCCTCGAGGACGCGCTCCCGGTGTTCGAGGCCGGCAAGGATGTCTCGACCCGCGCCGCGTCGGGCAAGGTCATCAACGCGCTCGCCGCGCAGCTGCCCGAGCTGTGGGGCGGGTCCGCCGACCTGGCCGAGTCGAACCTGACCACCATCAACGGCGCGGCATCGTTCATCCCGGCCGAGCACTCCACGCACGAGTTCAGCGGCAACCCGTACGGGCGCGTGCTGCACTTCGGCATCCGCGAGCACGCGATGGCGTCGATCCTGAACGGCATCGTGCTCCACGGCCCGACCCGGCCGTTCGGCGGCACGTTCCTCATCTTCAGCGACTACATGCGCCCCGCCGTGCGTCTCGCCGCGCTCATGGGAATCCCGTCGATCTTCGTCTGGACGCACGACTCCGTCGCCCTCGGCGAGGACGGCCCGACGCATCAGCCCATCGAGCAGCTCTCCACGCTGCGCGCCATCCCGGGCCTGTCGGTCGTGCGTCCGGCCGACGCGAACGAGACCTCGTACGCGTGGCTCGAGGTCCTCAAGCGTCGCGGCGGGCCCGCGGGCATCGCCCTGACCCGACAGAACATCCCCGTGTTCGAGCGCGGCGACGGCGCGGCATCCGGCGACACGCTCGCCTCGGCCGCGAACGTCGGCAAGGGCGCGTACGTGCTCGCCGAGGCCGCGTCCGGCACGCCCGAGGTCATCCTCATCGCCACCGGCTCCGAGGTGCAGGTCGCGCTGGCGGCCCGCGAGCAGCTCGCCGCCGAGGGCGTGTCCGCCCGAGTCGTCTCGGCGCCGAGCCTGGAGTGGTTCGAGGAGCAGGATGCCGCCTACCGCGAGTCGGTGCTGCCGGCATCGGTGACCGCGCGCGTGAGCGTCGAGGCCGGCCTGGCGATGAGCTGGCAGCGCTACCTCGGCACCCACGGCCGCGCCGTGTCGATCGAGCACTTCGGCGCATCGGCCGACTACAAGACGCTGTTCCGCGAGTTCGGGATCACGGCCGAGGCCGTCGTCGCCGCCGCGAAGGAATCGCTCGCCTCCGCGTGAGTCCGAGCATGAAGGAGACCACTGTCATGAGCACCAACACCCCCACCGCCGCGCTCTCGCAGGCCGGCGTGAGCATCTGGCTCGACGACCTGTCGCGCCAGCGCATCGCCTCGGGCGGCCTCGAGCGGCTGATCGCCGAGCGCGACGTCGTCGGCGTCACCACCAACCCGACGATCTTCGCCACCGCCCTCACCGACGGTGAGTCGTACCGCGAGCAGCTGCACGCGCTCGCCGCCGACGGCGCCGACGTCGACCGTGCGGTCTTCGAGATCACGACCGACGACGTGCGCGACGCCGCCGACCACTTCCTGCCGGTCTACGACCGCACCGACGGCTACGACGGCCGCGTCTCGATCGAGGTCTCCCCCGACCTCGCGAACGACACCGACGCGACCATCGCCGAGGCGCACCGCCTGTGGGAGAAGGTCGACCGCCCGAACGTCATGATCAAGATCCCCGCGACCCGCGAGGGCCTGCCCGCGATCACGGCCGCGATCGGCGCCGGGATCAGCGTCAACGTCACGCTGATCTTCAGCCTCGACCGCTACCGCGAGGTCATCGAGGCGTACCTCGCCGGCCTCGAGCAGGCCAAGGCCGCCGGGCGCGACCTCTCGACCATCCACTCGGTCGCGTCGTTCTTCGTCTCGCGCGTCGACACCGAGATCGACAAGCGCCTCCAGGCCATCGGCACCCCCGAGGCCCTCGCGCTCAAGAGCAAGGCCGGCGTGGCGAACGCTCGCCTCGCCTATGAGCTCTACGAGCAGCAGTTCGCGAGCCCGCGCGCGGTCGCCCTGCTCGACGCCGGCGCCAACCGCCAGCGCCCGCTGTGGGCCTCGACCGGCGTCAAGGACCCGTCGCTGCCCGACACGCTGTACGTGACCGAGCTCGTTGCACGCGGCGTCGTGAACACGATGCCCGAGAAGACGCTCGAGGCCACCTTCGACCACGGCGTCATCGAAGGCGACACCGTGACCGGCGCGTACACCGACGCCGGCCGCGTGCTCGACGCGCTGGCGGCGGTCGGCGTCGACTACGACGACGTGACCCTCCTGCTCGAGCGCGAGGGCGTCGACAAGTTCATCGTGTCGTGGAAGGAACTGTTGGAGACGGTCCGCGGCGCGCTGGAGGCGGCACGATGAGCTTCCGCATCTCCGTGAGCGGCGCGGCCGCCGACGCGGTCCGCCGCGTCGTCCCGCAGCTCGTGGCCGACGACGTCGCCTCCCGCATCACCGCGCTCGACGCCACCCTGTGGGGTCCCGAGGCCGAGGCCGAGGCGTCGAAGCGCCTCGGCTGGACCGAGGCCGTCGCGGTGTCCCGGCCGCTGCTGCCCGAGATCGCCGCCCTGCGCGACGAACTCCGCGCCGCCGGCGTCGACCACATCGTGCTCGCGGGCATGGGCGGATCCTCCCTCGCGCCCGAGGTCATCACTCGTACCGCCCGAGCGCACCTCACGGTGCTCGACTCGACCGAGCCCGGTCAGGTCGGGGCGGCGCTCGCCGACCGGCTCGAGCGCAGTGCGCTCGTCGTGTCCTCCAAGTCCGGATCGACCGTCGAGACCGACTCGCAGCGCCGCGCGTACGAGCAGGCCTTCCGCGATGCCGGCATCGACCCGGCGACGCGCATCATCGTCGTGACCGACCCCGGATCCCCGCTCGACGAGTCCGCGCGCGCCGCGGGCTACCGGGTGTTCAACGCGGATGCCACGGTCGGCGGCCGCTACTCGGCACTCACGGCGTTCGGGCTCGTTCCGTCGGGCCTCGCCGGGGTCGACCTCGACGAGCTGCTCTCCGAGGCCGAGTCGATCGAGCTCGCGCTCGCCGTCGATTCCGAGGAGAACCCCGGGCTCGTCCTCGGTGCCGCCATCGCCGCGACCGAGCCGCGCCGCGACAAGCTGGCGATCGTCGCCGACGGCACCCACATCGTGGGCTTCGCCGACTGGGCCGAGCAGCTGATCGCCGAGTCGACGGGCAAGGAGGGCACCGGCATCCTGCCCGTCGTCCTCGGCCCCGACGCGCCCGAGCTGAAGGATGTCGCGGCCGACGTGCAGGTCGTGCGACTCGTCGACGACGCGGGCACGCACCTCTTCGTCGACGACACCGACGGCGAGATCCGGGTGTCCGGCACGCTCGGCGCCCAGCTGCTCGTGTGGGAGTACGCGACCGCCGTCGCCGGCCGGATCCTCGGCATCAACCCGTTCGACCAGCCCGACGTCGAGTCGGCGAAGATCGCCGCCCGGGGCCTCCTCGACGCGCGTCCCGAGCCGGCGCCCGCCGCGTTCGTGACCGACGGCATCGAGGTGCGCGGCACGCCCGACGTGATCGGCGCGGCGAGCGACCTCGCGTCGGCGATCGAGGTGCTGCTCGAGGAGGTGCCCGCAGACGGGTACATCTCGGTCCAGGCGTACGTCGACCGCGTCGCGCACCCCGAGCTCGAGGAGCTGCGCGACCTGCTCGCCGCACGCAGCGGTCGCCCGGTCACCTTCGGCTGGGGACCCCGGTTCCTGCACTCGACCGGGCAGTACCACAAGGGCGGCCCCGCGCACGGCGTGTTCCTTCAGCTCGTGCAGCGCTCCGCCGACGACCTCGAGATCCCCGAGCGGCCGTTCACGTTCGGCGAGCTGATCGCCGCGCAGGCCTCGGGCGACGCGTCCGTGCTCGCCGACCACGGTCGTCCGGTGCTGACGCTCACCCTGACCGATCCGAGCGCCGACCTCAGGTCGTTGCGCTCCGCGATCGGCTGATCCGCCGGGAGCGCATATGCATCCGGTCGAGATCACGGCGACGCACAACCCGCTGCGTTCGCCGAAGGACTACCGCCTGAACCGGATCGCCGGCCCGTCGAGCCTCATCATCTTCGGCGTCACCGGCGACCTGTCGCGCAAGAAGCTCATGCCGGCGGTCTACGACCTCGCGAACCGTGGGCTGCTGCCCCCGGGCTTCGCGCTCGTGGGCTTCGCGCGACGCGACTGGGAGGACCAGGACTTCGAGAAGGTCGTCCACGACTCGGTGAAGCAGTACGCCCGCACCGAGTTCCGCGAGGACGTGTGGCAGCAGCTCGCCCGCGGCATCCGCTTCGTGCCCGGCGCCTTCGACGACGACGAGGCGTTCGATCGCCTTCGCCGGACCGTCGAGGAGCTGGACCGCGAGCGGGGCACGATGGGCAACCACGCCTTCTACCTGTCCATCCCGCCGAAGTCGTTCCCGATCGTCACGGAACAGCTCAAGCGCTCCGGGCTGACGGAGCAGAAGCAGGGGCAGTGGCGGCGCGTCGTCATCGAGAAGCCGTTCGGGTCCGACCTGAAGACGGCGATCGAGCTGAACGACGTCGTCGCATCGGTGTTCCCGCCCGACTCGGTGTTCCGCATCGACCACTACCTCGGCAAGGAGACGGTCCAGAACATCCTCGCGCTGCGGTTCGCCAACCAGCTGTACGAGCCGATCTGGAACGCCAACTACGTCGACCACGTCCAGATCACGATGGCGGAGGACATCGGGGTCGGCGGGCGCGCCGGCTACTACGACGGCATCGGGGCGGCGCGCGACGTCATCCAGAACCACCTGCTGCAGCTGCTCGCGCTCACCGCGATGGAGGAGCCCATCTCGTTCGACGCCGCAGACCTGCGCGCCGAGAAGGAGAAGACGCTCCGCGCGGTCCGCCTCCCCGACGACCTGGCCACGGCGACGGCCCGCGGTCAGTACTCGGGAGGCTGGCAGGGCGGCGAGAAGGTCATCGGCTTCCTCGACGAGGACGGCATGAACCCGCAGTCCACGACGGAGACCTACGCGGCCATGAAGCTGCTCATCGGCACGCGCCGGTGGGCCGGCGTGCCGTTCTACCTCCGTGCCGGCAAGCGGCTCGGCCGTCGCGTGACCGAGATCGCCGTGGTCTTCAAGCGGGCGCCGCAGCAGGTGTTCGCCGACAGCCAGACCTCGCAGCTCGGGCAGAACGCGCTGGTCATCCGCGTGCAGCCCGACGAGGGCGTCACCATCCGGTTCGGGTCCAAGGTGCCCGGTGCGGGCATGCAGGTGCGCGACGTCACCATGGACTTCGGCTACGGCCACGCGTTCACCGAGGCGAGCCCCGAGGCGTACGAGCGCCTCATCCTCGACGTCCTGCTCGGCGACCCGCCGCTCTTCCCCCGGCAGGAGGAGGTCGAGCTGTCCTGGAAGATCCTCGACCCGATCGAGGAGTTCTGGGCGACGCAGGGCCAGCCCGAGCAGTACAAGCCGGGGTCGTGGGGTCCGTCCTCCGCCGACGAGCTCCTCGCCCGCGACGGACGCACCTGGAGGCGCCCATGATCGTCGAACTGCCCGACACCACGACCAGCCAGGTGTCCAAGACCCTCGTCAAGATCCGCGAGGAGGGCGGCGTCGTCGCCCTCGGTCGCGTCCTCACCCTCGTCATCGCCACGACCCACGAGGGCGAGGAGGAGGCGATCGAGGCCGCGAACGACGCGTCCCGGGAGCACCCGATGCGCGTCATCGTCGTCTCCACCGAGGATGAGGTCGACGCGCCCGCCGCTGAGAGCCGGATCGACGCCGAGATCCGGGTGGGCGGCGACGCCGGCGCGAGCGAGGTCATCATCCTCCGCGCGCGCGGCGACGCCGCCGACGACGAGCAGAGTCTGGTGATGGGTCTGCTCCTGCCCGACGCTCCCGTCGTCACGTGGTGGCCGGGTGCCGCACCGGCGGTGCCCGGCGACTCGCCGCTCGGCCGCATCGCGCAGCGGCGGATCACGGACGCGTCGACCCAGGCCGACCCGCAGGCCGCGCTCGACCACCTCGCCGAGAGCTACCGACCGGGCGACGCGGACTTCTCGTGGACCCGCCTCACGCTCTGGCGTGCCCAGCTGGCCGCGGTGCTCGACCAGCCCCCGTACGAGCCGGTCACCTCGGTGAGCGTCACGGGCGCCGTCGACTCGCCCTCGACGACGCTGCTCGCCGCGTGGCTGTCGATGCAGCTCGGCGCGCCGGCCGACTGCACGCTCACCGGCCTCGAGCACGGCTCGCACGGCATCCACGGCGTGCACCTCGTCCGCCCGAACGGGCGCATCGAGCTGGTCCGCGACCAGCCCGGCGTGGCCACGTTGCGCCAGCCCGGCCAGCCTGTTCACGACGTCGCACTCCCCCGTCGCAGCCTTCGCGACTGCCTTGCCGACGAGCTGCGTCGACTCGACCCCGATGAGTTGTACGGTGAGGTGATCACCAGAGGGCTGGCGCTGGTCTCGCAGCGCCGGGCGACGACGAAGGAGTGACCGAATGACGAACGAGCGCCGCGTGCTCGTCCATCCCGACAAGGACACCTTGGCCGGGGCGGTCGCCGCCCGCTTCATCACCAAGGTGCTCGACCTCCTCGACGTCCAGGAGACCGTGCACGTGGTGCTGACGGGCGGGTCGATGGGCGGCGCGGTGCTCGAGGCGGTGCGCGAATCGCCCGCTCGGCAGTCCGTCGACTGGAAGCGGGTGCACTTCTGGTGGGGCGACGAGCGGTGGGTGCCCGACGGCGACGCCGACCGGAACGACCGCCTCTCGCGTGAGGCGCTGCTCGACGCGCTCGACCTGCCGGCCGGGAACGTGCATCCGTTCCCGGCCTCCGACCAGGGCCTGACCCTCGACGAGGCGGCCGACGCGTACGCGGCCGAGCTCGAGCGCTTCGGCGCCGAGGGGCTGCCTCACCCCGTCTTCGACGTGGTCTTCCTCGGGGTCGGTCCCGACGGGCACATCGCCTCGCTGTTCCCGCACCGGTCGGGCATCCAGGTCGTCGACCGTCCCGTCATCGCCGTGCGCGAGTCGCCCAAGCCGCCGCCCGAGCGACTCAGCCTCACGCGCCCGGTGATCAACGCCTCCCAGCGCGTGTGGCTGGTGCTCGCGGGCGCCGACAAGGCCTCCGCGCTCGGCCTCGCCCTCGCGGGCGCGAGCCGCGACGAGGTGCCCGTCGCCGGCATCAAGGGTCGCCGCCGTACGGTCTTCTTCGTCGACCGGGATGCCGCGGCGGAGGTGCCCGACGCACTCATCGCACGCGACTACTGAGCCGGCAGACATGAAGCAGGGCCGCCCCCGGGGGCGGCCCTGCTTCGTGTCTCGCGTCAGTCCTTCGACGCCGTGCCGCGGCGGGCGCGGAGCTGCTGCAGCGCCTCCTCGAGGAGCGCTGCGGCCTCCTCCTCGGTGCGCCGTTCCTTCACGTAGGCGAGGTGCGTCTTGTACGGCTCGAGCTTGGACACCGCGGGCGGGTTGTCCTTGTCGCGTCCGGCAGGGAGGCCGGTCGACGGGCTGTCGATGACGTCGGGGATCTCCTCCTCGGGCACGTTGGCCGCGAAGTAGCGCACCGTCTCGTTGCCCTGGGCATCCCAGTAGCTGACGGCGACGCGGTCGGCGTGGAAGCCGCGGTCCTGCTCGCCCATGGGACCGGAGCCGACTCGCGAGCCCCGGATCGCGCTGTTGCCTGATGCCACGGTGACCTCCGTCAGATCCCTGCGTCGAACTTGGTGATGAGGCCGAGCACGACGATGCACGTCACCCAGACGAGGCCGAGGATGATCGTGATGCGATTGAGGTTGCGCTCCGCGACCCCGGACGCACCGAGGTTCGACGTGACGCCGCCGCCGAACATGTCGGACAGACCGCCGCCGCGACCCTTGTGCAGCAGGATCAGGAGCGTGAGCAGGATGCTCGTGAGGCCGAGCAGCACCTGCAGGACGACCTGGAGAATCTCCACGGTGAAACCTTTCCGGGCATGACGAAGTGTCGATGCCGCCAGTCGAGTATAGCCGTCCGCGCCGCCCGCCCCGCGTCGTGACGGGGCCGGACGGCGCGGAACCGGGCGTCAGGCGCCGACGTGCTTCTTGAATCGGGCGATGCTCGAGAACTCGTCGATGTCGAGGCTCGCGCCGCCGACGAGCGCTCCGTCGACATCGGGCTCGCGCAGGAACGACGCGATGTTCGCCGCCTTCACCGATCCGCCGTACAGGATCCGCGTCGCGGCGGCGAGCTCCTCGCCCGCGAGCTCGGCGAGCACGGCCCGGAGGGCCGCGCACACCTGCTGCGCCTGCTCGGGCGTGGCCGCCTGGCCGGAGCCGATCGCCCAGACCGGCTCGTACGCGACGACGAGGCCCTTGGCGACATCCACGCCCTGGAGCGCCGCGCGGAGCTGCGCCACGGGGACGGCGCTCGCGCCGTGCCGCTCGAGGTCCTCGGCCGTCTCGCCCACGCACAGCACGGGAACGAGCCCGTGACGGTGCGCGGCGGCGACCTTCGCCGCGACGACCTCGTCGGTCTCGCCGTGGTACTGGCGGCGCTCGGAGTGGCCGATGATGACGTAGCGGCAGTCGAGCTTCGCCAGGAACGCGCCCGAGACCTCGCCGGTGTACGCGCCCGAGTCGTGCTGCGAGAGGTCCTGCGCGCCGTACGCGATGGGCAGGTCGTCGGCCGAGACGAGCGTCTGCACCGAGCGGAGGTCGGTGAACGGCGGGAAGACCGCGACCTCGGCGTCGGCGAAGTCGTGCTTCGCGTCGGCGAGGCTCCACGCGAGCTTTTGCACGAACGCGATCGACTGCAGGTGGTCGAGGTTCATCTTCCAGTTGCCCGCGATGAACGGGGTACGGCCTACTGCCATCCGAGGACCTCCAGTCCGGGGAGCTTCTTGCCTTCGAGGAATTCCAGGCTCGCGCCGCCTCCGGTCGAGATGTGCCCGAAGGCGCCCTCGTCGAAGCCGAGCTGGCGGACCGCCGCGGCCGAGTCACCGCCGCCGACCACGCTGAGGCCGTCGACCTCGGTCAGGGCGGATGCCACCGTGCGGGTGCCCTCGGCGAAGGGCGCGAGTTCGAACACGCCCATCGGGCCGTTCCAGAACACGGTCTTCGCGCCGCGGATCCGCTCGGCGAACGCGGCCGCCGTGTCGGGTCCGATGTCGAGCCCGAGGCCGGAGGCACCAAACGGCGTCTCCTCGATCGCGTCGGCCGCGGCGACCTGGTGCTCGGCATCGGCCGAGAACGAGGCGGCGACCACGACATCGGTCGGCAGGACGATGTCGACGCCGCGCTCCGTCGCATCCGCGAGGTAGCCCTTCACGGTGCCGATCTGGTCGGCCTCGAGCAGGCTCGAGCCGACCTTGTGGCCCTGCGCGGCGAGGAACGTGAACAGCATGCCGCCCCCGATGAGCAGCGCGTCGACGCGGGGAAGCAGGTGCTCGATCACGCCCAGCTTGTCGGACACCTTGGACCCGCCGAGCACGACCACGTACGGGCGCTCGGGGTTCTCGGTGAGCCGGTCGAGCACGTCGAGCTCGGACGCGATCAGCGTGCCGGCCGCGCTGGGGCGCAGCTGCTCGAGTTCGTACACGCTCGCCTGCTTGCGGTGCACGACGCCGAAGCCGTCGGAGACGACGGCATCGGCGAACTCGGCGAGCTGCCCGGCGAATGCCGTGCGCTCGGCCTCGTTCTTGCTGGTCTCCCCCGGGTTGAAGCGCAGGTTCTCGAGCACGAGCACCTCGCCGTCGCCGAGGGCGGCGACCTTGGCCGCGGCATCCTCGCCGACCGTGTCGGTCGCGAACGAGACGGGAGCCTGGAGCAGCTCGCCGAGTCGCGTCGCGACCGGTTCGAGGCTGTATTTCGGGTCTGGCGCGCCCTCGGGACGGCCCAGGTGCGAGATCACGATCACCCGGGCGCCCTGGTCGACGAGCGCGGTGAGCGTGGGGACCGACGCGCGCACGCGGCCGTCGTCCGTGATGACCCCGTCCTTCAGCGGGACGTTGAGGTCGCAACGGACGACGACACGCGAGCCGGCGAGCGGACCCAGGGAATCGATGGTTCGGAGGGTCACGTCGTCTCGATTCAGAGACGCTCGGCGACGTACTCGGTCAGGTCGACGAGTCGGTTCGAGTAGCCCCACTCGTTGTCGTACCACGCCGAGAGCTTGACCTGGTCGCCGATGACGCGCGTGAGACCGGCGTCGAAGATCGACGAGTGCGGGTCGGTCACGATGTCGCTCGAGACGATGTCATCCTCGGTGTACTTGAGGATGCCCTTGAGCGGCCCCTCGGCGGCCTTCCTGTAGGCGGCCTTCACCTCGTCGACCGTGACCGGGCGCGACGCGGTGACCGTGAGGTCGGTGATGGAGCCGGTCGGCACCGGGACGCGAAGCGCGAAGCCGTCGAGCTTGCCGACGAGCTCGGGCAGCACCAGGCCGATGGCCTTCGCGGCACCCGTCGAGGTCGGCACGATGTTCACGGCCGCCGCGCGGGCGCGGCGGAGGTCCTTGTGCGGGCCATCCTGGAGGTTCTGGTCGGCCGTGTACGCGTGCACGGTCGTCATGAGGCCGCGCTCGATGCCGAACTCGTCGTTGAAGACCTTCGCGAGCGGTGCGAGGCAGTTCGTCGTGCACGACGCGTTCGAGATGATGTGGTGCTTCTCGGGGTCGTACGAGTCCTCGTTCACGCCGATGACGAACGTGGCATCCTCGTCGGTCGCCGGTGCCGAGATGAGCACCTTCTTGGCGCCGGCATCGATGTGCTTGCGCGCATCGGCGGCCTTCGTGAAGAACCCGGTCGACTCGATGACGATGTCGACGCCGAGCTCGCCCCAGGGCAGGTTCGCGGGATCGCGCTCCGCGAACGCCTTGATCGGCTTGCCGTCGACGATCAGGTGCTCGTCGTCGTAGTCGACGGTCGCATCGAGGCGGCCGGTGATCGAGTCGTACTTCAGCAGGTGGGCGAGCGTCTTGTTGTCGGTGAGGTCGTTGACGGCGACGATCTCGAGGTCGGCGCCCTGGGCGAGGGCGGCGCGGAAGTAGTTGCGGCCGATGCGGCCGAAGCCGTTGATGCCGATCTTTACGGACACAGGTGTCTCCTGGGTGACGGGCGCGATCGCGCTTTCGAGATGGATCTGTTGGAGCTGATCGGACGGCGGTGTCCCCGGACGGCGCCCGGGGACGCCATCCGTTTACGACAGTAGCAGCAGCCCTGAGGTCTTCTCAGTCGCGGCCTGGAGGCGCTGCTGGACGTTCTCCCAGTTCACGATGTTCCAGAACGCCGTCACGTAGTCGGCACGCACGTTCTTGTAGTCGAGGTAGTAGGCGTGCTCCCACACGTCGAGCATGAGCAGCGGCACGATGCCGGCAGGGAGGTTGCCCTGCTGGTCGAAGAACTGCACCACGATCGGCCGCTGGCCGATCGAGTCCCATGCGAGGACGGCCCAGCCCGAGCCCTGCACGCCCAGCGCCGTCGCGGTGAAGTGCGCCTGGAACTTGTCGAACGACCCGAAGTGGTCGTCGATCGCCGAGGCGAGCTCGCCGGTGGGCTTGTCGCCGCCGTCGGGCGAGAGGTTCGTCCAGAAGATCGAGTGGTTCACGTGACCGCCGAGGTTGAAGGCGAGGTCCTTCTCGAGCTTGTTCACGTTCGCCAGGTTGCCGGAGTCGCGCGCCTCGGCGAGCTGCGCCAGGGCGGTGTTCGCGCCGGTGACGTAGGCCTGGTGGTGCTTCGTGTGGTGCAGCTCCATGATGGTGCCGCTGATCGACGGTTCGAGCGCCGAGTAGTCGTAGGCGAGTTCAGGGAGGGTGTAGTCAGCCATTGCTTCTCCTTGTCAGCAGCCGGGCGACCCGGACCCCTGCCCGGGCGGACCGCGGCTTCCTCGATCCTATGCCCGTGCCCACGGCGGATGACGGGGGTTGACGAGGTTCGCCGCTCGTTCGAGCGCCGTTCAGACGTCGTCGAGGTCGGCCGGCAGGTTCGCCTCGGTGCCCGGGAGGCCCAAGTCGGCCGCGCGCTTGTCGGCCATGGCGAGCAGCCGGCGGATGCGGCCGGCGACCGCGTCCTTCGTCAGCGGCGGGTCGGCGTGGTGGCCGAGCTCGTCGAGGCTCGCATCGCGGTGCGCGAGTCGCAGCTCGCCCGCGTACTTCAGGTGGTCGGGGATGTCGTCGCCGAGCAGCTCCATGGCGCGCTCGACGCGTGCGCACGCCGCGACCGCCGCCTGCGCGGAGCGGCGGAGGTTCGCATCGTCGAAGTTCACCAGGCGGTTGGCCGTCGCGCGCACCTCGCGACGCTGCCGCAGTTCCTCCCAGTTGCGCACGGTCTCGCTCGCGCCCATGAGCGCGAGCATCGAGCTGATGGCCTCGCCGTCGCGGATCACCACGCGGTGCACGCCCCGGACCTCGCGCGCCTTGGCCGACACGCCGAGGCGGCCGGCGGCGCCGACGAGCGCCATCGCGGTCTCACCGCCTGGGCACGTCACCTCGAGGGCGGCGGAGCGGCCGGGGTCGGTGAGACTGCCGCGTGCGAGGAACGCGCCGCGCCAGACGGCGGCGACGTCGTCGCGCGACCCGGTCGTCAGCTTGTTCGGCAGGCCGCGCACCGGTCGACGCCGCGCATCGAGCAGGCCCGTCTGCCGGGCCAGGGTCTCACCGCCCTCGAGGACGCGCACGAGGTACTGGTTGGTGCGACGCAGCCCCGACGCGGAGATCACCGACACGTCGGGCCGCACGCCGTACAGCTCGCCGAGATCGCGCGTCACGCGGCGTGCGATCGTGGGCGAGTCGAGCTCGGCCTCGATGGCGATCCGCCCCGAGATGATGTGGAGTCCTCCGGCGAACCGGAGCACCGAGGCGAGCTCGGCGGCGCGCACCGAGGTCTTGGTCACCTCGACTCTCGCGAGCTCCTCTTTCACCTCAGCCGTCAGGGCCACGTGGTCGTCCTCTCTGTCGTCTCAGTCGTCGGCCGGCGCTTCGCGCCCGGTCATTCTCGTCCGAGGTCGCGGTGCTTCACGCTGACCGCCAGCCCCGGGATGGATCGGAGTCGCGCCGCGAGCTCGCGGACCAGTGCGACCGAGCGGTGCTTGCCCCCGGTGCAGCCGATCGCGATCATCGCGTGGCGCTTGTTCTCCCGCTGGTAGCCCTCGAGCACCGGCCGCAGCGCGGCGACGTACGCGTCGAGGAACTCGCGCGCCCCCGGCTGGTCCATCACGTAGTCGCCCACCCTCTGGTCCTCGCCGGTCAGCGGGCGCAATTCATCATTCCAGAAGGGATTGGGCAGGAACCGCGCGTCGGCGACGAGATCGGCGTCGGCCGGCACCCCGTACTTGAAGCCGAAGCTCTGGACGGCCACCCGGAGCCCGGCGCGGCCGGCCTCGGCGAAGGTCTCGGTCACGAGGTTCGCCAGCTGGTGGATGTTCAGGTCGGACGTGTCGACGATCAGGTCGCTCGCCTCGCGGACCTCGGCGAGCCGCACCCGCTCGGCGGCGATGCCGTCGAGCAGCGTGCCGTCGCCCTGGAGCGGATGGGGACGCCGGACGGACTCGAAGCGCCGCACCAGCACGGCATCGTCGGCGTCGAGGAACATCACGCGCACGTTCACGCCGTTGCGCAGCACCTGGACGACGTCGCGGATCTCGGAGAAGAATCCGCCGCCGCGGATGTCGACGACGGCGGCGATCCTCGGCAGCGATGCGCCGGCGCGTTCCGCGAGGTCGACCAGGGGCCGCAGCATCTGCGGTGGAAGGTTGTCGACGACGTACCAGCCCAGGTCCTCCAGCGCGTCGGCCACCGTCGACCGTCCGGCACCGGACATCCCCGTGACGATGAGCATCTCCTGCCGGTCGCCGTCGCCCATGCTGTCGGCGCTCCCTTCCTGCAACTCCCCCGGCCTCCCAGCCTAGTCGGCGCCCGAGGCGGCCTCTCGCCGCAGGTGGGCCCGGACGCTCGTCGCGAGCGCCGGGCCGATGCCCGGAACCTCGGAGATGGCGGCCTCGTCGGCGCCGCGCAGGCGCGCGACGGAGCCGAAGTGCTTCAGGAGCGCGCGAACGCGCGCAGGACCGAGTCCGGGCACCTCGGAGAGGACCGTGCCGATGTCGCGCTTGCGCCGCTGCCGCTGGTGCGTGATCGCGAACCGGTGCGCCTCGTCGCGGATGCGCTGGAACAGGAAGAGCGCGTCGCTGTTGCGCGGCAGGATGACCGGGAAGTCGGAGTCGGGCGTCCAGATCTCCTCGAGGCGCTTCGCGATGCCGCAGAGGGAGATGCCCTCGACGCCGGATTCTCGGAGCGCGCGCTCGGCCGCGGCGACCTGCGGCTGCCCGCCGTCGACGACGAGCAGGTTCGGCCGGTAGGCGAACTTCGCTCGGCGCTGCGGCGTGACGGGGGCCTCGGTCGGCGGCGCAGCGTCGGCCGCCGGCTCGCCCTCCGAGGGTGCGCTCCGCTCGGCCGGCTCGGCAAGGTAGGCGAGCCGACGGGTGAGGACCTGGTGGATCGAATCGGTGTCGTCGGTCGAGCTCGGGATGACGAAGCGCCGGTACTCGTCCTTGCGCGGCAGGCCGTCTTCGAAGACGACCATCGACGCCACGATGTTCGTGCCGCTCAGGTGCGACACGTCGAAGCACTCGATGCGCAACGGGGCGTCGGCCATGCCGAGCGCCTCCTGGATGTCCTCGAGCGCCTGGGAGCGCGTGGTGAAGTCGGCGCTGCGACGGGTCTTGTAGAGCATCAGCGACTGCTTGGCGTTCTGCGTCGCCGTGGCGAGCAGCTGCGCCTTCGCGCCGCGCTGCGCCACGCGCAGGCTCACGTTGCGGCCCGCCAGCCCTCCGAGCCAGGCCTCGAGCGCCTCGACGCCGTCGGGCAGCTCGGGCACGACCACTTCGCGGGCCGGCGTCTGGCCGTCGCCGTAGGCGTTCTCGACCACGAAGCCGACGAGCTCGCCGAGCGGCACGTCGAGCTCCTTGTCGACCGTCCACGACCGTTCGCCGCGGATGCGACCGCCGCGGACCATGAACAGGTGCACCGCGGCCGCGAGCTCGTCGTGCTCGATGCCGAACACATCGAGGTCGACGCGGTCGCCGAGCACGACGGCGCTCTTCTCGAAGAACGCCGTGGCGGCCTGCAGCTGGTCGCGCTTGCGGGCGGCCGTCTCGTAGTCCTGCGCGGCCGACGCCTCGCGCATCTCGCGCTCGAGGTCGCGGACGATGCGCGGGTCCTGGTTCTGCATGAACGCGACGAACCGGTCGACGTTGGCGCGGTGCTCCTCGATGCTGACCTTGCCCGAGCACGGCCCGAAGCATCGACCGATCTGGCCGGCGAAGCACGGCTTGCCCGTCGCCATCGCGCGCCGGTAGTCGCTGTCTTTGCAGGTGCGGATCGGGAAGAGCTTGATGAGGATCTCGAGCATGTCGGTCACGGCCCACATCTTGGGATACGGGCCGAAGTAGCGGGCGCCGGGGATGCCGCGCTTGCGCGAGACCATCGCCCGTGGCGCCTCGTCGGCGACCGTCACGACCAGGTACGGGTAGGACTTGTCGTCCTTGAAGCGGACGTTGAACGGCGGCTTCAGCTCGTTGATCCACGTGATCTCGAGGTTGAGGGCCTCGACGTCGCTCGCGACCACGGTCCATTCGACGGACGCCGCGGTGGTGACCATGCGGCGGGTGCGCTCGTGGAGTGTGTGCAGCGGTGCGAAATAGTTCGAGAGCCGCGCGCGGAGGTTCTTCGCCTTGCCGACGTAGAGGACCCGGCGCTCGGCGTCGCGGAACCGGTAGACGCCGGGGTCGGTCGGGATCTCCCCCGGTCGCGGCCGATAGGGAACGGTGCTGCGCATCGTCAGCTCGCGGCGACGGCGGGCGGCGCCGCGGCCTCGAAGATCTCGCGCAGGAAGTACCCGGTGTGGCTCTCGTGGACCTCGGCCACCTGCTCGGGCGTGCCCACCGCGACGACCTGGCCCCCGCCGGAGCCGCCCTCGGGGCCGAGGTCGACGATCCAGTCGGCCGACTTGATCACGTCGAGGCTGTGCTCGATGACGATCACGGTGTTGCCCTTGTCGACCAGCTTGCCGAGCACCTTGAGGAGCTTCCGCACGTCCTCGAAGTGGAGGCCGGTCGTGGGCTCGTCGAGCACGTAGACGCTGCGCCCGTTCGAGCGGCGCTGGAGCTCGGTCGCGAGCTTGACGCGCTGCGCCTCGCCACCGGAGAGCGTCGTGGCGCTCTGGCCGAGCTGCACGTAGCCGAGGCCGACGTCGACGAGCGTCTTGAGGTAGCGGTGGATGGCCGAGATGGGCTCGAAGAACTCGGCCGCCTCGCTGATGGGCATCTCGAGCACCTCGGCGATGTTCTTGCCCTTGTAGTGCACCTGCAGGGTCTCCCGGTTGTACCGCTGGCCGCCGCACACCTCGCACGCCACGTACACGTCGGGCAGGAAGTTCATCTCGATCTTGATGGTGCCGTCGCCCGAGCACGCCTCGCAGCGCCCGCCCTTGACGTTGAAGCTGAATCGACCCGGCAGGTAGCCGCGCGCCTTGGCCTCGGCGGTCTCGGAGAACAGCGTGCGGATGCGGTCGAACACGCCCGTGTACGTCGCCGGGTTGGAGCGGGGCGTACGGCCGATGGGTGCCTGGTCGACGTGCACGACCTTGTCGAGGTGGTCGAGTCCGCCGACGCGGCGGTGCTTCCCGGGAACCTTGCGGGCGCCGTTGAGCCGGTTGGCGAGCACGCGATACAGGATGTCGTTGACGAGCGACGACTTGCCCGAGCCGCTCACGCCGGTCACCGCCGTGAACGTGCCGAGGGGGAACGACACGTCGACGTTCCGGAGGTTGTTCGCCTGGGCGCCCTCGACCGTGATCATCCGATCGGGATCGATCGGGCGTCGCCTGGCGGGGATCGGGATCTCCCTGCGGCCTGCGAGGTAGTCGCCGGTGAGCGAGCGCGTGTTCTTCACGAGGTCGGCGTAGCTGCCGCTGTGCACGACGGTACCGCCGTGCACCCCGGCGCCCGGGCCGATGTCGACGATCCAGTCGGCGGTGCGGATGGTGTCTTCGTCGTGCTCGACGACGATGAGCGTGTTGCCGAGGTCGCGCAGCGCCACGAGGGTGTCGATGAGGCGCCGGTTGTCGCGCTGGTGCAGGCCGATGCTCGGCTCGTCGAGCACGTAGAGGACGCCCGTGAGGCCGGAGCCGATCTGGGTCGCGAGCCTGATGCGCTGCGCCTCGCCGCCGGAGAGCGTTCCCGCGGCGCGGGCGAGGTCGAGGTAGCTGAGGCCGACGCGGATGAGGAAGTCGAGCCGGAGCTTGATCTCGCGCAGCACCTGCGCAGCGATCGTCTGCTCGCGGTCGGTGAGCTGGAGCCGGTCCATGAACGATCGCGCATCGTGCAGGCTGAGCCGGCACACGTCGGCGATCGACGCGTCGTGGATGAGGACGGAGAGCACCTCGGGCTTCAGCCGGTCGCCCTCGCACACGGGGCACGGCACCTCGCGCAGGTACTCGGCCCAGCGAGCGCGCTGCACGTCGGTCTCGGCCTGCAGGTATTGCCGCTCGATGTACGGCACGACGCCCTCGAAGCCCGAGGTGTAGCTCATCTCGCGCCCGTAGCGGTTGCGCCAGCGCACCTTGACCTCGAAGTTGTCGCCGCGGAGCACCGCATTGCGCGCGGCCCCCGGCAGCTGCTCCCACGGGGTGTCGAGCGAGAAGCCGAAGTCGCGCGCGAGCCCGTCGAGCAGCTTCTCGTAGTAGTTGTAGAGGCTCTTGCCCTGCGAGGTCCAGGGAAGGATGACGCCCTCGGCGATGCTCATCGTGGGGTCGCCGAGCAGCAGCTCCTCGTCGACCGACATGCGCGTGCCGAGACCCGAGCATTCGGGACAGGCGCCGAACGGCGCATTGAACGAGAACGTGCGCGGCTCGATCTCGGTGAGCGCGATCGGGTGCTGGTTGGGACAGCTGAGCTTCTCGGAGAAGGTCTGCCATGCGTCGTCGCCCTCGCGGTCGACGAAGTTGATCTGCACGACGCCGTCGGTGAGGCGCAGCGCCGTCTCGAGCGAGTCGGTGAGGCGGCCGAGCATCTCGTCGGATGCCACGAGCCGGTCGATCACGACCGAGATGTCGTGCTTGACCTGCTTCTTCAGCTGCGGCGGCTCGTCGAGGCGGATGACCTCGCCGTCGACGACGGCCCGCGAGTAGCCCTGCGAGGAGAGCTCGCGGAACAGGTCGACGAACTCGCCCTTCTTCTGCGAGACCATGGGGCTGAGGATCTGGAAGCGCGTGCCGGCCTCGAGCTCCATCAGCCGGTCGGCGATCTGCTGCACGGTCTGACGCTGGATGCGCTCGCCGCACACCGGGCAATGCGGAACACCGATGCGGGCCCACAGCAGCCGCATGTAGTCGTAGATCTCGGTGATCGTACCGACGGTCGAGCGCGGATTGCGGTTCGTGGACTTCTGGTCGATCGAGACCGCGGGGCTCAGGCCCTCGATGAAGTCGACGTCGGGACGGTCGACCTGGCCCAGGAACTGGCGCGCGTACGCCGAGAGCGACTCGACGTACCGTCGCTGGCCCTCGGCGAAGATGGTGTCGAACGCGAGGGAGGACTTGCCCGAGCCCGAGAGGCCCGTGAAGACGACCATGGCGTCGCGCGGGATCTCGACGTCGACGTTGCGCAGGTTGTGCACGCGGGCACCGCGGACGCTCAGGCGCGAGTGGGCATCGAGACGTGAAACTGGCACCCTACGAGTGTACGAACGCCCTCCGACACTCCGCCCCCGATCGCACGTGCCGAGAGCGAACACACGTTCGATTCAGGACGACGGGCCGGTCACGGTGGTGCCAGGCGGGTCAGCCGAGGTGCCCCGCCTTCTCCATCTGGCGCAGTTCGCGCTTGAGCTCGGACACCTCGTCGCGAAGCCTAGCGGCGAGCTCGAACTTGAGCTCGCCCGCGGCCTCGAGCATCTGGTCGTTGAGGTCGCGGATCAGCTCCTCGAGGTCGTTCGCGCCGGCCGCGGCGATCCCCTCCCTGCGCATCGGCACCGGCGAGGTCTTGCGAGTGTCGCGGCCGGCGAGCAGGGCCGCCGTGTCGGCCTCCTCGCGCGCGAGCACCTCGGTGATGTCGGCGATGCGCTTGCGCAGCGGCGTCGGGTCGATGCCGTTGACGCGGTTGTACTCGAGCTGCTTGTCGCGACGGCGGTTCGTCTCGTCGATCGCCGAGGCCATCGACTCGGTCATGACGTCGGCGTACATGTGCACCGCGCCAGAGACGTTGCGGGCGGCGCGCCCGATCGTCTGGATGAGCGAGGTCGACGAGCGGAGGAAGCCCTCCTTGTCGGCGTCGAGGATCGCGACCAGCGAGACCTCGGGCAGGTCGAGGCCCTCGCGGAGCAGGTTGATGCCGACGAGCACGTCGTACACGCCCGCGCGCAACTCGGTGAGCAGCTCGACGCGGCGCAGCGTGTCGACGTCGGAGTGAAGGTAGCGCACGCGCACGCCTGCCTCGGTGAGGAAGTCGGTGAGCTCCTCGGCCATGCGCTTGGTGAGCGTGGTGACCAGCACGCGCTCGTCGCGCTCGGCGCGAGTGCGGATCTCCTCCAGCAGGTCGTCGATCTGGCCCTTGGAGGGCTTCACCACGATCTGCGGGTCGACGAGGCCGGTGGGCCGGATGATCTGCTCGACCACGCCGTCGGCGATCCCGAGCTCGTACTTGCCCGGCGTCGCCGAGAGGTAGACGGTCTGGCCGACGCGCGCCTTGAACTCATCCCACTTCAGCGGACGGTTGTCGAGCGCGCTCGGGAGCCGGAAGCCGTGCTCGACGAGCGTGCGCTTGCGCGACGCGTCGCCCTCGTACATCGCGCCGATCTGCGGCACGGTGACATGCGACTCGTCGATCACCACCAGGTAGTCGTCGGGGAAGTAGTCGAGCAGGCAGTGCGGCGCCTCGCCCGGCGCGCGCCCGTCGATGTGCCGCGAGTAGTTCTCGATGCCCGAGCAGAAGCCGATCTGCTCCATCATCTCGAGGTCGAACGTGGTGCGCATGCGGAGCCGCTGGGCCTCGAGCAGCTTGCCCTCGCGCTCGAGCTCCTGCAGCCGCTCGTCGAGCTCGTCGCGGATGGTGCCGATCGCGCGCTGCATAACGTCGACGCTGGCGACGTAGTGCGAGGCCGGGAAGACCGGGACCGCGTCGAGCTTGGCGAGCACCGATCCGGTGAGCGGGTGCAGGCTGTGCAGCGACTCGACCTCATCGCCGAACATCTCGATGCGGATCGCGTGCTCCTCGTACACCGGGATGATCTCGATCGTGTCGCCCCGCACCCGGAACGTGCCCCGGGAGAAGGCGACGTCGTTGCGCTGGTACTGCATCGAGACGAACTTGCGGATGAGCCAGTCGCGGTCGACGCGCTGACCCACCTGGAGGGGCATCATCGCATTGAGGTACTCCTCGGGCGTGCCGAGGCCGTAGATGCACGACACGGTCGAGACGACGACGACGTCGCGCCGGCTCAGCAGCGAGTTGGTGGTCGAGTGCCGCAACCGCTCGACCTCGGCGTTGATCGAGCTGTCCTTCTCGATGAAGGTGTCGGTCTGCGGGACGTACGCCTCGGGCTGGTAGTAGTCGTAGTACGACACGAAGTACTCGACCGCGTTGTTCGGCATGAGCTCGCGGAACTCGTTCGCGAGCTGCGCGGCGAGCGTCTTGTTGTGCGCGAGCACGAGCGTGGGACGCTGCACCTGCTCGATGAGCCACGCGGTGGTCGCGGACTTGCCGGTGCCGGTCGCACCGAGGAGCACGACGTCGGTCTCGCCGGCGTTGATCCGGGCGGCGAGCTCGGCGATCGCCTGCGGCTGGTCGCCGCTCGGCGCGTACTCGCTGACGACCTCGAATGGGCGCACGGAACGGGTCGACTGCATGGATTCGAGTCTAGGTCGGCCCACCGACACGGGGGCCGGGTACGCCCAGGGCGAAGCGGATGGCGCGCCTGCGCCATCGGCTCGTCAGCGCTTCGCCGCGCGTCGCGCCCGATCGATGCGCACCCAGAGGTCGTCGGCCTGGCCCATCGTGTGCGCGAGCGAACCGCCCGTGTCGATGACGACATCGGCGACCGCCCGACGGTCGGCGTCGTCGACCTGCGCGTCGACCCGGGCCTCGGCCTGGATGGGGTCGAGCCCACGCTCCTCGACCAGCCGCCTCACCTGTGTGCGCTTGGGCGCGCTCGTCACGACGATGAGGTCGAACGGGTGGTCGACCTGTGCTTCGACGAGGAGCGGCACGTCGTACACGACGACCGCGTCGGGGTCCTCCTGCTCGGCCTTCGCGATGAGCCGGCCCGAGAGCTCGCGCACGGCCGGATGGACGATCGCGTTGAGGCGGGCGCGCGCGTCCTCGTCGTGGAAGACGATCTCGCCGAGCTTGTGCCGGTCGAGCATGCCGTCGTGGTTCAGCACGCCCTCGCCGAACTCGCGCACGATGGCGTCGAGGCACGGGGAACCGGGCTCGACGACGCGACGCGCGAGCTGGTCGGCATCGAGGTGGATGGCGCCGTGCTCGACGAGACGGCGGGCGACAGTGGACTTTCCGGAGGCGATCCCGCCGGTGAGGCCGATCAGATACACATGCCCACCCTATCCGGGTGCGGCGTCCGCGCCCGACCCGCGGCCGCCCGACGGCGCACCTGCGGAGACGCCGGAAGGCCGGCCCCGTGCGGGACCGGCCTTCCGTGTGCCGTTCGAGCGGCGACTAGTTGCTCGAGAGCTTCTCGCGCAGCGCCGCAAGCGACGCGTCGTCGGCGAGGGTGCCGCCCGATGCGGAGTCGCTCGAGTACGACGAGGTGCCCGACGAGAACGAGTCGTCCGAAGCCTGGGCCGCGAGCGACGCGGCGACCTGCTTCTTGTGCGCCTCCCAGCGAGCCTGGGCCGCAGCGTACTCCTGCTCCCACTTCTCGCGCTGGGCCTCGAAGCCCTCGCGCCACTCGTTGGTCTCGGGGTCGAAGCCCTCGGGGTACTTGTAGTTGCCCTGCTCGTCGTACTCGGTGAGCATGCCGTAGAGCGCCGGGTCGAACTCGGTGCCCTCGGGGTCGACGCCCTCGTTCGCCTGCTTGAGCGAGAGCGAGATGCGGCGACGCTCGAGGTCGATGTCGATGACCTTGACGAAGACCTCCTCGCCCACCGACACGACCTGCTCGGCGAGCTCGACGTGACGGCCGGACAGCTCGGAGATGTGCACGAGGCCCTCGATGCCGTCGGCGACGCGGACGAACGCACCGAACGGCACCAGCTTGGTGACCTTTCCGGGCGTGACCTGGCCGATGGCGTGCGTACGGGCGAAGACCTGCCACGGGTCCTCCTGCGTCGCCTTGAGCGACAGCGAGACGCGCTCGCGGTCGAGCTCGACGGAGAGCACCTCGACGGTGACCTCCTGGCCGACCTCGACGACCTCGGACGCGTGCTCGATGTGCTTCCACGAGAGCTCGGAGACGTGGACGAGACCATCGACGCCACCGAGGTCGACGAACGCACCGAAGTTGACGATCGACGAGATGACGCCCTTGCGGATCTGGCCCGGGTGGAGGTTCTGGAGGAAGGTCGAGCGCGACTCCGACTGGGTCTGCTCGAGCAGCGCACGGCGCGAGAGGACCACGTTGTTGCGGTTCTTGTCGAGCTCGAGGATCTTCGCCTCGATCTCCTGGCCGAGGTACGGCGTGAGGTCGCGCACGCGGCGCAGCTCGATGAGCGAGGCGGGCAGGAAGCCGCGGAGGCCGATGTCGACGATGAGGCCGCCCTTGACGACCTCGATGACCGAGCCGGTGACGACGCCGTCGTTCTCCTTGATCTTCTCCACGTCGCCCCAGGCGCGCTCGTACTGCGCGCGCTTCTTCGACAGGATCAGACGGCCTTCCTTGTCCTCCTTCTGGAGGACGAGGGCCTCGACGGTGTCGCCGACCTCGACGACCTCGCTGGGGTCGACGTCGTGCTTGATGGAAAGTTCGCGCGAGGGGATGACGCCCTCGGTCTTGTAGCCGACGTCGAGGAGGACCTCGTCGCGGTCGATCTTCACGACGGTGCCCTCGATGAGGTCGCCGTCGTTGAAGAACTTCAGAGTCTTCTCGACCGCGGCGAGGAAATCGTCAGCAGACCCGATGTCGTTGATCGCGACCTGCTTGGGCGCCTTGGTCGTTGCGGTTGTCATGTAGTGGATGCTCCGTTAATGGACAGAATCAGGCCCGTGGCGGAAAAGAGCGTTGTGTTGGGATCCGCGGCGGGCAGGCGGACATGGATGTCACACGAGTGACGCTCCATCCTAGCGGCTTCATTCCCGGTGCGGCAACCGCACCGTGCCGGCACGCGCCTCAGCCGGCCAGCGCTCCCCGGAGCGTGTCGAGCCCGACGCCGCCGAGCGCGAGCGCACGGGAGTGGAACGAGCGGATGTCGAAGCGCTCCCCCTCGCGGCGGCGCACGTCGTCGCGCACCTGCTCCCAGATCCGCTGGCCCACCTTGTACGACGGCGCCTGGCCGGGCCATCCGAGGTACCGATGCACCTCGAAGCGGACGAACTCCTCGGGCATGTTCACGTTCGCGGCCATGAACTCGAACGCGTACTCGCCGGTCCACGCACCCTCGCCGTCGGGCCGGGGCTTGCCGAGGTGCACGCCGATGTCGAGCACGATCCGCGCCGCGCGCATCCGCTGGCCGTCGAGCATGCCCAGCCGGTCGGCCGGGTCGTCGAGGTAGCCGAGCTCCTCCATGAGCCGCTCGGCGTAGAGCGCCCAGCCCTCGGCATGCCCGGACGTGCCCGCGAGTTGGCGGCGCCACGTGTTCAGCTGCCCGCGGTTCACCACGGCCTGGCCGATCTGCAGGTGGTGGCCCGGCACGCCCTCGTGGTAGACCGTCGTCTTCTCCCGCCACGTGTCGAATTCCGTGACGCCCTCGGGCACCGACCACCACATGCGTCCGGGGCGAGTGAAGTCGTCGCTCGGCCCCGTGTAGTAGATGCCGCCCTCCTGCGTGGGCGCGATGAGGCACTCGAGGGTACGGATCTCGTCGGGGATGTCGAAGTGCGTCGCCCCGAGCTCGGCGACCGCCTGATCACTCGTCGCCTGCATCCAGCGCTGCAGCGCCTCCGTGCCCACCAGCTTCCGCGAGGCGTCGGCCTCGAGATGCGCGACCGCCTCGTCGACCGAGGCCCCCGGCAGGATCTCCCGGGCGATGGACTCCTGCTCGGCGACCATGCGCGCGAGTTCCTGGATGCCCCACTCGTAGGTCTCGTCGAGGTCGACGACCGCACCGAGGAACCGGCGCGACTGCAGCGCGTACGCGTCGCGGCCGACCGCGTCTGTGCTGCCCGCGCGCGGGGCGAGCTCCCGGTCGAGGAACTCGGCCAGCCGGTCGTAGGCGGATGCCGCGCGTGCGGCGTTCGCGTCGAGCTCGCGACCCAGCGACTCGCCCGCGATCCCGGCCGCGCCCTCGACGAAGGTCGGGAAGAACCCGTCGGACCGCGCGGTGCGGCGCGCCTGCTCGGCCACCTCCCGGACCTGGCGGACGGCGGGCACGACGCCGCGATCGATGCCGAGCCGGAGCGTGTCGACGTAGCCGTCGATGGCGGCGGGCACCGCGGCGAGTCGTGCGGCGATGCGCGCCCACTCGTCGGCTCCGGTCGTCGGCATGAGGTCGAAGACCTCGCGGATCTCCTGCGCCGGGCTCGCGATCACATTGAGGTCACGCAGCTGCAGCGCCGCGTCGTCACTCTCGAGTGCGAGCTCGAGCTGGCTGCCGAGGTCGGCGACGGTGATGCGGTCGACGTCGTCGGCGGGGGCCGCCGAACGCAGCGCCGCGAGCGTCGCACGCACGGCCCCGAGCCGAGCCGCGTGCCCCTCCGGCGAGTAGTCGGGGAGCCGATGGTCCTGCTCGGTGCGTCCGATGTACGTCGCGGTCGCGGGGTCGAGTTCGACGAGGGCGTCCACCCAGTCCTCGGCGACGCGGTCGACCTCGGTGGCGGTGCGCTCTGGGGTGGCCATGCGCGCGAGCCTAGACGAGCGGATGGCGCGGCCGCCAACCTGCGAGCACTCCTCGGATCGCCCGGGACCCCGACCGCGGCTCAGTGCGCCGCATCCTCCCAGTCGCGACCGCGACCGACCTGGACGTCGAGCGGCACGAGCAGGTCGACGGCATGCGACATACGGTCGTGCACGATGGCCTCGACCTCGTCGCCTTCACCCGCGGCCACCTCGAAGATGAGCTCGTCATGCACCTGCATGAGCATGCGCGAGCGCAGCTCGCGAGCCACCAGTTCGCGTTCGACGCCGATCATCGCGAACTTCATGATGTCGGCGGCGGAGCCCTGGATCGGGGCGTTGAGCGCCGCACGCTCGGCGTTCTCGCGCAGCACGCGGTTGGGGCTGTTCAGGTCGGGGAACGGGCGACGCCGGCCGAAGATCGTCTCGGTGTACCCGTCGACCTTGGCCTGCCCCACGACACCCCGCAGGTAGTCGCGCACGGCGCCGAAGCGCTCGAAGTAGTCCTTCATGAGCTGGGTGGCCTCGGCCCGGTCGATGCGCAGCTGCTTCGAGAGGCCGAACGCGCTGAGCCCGTACGCGAGCCCGTAGGACATGGCCTTGACCTTGGTCCGCATGAGCGGCGTCACGTCGGACGGATCGACGTCGAAGATGCGCGCGCCGACGAAGCGGTGCAGGTCTTCGCCCGAATGGAACGCCTCGATGAGCCCGGGATCCTGCGAGAGGTGCGCCATGATGCGCATCTCGATCTGCGAGTAGTCGGCCGTCAGCAGCTCGCCGAAGTCGGCGCCGTAGGTGAAGGCGCCGCGGATGCGGCGACCCTCCTCGGTGCGGACGGGAATGTTCTGCAGGTTCGGGTCGGTCGAGGAGATCCGGCCGGTGGTCGTGCCGACCTGCACGTAGCTCGTGTGGACGCGCCCGTCGGACTGGATCGACTTGTCGAGCGCGTCGACGATCTGGCGGAGCTTGGTCGCATCGCGATGCTCGAGCAGGAGGCCGAGGAAGGGGTGCGGATGCGACTCCTGCAGGTCGGCGAGGGCGCCGGCATCGGTCGAGTACCCGGTCTTCGTCGCGCGCGTCTTCGGCATGCCGAGCTGGTCGAACAGGATCTCCTGCAGCTGCTTCGGCGAGCCGAGGTTGACCTCGCGGCCGATCTCGGCGTAGGCGGCCTCGGCGAGCGATGCGGCCCGCTCCCCCAGTTGCGCCGAGAGCTCGGCGAGCTTGTCGTGCTCGACGGTCACGCCGCGCAGCTCCATCTCGGCGAGGATGCCGACGATTGGGATCTCGATATCGGCGAGCACCCGGCGAGACCCCTCGGAGAGCGCCGCGAGCACGACCGGCGCGACTCGCAGCGAGTACCACGCGAACTCGGGTGCACCGGCGGTCGAGTCGGCATCGGGGACGAGCTGGGCCGGATCGGCCATCGGGACCGTCTCGCCGAGGTACCGCGAGACGAGGTCGGGCAGGTCCTTCTCGACGAGGCTGGGCCGCATGAGCCATCCGGCCACGAGATTGTCGACGACGAGCCCGGCGAACCCGAGCCCCGAGCGTCGCATCGCCTTCAGCTGCGGCTTGGCGTCGGTCATGACCTTCGGCGCATCGCTCGCGAGCCATCGTTCGAACGGCTCGAGGTCGGGCGTGCCCGGGCGCCACGCGAGCTGCACCGACTCGGTCGTCGAGGCCACACCCGCACCGATCACCTTGCCGTCGAGGATCTCGAGGCTCAGGCCGAGTCCGGCCGGCTCCGCGGCGGTCGCCGTGGCGAACCAGGCCGCGAGCTCGGCGCCGCGCAACTGCTGCGGCACCGGCGCGACGGCGGCCGGCGTCGACTCGGCGGCGAGGGCCTCGGTGCCATCGGCCGTGAGCCCGTTGGACTCGGCCGCCATCTTGGTGACCCGCTCGAGCAGCGTCTTGAACTCGAGCCGGTCGAACAGCTCGCGCACGGCCGCCTCGTCCATCGGCTGCGCCGCGAGGTCGGGCACGTCGACGTCGAGGTCGAGGTCGCGCACGAGCCGGTTGAGGCGCCGGTTGCGGATCGCGTTCTCGCGCTCGCGGCGGAGGTTGTCGCCGACGACGCCCTTGATCTCGTCGATGTGCTCGATGATGCCGTCGAGGCTGCCGTACATGCCGAGCCACTTGACGGCGGTCTTCTCGCCGACCTTCGTGATGCCGGGCAGGTTGTCGCTGGTCTCCCCCACGAGCGCCGCGACATCGGGATACTGCTCGGGCCGCACGCCGTAGCGCTCGACGACGGCGTCGGCGTCGTAGCGCTTGAGCTGCGACACGCCCTGCACGTTCGGGTAGAGGAGCGTGATGTCGTCGTCGACGAGCTGGATGGTGTCGCGGTCGCCCGAGACGACCAGGACGTCGTACCCCTCGGCCTTGCCGCGCGTCGCGAGCGTCGCCAGGATGTCGTCGGCCTCGTAGTCCTCCTTCTCGAGCACCGTGATGCGCATGGCGCGGAGGGCATCCTTCAGGAGGCCGATCTGGCCCTTGAACTCGGGCGGGGTCTGGCTGCGGTTGGCCTTGTACTCGGTGTACTCGCGCGTGCGGAACGACTGGCGCGAGGTGTCGAACGCGACGGCGAGGTGCGTGGGCTTCTCGTTGCGCAGCAGCATGAGCAGCATCGACAGGAAGCCGTGGATGGCGTTGGTGTGCTGGCCGTCGCGGGTGCTGAAGCTGTCGACGGGCAGCGCGTAGAAGGCGCGGTAGGCCAGCGAGTGGCCGTCGACGACGAGGAGGGTGGGCTTTTCGGGGGTGGGGTCCGACACCCCCCAAGACTACAAGCGGCCACCGACGTCCCGACGGTCGCGAGGGCCCCGCCGAGGGCGCCGTCAGTCGGCCGCCGACCGCCGCGCCGCGTCCAGCAGGATGCGCCGCTCCGCGGCCGCGATGACGCGTCTCGTGCGATCCGCGGCATCCGGGTTCACCGAGATCGAGTCGATGCCGAACCGCACCAGGTGCTCGGCGAACGCGGGCGAGTTGGAGGGCGCCTGACCGCACAGCGACGAGGTGATCCCCGCCGCTCGGCATGCCGTGACGATGCGCTCGATCGCGTCGAGCACCGCCGCATCCGACTCGTCGAACAGCTCGGCGCACACCTCCGAGTCGCGGTCGACGCCGAGCATGAGCTGCGTGAGGTCGTTCGAGCCGATCGAGACGCCGTCGATGCCCATCGCGGCGTACTCCGGGATCCGGTACACGATCGAGGGGACCTCGGCCATGACCCAGCGCTTCAGCCCGCGCTGGCGGCCGAGCGGGCTCCCGTCGATCAGGTCCAGGCACGCCTCCAGCTCCCAGCGCGTGCGGACGAACGGCAGCATGACATGGAGGTTCGGCGTCTCCTCGCGCACGCGCGCGAGCAGTTCGAGCTCGAGCTCGAACAGCTCCGACTCCTTCACGTACCGGAACGCGCCCCGGTACCCGATCATCGGGTTGTTCTCCTTCGGCTCGAACCGATCGCCGCCCTCGAGCCCGCGGAACTCGTTGGTGCGGAAGTCGATCGTGCGGTACACCACGGGGCGGCGGCCGAACGCACGCGTCACCTCGAGCAGCGATCCGGTCATCCGGCGGACGAACTCCTCGCGCTGCCCGCGAGCGAGCATCTCGCGGGGATGCAGGCCGCCGAGCGCGTCGGTGATCATGAACTCCGCGCGCAGCAGGCCCACGCCGTCGACCTCCAGCGCGGCGACGTCCGCAGCACGCTCGGCGATCGCCAGGTTGACGTAGAGCTTCGTCGCGAGCGCCTCCGGCGCCACGGGGGCCCGCACCTCGGAGACGACGGCCGCCGGTGCCCGTGCGACGGATGGCGCGACATCCGCCCCCTCGACGATCTCGCCCTTGGCCCCGTCGACCGTGACCAGCTCGCCGTCGCGCAGTACGGTCGTCGCCGTGCGGGCGCCCACGACGGCGGGCACGCCGAGTTCGCGCGCGACGATCGCGGCGTGGCAGGTCATGCCGCCACCGTCGGTGACGACCGCGCCGGCGCGTCGCATCGTCGGTACCCAGTCGGGGTTCGTCATTGGCGCCACCAGGATCTCCCCCGACTGCAGTGCGGCGCCCTCGGCCGGACCTTGCAGGATGCGCACGCGCCCCGACACGCGACCCGGCGCCGCTGCCAGCCCGCGGAGCAGCACCGTGCCGACCGGCGGGCCGTCGGTCGGCACGCCCCCCGGGCCGCCGCCCAGCGTGGTGACCGGGCGCGACTGCAGCATCCAGAGCCGACCGCCAGAGTACGCCCACTCGGTGTCCTGCGGCTCGCCGTAGTGCGCCTCGACGCGCAGGCCCAGGGCGGCCACCTCGAGCACCTCGTCGTCCGTGAGCACTCGGGCATCCGCCGACGCGGACTCGAGATCCTCGCGCTGCACGGTGCCGTCGCCGGCCGCCACGAGCCGATGCGTCTGGCGGCCCACGCGGACCGACAGCATCCGCGGGCCGTCCTTGGCGACGATGTACGTGTCGGGCTCCACCGCGCCCGACACGACGACCTCGCCCAGCCCGAGCGCGGCCTCGATCACGAGCCGGTCGCGGGCACCGGTCGACGGGTCCACCGTGAACATGACCCCCGAGCGGTCGGACACGACCTGCGTCTGGACGACGACCGCGAGCTCCGGCTCCTCGTCCATGTGCTGGCTCGCGCGGTAGGAGATGACGCGGTCGCCGTACAGCGACGCCCAGCAGTCCCGCACGCGCTCGATCACGGCGTCGTCGCCGACGACGTTGTTGTAGGTCTCGTGCATTCCCGCGAACGAGGTGCCCTCGGCATCCTCGGACGTGGCCGACGAGCGGACCGCGACCGCCATGCCGTCGCCGAGCCGGTGGTACTCCCCCAGGATGGCCTCGCGCACCTCGTCGGGCACGGCGATGGCGCCCACCGTGTCGCGCAGGGAGGCCGCCGCCTCCGCCAGCGCCGCCGGATCGTCGACGGCCTTGGCCGCCGCACGGAACCCCTCGAGGAGGCCCTGCCGCACCCCCGCTGCATCCACCGCGCGAAGGTAGGCCTCGGCGGTGACGACGAAGCCGGGCGGGATGGGCAGCCCTGCCGAGGTCATCTCGCCGAGGTTCGCCCCCTTGCCCCCGACGACGGGCGCGTCACCGAGTCTGACCTCCTCGAACCGGCTGACCAGCCTGGACGTCGCGTCGTGCAGCATGCGTGTACCCCCGCTCCGGACGGAACCGGGCGCGTCGCCCGGGATACACCCACACTCGCCCGTGATCGGGGCACGGCCTAGGGCCGGAGGGCCTACTACTTCTTCGGCGCGAGCTGCTCGATGATGGCCTGCGAGACGTCCTTCATCGTGAGGCGTCGGTCCATCGAGGCCTTCTGGATCCAGCGGAACGCCTCGGGCTCGGTGAGGCCCATCTTCTCGTTGAGCAGGCCCTTGGCGCGGTCGACGAGCTTGCGCGTCTCGAACCGCTCGACGAGGTCGCCGACCTCGGCCTCGAGCGCGATGATCTGCGCGTGGCGGGCCAGGGCGATCTCGATCGCGGGCAGCAGGTCGTTCGGGGTGAACGGCTTCACGACGTAGGCGAGGGCGCCGGCCTCGCTCGCGCGCTCGACGAGCTCCTTCTGGCTGAACGCCGTGAGGAGCACGACCGGCGCGATGTGGCCCTTCGAGAGCCGCTCCGCGGCCGAGATGCCGTCGAGCTGCGGCATCTTCACGTCCATGATGACCAGGTCGGGTCGCAGCTCGGTGGCGAGCTGGACCGCGGTCTCGCCGTCGCCGGCCTCGCCGACCACCTCGTAGCCGTTGTCGCGCAGGATCTCGACGATGTCGAGGCGGATGAGCGACTCGTCCTCCGCGACGACGACGCGTCGCGGTGCCGGCTGGGTGTCTTCGGTGTCTGTCACGCAGGAAAGCCTACGGTATTCTGGCCGGGGCCTCCGGGCCGGTGTGGCGGAATGGCAGACGCGGAGCACTCAAAATGCTTTGCCCGTGAGGGCGTGTGGGTTCGACCCCCACCACCGGCACCGCGGTGGTCCGCGCGCGCCGCTGGTTCACGATCAGCGCGCCGTCGGGTCGATCCCGATGACGAGGCAGTCCTCCTCGGCGTCCCAGGTCGTGCGCGTGCCGAGCACGCCGCACCGCCTCGCCATCACGTCCGCGGCCTCGCGCGCGTGCCGGCGGGCGAGCCCGACGCGGCATCCGGCGATCTCCGTCGGGTGCAGGCGCAGCTCGACGGGTGCGCCCGCCTCCGTGCGGAGCAGGAAGACGAAGGCGCGGTCGTTGCGCTCGACCGGATCGACCGCGTAGTCGTCGACGAAGTCGCCGGCACCGTAGAGGATCGGACGACCCCGGAACACCTCGACGCCGCGCACGACGTGCGGCGAATGGCCGAACACGACGTCGGCCCCCGCCTCCACGAGGGCGTGCGCGAACGCCCGGTGCGAGCGGGGCGGCTCCACGCCCCAGTTGCCGCCCCAGTGCGCCGACGCGATCATCAGGTCGACGGTCCCGCTCGTGCGCGCGACGGCGTCGAGGATCGCCGCCGCACGATGGTCGCGCGGATCCACGGGTGCGTAGTGCACCCCTGGAGCGACTGGACCGGCGGCCCAGCCGGGCTCATTGTCGGTGAAGGCGATCATCCCGATCGTTCCGCCTGCCCTCGACACGACGGCGGCACGCCGTGCCGCCTCGAGGTCGGCTCCGGCGCCGGCGAAGCGGATGCCGCGATCGGCGAGGGTCGCGAGCGACGCCATCGCCGCCTCGACGCCGAAGTCGAGCACGTGGTTGTTCGCCACGGAGACGAGTGCGAACCCGGCGGCCTCGAGGCTCGCCACCGCGGCCGGGTCGGCGCGGAAGTGGAAGACCTTGCCGGGCCACGGCCGGCCCTCGGCCGCCAGCACGCACTCGAGGTTGCCGACGAGCATGTCGGCCCGCCGCAGCAGCGGGAGCGTGTCGCCCCACGGGAAGTCCGGCGGGCGACGGCGCAGCTCGTCCGCGACGAGCCGCCCGAGCATCACGTCCCCGACGAACGCGATCTCCATGGCTGCCATGATGCGCCCTCCGCCGGTCCGAAGCCATGCCCCGAGCGGGCCGGAGGCCCGGCCGTCCCGCGGACGACCGGGCCTCGGGAGCGACCAAGCGGCTAGAGCACCTCGCCGACGACGTGCACGCGCACGTCGTTGGTGGTGCCGGGGATGCCGGGAGGGGAACCCGAGATGATGACGACCTTCTCGCCCGCCTCGGCCTTGCCGGTGCGCGCCAGCACCTCGTCGACCTGGCCGACCATCTGGTCGGTGTGCGTGACGCGATCGACGACGAACGACTCGACACCCCAGTTCAGCGCCATGCGGCGACGGATGTCGGGGTACGGCGTGAAGGCCAGGATGGGGATGATGCTGCGCAGTCGCGACATCCGGCGGACCGACTCGCCCGTCTCGGTGAACACGCACAGGTACTTCGCCTCGACGAAGTCGGCGACCTCGACCGCGGCGAGCGTGATCGCGCCCGCCTGCGTGCGGGGCTTCGTGCCGAGCGGCGCGATGCGGTGCAGGCCGTGCTGCTCGGTCGACTCGATGATGCGCGCCATGGTCTTCACGGTCTGCACGGGGTACTCGCCGACGCTCGTCTCGCCCGACAGCATGACCGCGTCGGCGCCGTCGAGGATGGCGTTCGCGACGTCGGAGGTCTCGGCGCGGGTCGGCACGGGTGCGTGCGTCATGGACTCGAGCATCTGCGTCGCGACGATGACGGGCTTGGCCAGGCGGCGGGCGATCTCGATCGCGCGCTTCTGCACGATCGGCACGGCCTCGAGCGGGAGCTCGACGCCGAGGTCGCCTCGGGCGACCATGATGCCGTCGAAGGCCTCGACGATGTCCTCCAGCGCGTCGACGGCCTGCGGCTTCTCGATCTTCGCGATGACGGGGAGGCGGCGGCCCTCCTCCGACATGATCGCGTGCACGCGGTCGATGTCTGCGGCGTTGCGCACGAACGACAGCGCGATGATGTCGGCCCCGAGCTGGAGGGCCCAGCGCAGGTCGGCCTCGTCCTTCTCGGACAGCGCGGGCACGTTCACGGCGACACCCGGAAGGTTGATGCCCTTGTTGTTCGACACCGGGCCGGCCACGATGACCTTCGTCGTGACGACCGTGCCGTCGGTCTCGAGGACCTCGACCCGGACCTTGCCGTCGTCGATCAGCAGGTGGTCGCCGGTCTCGACGTCGTGGGGCAGGCCCTTGAACGTGGTCCCGACGATCTCCTTGGTGCCGAGGATCTCCTCGGTGGTGATCTTGAAGATGTCGCCCTCGGCGAGCTCGTGGGGACCGTCGGCGAACTTGCCGAGCCGGATCTTCGGGCCCTGGAGGTCGACCAAGACCGCCACCGCGCGACCGGAGTCGTTGGCCGCCTTGCGCACGTTCTGGTAGACGCCCTCGTGCACGTCGTAGCTGCCGTGGCTGAGGTTCATGCGGGCGACGTCGATGCCCGCATCGATGATCGCGCGGATCTGCTCGTAGCTGGATGTTGCCGGCCCGAGCGTGGCGACGATCTTCGCTCTTCTCATGTGGTGTCTGCTCCAGGGGGTTGTGCGCCGTAGCGCTGATACGGACTCGTCGTGCGCCGGGGGGCGCGGGTCAGATGGCGAAGGCTCGCGCGTTCGCGGGGATCGGGCTCGGCAGCTGCGTCTCACCCTCAAGGTAGCGGTCGACGGCCGCGGCCGCAGCACGGCCCTCGGCGATGGCCCACACGATGAGCGACTGGCCGCGGCCCGCGTCGCCCGCGACGAACACGCCGGCCTCCGAGGTCGCGTAGTCGGCGCCGCGGGCGAAGTTCCCGCGGTCGGTGGACTGGAGGCCGAGCTGCTCGCCCGCCGCGTCCGTCTCGGGTCCGGTGAAGCCGAGGGCCAGGAGCACCAGGTCGGCCGGGATCTCCCGCTCGGTGCCGGCCTTCGGCACGCGGCGGCCGTCGAGGTACTCGGTCTCGGCCACGCGGATGGCGCGGACCTCCCCCGCCTCGTTGGCGAGGAACTCGACCGTCGAGGCGAGGTACTGGCGCACGCCGCCCTCCTCGTGCGCGCTCTGCACCTCGAACAGCGTCGGGTGCATCGGCCACGGCTGCTCGGTCGGCCGGGTGGGGCTCGGCTGCTTGCCGATCGCGAGGTTCGTCACCGACAGCGCGCCTTGGCGGTGCGCGGTGCCGATGCAGTCGGCGCCGGTGTCGCCGCCGCCGAGGACGACGACGTGCTTGCCCTCGGCCGTGATCTGGTCGAACACCTCCTCGCCGGCGATGCGACGGTTCGCCTGGACCAGGTACTCCATGGCGAAGTGCACGCCGGGCAGGTCGCGCCCGGGGATGGGCAGGTCGCGCGGCACGAGCGCGCCCGTCGCGACGACGACCGCGTCGTACCGGCGGCGCAGCTCGTCCCACGAGAGGTCGACGCCGATCTCGACGCCGGCGCGGAACCGGGTGCCCTCGGCGGTCATCTGCGCCAGGCGCGCGTCGAGGACCTTCTTCTCCATCTTGAAGTCGGGGATGCCGTAGCGCAGCAGGCCGCCGATGCGGTCGTCGCGCTCGTAGACGGCGACCGTGTGGCCCGCGCGCGTGAGCTGCTGCGCGGCGGCCAGGCCCGCGGGTCCGGAGCCGACCACGGCCACGGTCTTGCCGGTGAGGCGACCGGGCGGCTGCGGCTGCACCCATCCGTTGCCGAACGCCTGGTCGGCGATCGAGACCTCGACCTGCTTGATGGTGACGGCCGGCTGGTTGATCCCGAGCACGCACGCCGACTCGCACGGCGCCGGGCAGAGCCGGCCCGTGAACTCGGGGAAGTTGTTCGTCGCGTGCAGGCGCTCGCTCGCCGCGCGGCCCTCGCCGCGCCACGTGAGGTCGTTCCACTCGGGGATCAGGTTGCCGAGCGGGCAGCCCTGGTGGCAGAACGGGATGCCGCAGTCCATGCAGCGCCCGGCCTGCCGGCGGAGCTGCGCCGAGTCGCCGGCCTCGTAGACCTCTTTCCAGTCCATGATGCGCACCGGCACGGGGCGCCGCTTCGGCAGCTCGCGCTCGGTGACCTTCAGAAAGCCCTTCGGGTCAGCCACCCGTCACCTCCAAGATTCTGGTCCACACGACGTCGCCGTCGGGGTCGAGCCCCTCGTCGACCGCCGTCTGACGGGTACGGAGCACTGCCGCGTAGTCGCGCGGGAGCACCTTGGTGAAGCGGTCGAACGCGGAGGCCCCCTCGGCGAGGAGGGTGGCCGCGACCGCGGAGTCGGTGTGCTCGAGGTGCTGCTCGAGCAGGTCGCGCACGATCTCGTGGTCGGCGCTGCCGAGCGGATGCAGCTGCAGCTCGCCGCTCGAGAGTGCCTCGCGGTTCACGCGCGACTCGGCGAGGTCGAGCACGTAGGCCGTGCCGCCCGACATGCCCGCGCCGAGGTTGCGGCCGGTCGCGCCGAGGATGAGCGCCAGGCCGCCGGTCATGTACTCGAGCGCGTGGTCGCCCACGCCCTCGACCACGGCGGTCGCCCCGGAGTTGCGCACCAGGAACCGCTCGCCCACGATGCCGCGGATGAACATGCTGCCCTGCGTGGCGCCGTAGCCGATCACGTTGCCGGCGATGACGTTGCGCTCGGCGGCGAAGCCGGCCTCGCGCGACGGGCGCACGATGATCTGGCCGCCCGAGAGGCCCTTGCCGACGTAGTCGTTCGAGTCGCCCTCGAGCCGCAGGGTGATGCCGCTCGGCAGGAACGCGCCGAACGACTGGCCCGCGGATCCGGTCAACGTCACGTCGATCGACCCCGTCGGCAGGCCCTGAGCTCCGTGCCGCACGGTGACCTCGTGGCCGAGCATCGTGCCGACGGCGCGCTCGGTGTTGCGGATCGGGAGCGAGACCTCGATGCGGCCGCCCTGCTCGAGCACGAGCTGGCTGCGGCGGATGAGCTCGTTGTCGAAGTGCTCGTCGAGCTCGTGGTCCTGCGCGCGACTGTTGCGGCGCGGGTCCGACTCCGAGAAGTCGGGGCCGACGAGCACCGGCGTGAGGTCGAGGCCCGACGCCTTCCAGTGCGCGACGGCGCGATCGACGTCGAGCAGCTCGCGACGGCCGATGATCTCGTCGAGCGACCGGTAGCCGAGCTCGGCGAGGTACTCGCGCACCTCCTGGGCGATGAACTCGAAGAAGTTCACGACGAACTCGGGCTTGCCCGTGAACCGCTTGCGCAGCTCGGGGTTCTGCGTGGCGACGCCGACCGGGCACGTGTCGAGGTGGCAGACGCGCATCATGACGCAGCCCTCGACGATGAGCGGGGCCGTGGCGAACCCGAACTCCTCGGCGCCGAGCAGCGCGCCGATGACGACGTCGCGGCCGGTCTTCAGCTGGCCGTCGACCTGCACCACGACGCGGTCGCGCATCCCGTTGAGCATGAGCGTCTGCTGCGTCTCGGCCAGGCCGAGTTCCCACGGGGTGCCCGCGTGCTTGAGCGAGTTCAGTGGGCTCGCGCCCGTGCCGCCATCGTGACCCGAGACGAGGATGACGTCGGCCAGCGCCTTCGCGGTGCCGGCCGCGACCGCGCCGATACCCGACTGGCTCACCAGCTTGACGTGGATGCGGGCGCCGGGGTTGGCGCGCTTGAGGTCGAAGATCAGCTGCTTGAGGTCTTCGATCGAGTAGATGTCGTGGTGCGGCGGCGGCGAGATGAGTCCGACGCCCGCGGTCGCGTGCCGGGTGCGGGCGACCCACGGGTACACCTTCGTCGGCGGGAGCTGGCCGCCCTCGCCGGGCTTCGCGCCCTGGGCGAGCTTGATCTGGATGTCGTCGGCGTGCGTGAGGTACATGCTCGTGACGCCGAAGCGGCCGGATGCCACCTGCTTGATCGCGCTGCGACGCTCCGGGTCGAGCAGCCGGTCGAGGTCTTCGCCGCCCTCGCCGGTGTTCGACTTGGCGCCGAGCCGGTTCATGGCGATCGCGAGCGTCTCGTGCGCCTCCTTGGAGATCGAGCCGTAGCTCATCGCGCCCGTGGAGAACCGCTTGACGATCGACTCGATCGGCTCGACCTCGTCGAGCGGCACGGGCGTGCGGACGCCCGTGCGGAGCGCGAACATGCCGCGGAGCGTCATGAGCTGCTCGGCCTGCGAGTCGACCATCTCGGTGTATTCGCGGAAGACGTCGTAGCGGCGGTTCCGCGTGGAGTGCTGCAGGCGGAACACGGTCTCGGGGTTGAACAGGTGCGGTGAGCCGTCGCGACGCCACTGGTACTCGCCGCCCGTCTGCAGGCGCTCATGCGCCCGCACCGCGGCATCCGCCGGGTAGGCAACGGCATGGCGCGCGAGGTTCTCGGAGGCGATCACGTCGATGCCCACGCCGCCCAGCTTCGAGGTCGTGCCCGTGAAGAACTCGTCGATGAAGTCCTGTGCGAGCCCGACGGCCTCGAAGGCCTGGGCGCCCGCGTACGACGAGATGGTCGAGATGCCCATCTTCGACATGATCTTCAGCACGCCCTTGCCGAGCGCCGTGATGACGTTGCGCACGGCCTGCTCGGGCGTCACGCTCGCGAGGACACCCGAGCGGACCAGGTCCTCGCAGGTCTCCATCGCGAGGTACGGGTTGACCGCCGACGCGCCGAACCCGACGAGCAGCGCCACATGGTGCACCTCGCGGACGTCGCCCGCCTCGACCACCAGGCCGACGTTCATGCGGGTCTCGGAGCGGATCAGGTGGTGGTGCACCGCCGAGAGCATGAGCAGCGAGGGGATCGGCGCGAGGTCCTTGGTCGAGTCGCGGTCGCTGAGGACGATGAACGACGCCCCCTCGTCGATCGCCTCATCGACCTCGCGGCACAGCTCGGCGAGCCTCGCGCGCAGGCCGTCGGGGCCGTCGTCGACGCGGTAGAGGCCGCGCAGCGTGCGGGACGCCCGGGCGCCGGTCGGCGCGGTCATGTGCACGATCTTCGCGAGCTGGTCGTTGTCGATCACCGGGAAGTCGAGCGAGACCTGGCGGGCGTGCTCGGCGCCCGCCGAGAGCAGGTTGCGTTCGGGCCCGAGCGACGTCGCGAGCGAGGTCACGACCTGCTCTCGGATCGAGTCGAGCGGAGGGTTGGTGACCTGCGCGAACTGCTGCGTGAAGTAGTCGAAGAGCAGGCGCGGGCGCTGCGACAGCACCGCGATCGGCGTGTCGGAGCCCATCGCGCCGATCGGCTCCTGGCCGGTGGCGGCCATGGGAGCGAGGAGGATCTTGACCTCCTCCTCGGTGTAGCCGAAGGTGCGCTGGCGCCGGTTCACCGAAGCCGGCGGGTGCACGATGTGCTCGCGCTCGGGCAGGTCGGCCAGCCGGATGCGGCTCTCGTCGAGCCATTCCCCCCACGGGGCGGATGCCGCGAGCTCGGACTTGATCTCGTCATCCTCGATGAGGCGGCCCGCCTCGGTGTCGACGAGGAACATGCGGCCCGGCTGCAGCCGCCCCTTGCGGACGACCTTGCGCTGCGGCAGGTCGAGGACCCCGATCTCGCTCGCGAGGACGACGAGCCCGTCGTCGGTCACGAGGTAGCGGCCCGGGCGGAGGCCGTTGCGGTCGAGCGTCGCGCCGACCAGCGTGCCGTCGGTGAACACGATCGCGGCGGGCCCGTCCCACGGCTCCATGAGCATCGAGTGGTACTCGTAGAACGACCGGCGGGCGGGGTCGATCTCGGTCTGCTTCTCCCACGCCTCGGGCACCATCATCATGACGGCGTGCGGCAGGCTCCGGCCGGCGAGCGTGAGGAGCTCGACGACCTCGTCGAACGAGGCGGAGTCGCTCGCTCCCGGCGTCACGATCGGCATGAGCGGGGCGAGGTCGCCGAGGACCTCCGACTCGAGCTGCGACTGGCGCGCGCGCATCCAGTTGCGGTTGCCCTGGATGGTGTTGATCTCGCCGTTGTGCGCGATCATGCGGAACGGCTGCGCGAGCGGCCACGACGGGAACGTGTTCGTCGAGTACCGCGAGTGCACGAGCGCGAGCTTCGAGGCGAACCGCTCGTCGGAGAGGTCGGGGTAGAACGGCTCGAGCTGGAGCGTGGTGACCATGCCCTTGTAGACGAGCGTTCGACTGGACAGCGACGCGAAGTACAGCTCGAGCTCGCGCTCGGCGCGCTTCCGCAGGCGGAAGGTGAGGCGGTCGAGCGCGATGCCCTCGAGGTGCTCGCCCTCGGACGTGGTCGCGGCGCTGCGCACGTAGAGCTGCTGCACGACCGGCATGGCGGCCCGGGCGAGCGTGCCGAGCTCGTCAGGGCGCACGGGGACCTCGCGCCATCCGAGCACGTCGAGGCCCTCGGATGCCGCGATGCGCTGCAGCTGCTGCTTCACGCCGCTGCGCGCGGTCGGGTCGACCGGGAGGAACGCGTTGCCGACGGCGTAGCTGCCCGCGGGCGGAAGCGGGAAGCCGGCGACCTCGCGCAGGAACGCGTCGGGCACCTGGGTGATGATGCCCGCACCGTCGCCCGTGCCGGCGTCGGAGCCCACCGCGCCGCGATGCTCGAGGTTGCGGAGCGCGTCGAGCGCGGCCGTGATGATGTCGTGGCCGGCGGTGCCGCGCAGGGTCGCCACCATGGCGAGCCCGCAGGCGTCCTTCTCGGCGGCCGGGTCGTACATGCCCTGCGCGGGCGGCACGGTTCCGAACCTGGAGTGGGGAGGGGGGAGCGACACGTTGGACCGTCCTCGGTGTATCGGTGGCAACGGGGACGACGTCGGCCCACGATGGAGGATTCGCGGCGCTAGGTGCGGCGCCGCGGCGGAGAACGCGGTGGTGGCGGGGCCCCTACGAGGAGGCCGAGCGGCTCGAGCTTGTGGCAGCCGGCTCGCCGGGTTCGTTCTCACCCTCGACGCCATCGTCGAGAGAGTCTGAGTCGGACTCGGTATGGTCGTCCGAGTCTACCTCAGCATCTGCGGGCGTCCATTCACGGCCCGGGCGGTAGACGCTCGGCTCGATGCCGGGGTGCCGGCGACGCTGCACGAGGATGATGACCAGGCCGATGAGGATGGCGAGGAAGGAGGCCCACACGTTCGACCTGATGCCGAGGAACATCTCGCTCGGGTCGACGCGGATGGTCTCGAACACCGCGCGGCCGACGCCGTACCAGATGAGGTACGCGCCGAACATCATGCCCCAGCGGAGGCGGAAGAACCGCTCGAGCGCGAGCAGCACGACCACGCCGGCCACGTTCCAGACGATCTCGTAGAGGAACGTCGGGTGGAAGAGCGTGCCGTCGGCGAGGCCGGCCGGGAACGCCGCGTTGGTCGATTCGATCTCGAGGCCCCAGGGCAGGTCGGTCGGCCAGCCGTAGAGCTCGTGGTTGAACCAGTTGCCGAGGCGCCCGATCGCCTGGGCGAGCAGCAGGCCGGGCGCGAGCGCGTCGGCGAAGGACCAGAATCGCAGGCCGGTGAGCCGGCACGCGATGATCACGCCGATCGCGCCGCCGATGAGCGAGCCGTAGATGGCGTTGCCGCCCTCCCAGATCGCGAAGATCCGCCACAGCTCCTGGCCGGCGAAGTAGTCGTCGGGGTGGGTGAGCACGTGGTAGATCCGAGCGCCGATGATGCCGAGCGGCACCGCCCAGAGCACGACGTCGAGCACGATGCCCGGCTCGGCGCCGCGCTTGGTGAGCCGGCGCGAGGTCATGATCGTCGCGACGATGATGCCGACGAGGATGAAGAGCGCGTACAACTGGATGTTGAGCGTGCCCCAGGGGACGGGGATCTCGAGGGTGCGCCACTCCGGGTCGGGGCTCGGGATGCTGATCGGTGCGATCACGCCGGCGTCTGCCTTTCGTCGATGGTGCGGGGCTCGCCGCGCGCGGCGGCCTCGTCGAGACTACTTCACTTGCGGGCGGTGCCGCGCGCGAGCTCGGCCGCGAGCGCGCCGGCCGCGTCGACGCCGCCGTCGGCCAGCGCCTTGACGAGCGCGGAGCCGACGATCGCGCCCTCGGCGTACTCGAGCACCTCGGCCACCTGCGTCGCGCTCGAGATGCCGAGGCCGACGCAACTCGCCTCGGAGCCGGAGTCGCGCAGGCGGTCGACGAGCGTGCGGGCCGCCTGGTCGACGTCGGTGCGCGCACCGGTGATGCCCATGGTCGAGACCGCGTAGACGAAGCCGCGGCTCGCGTCGACGGCCTGCCGCAGGCGCGCGTCGGTCGAGGTGGGTGCGGCGAGGAACACGCGGTCGAGGCCCGTGCGATCGGACGCCGCGATCCAGTCGGCCGCCTCGTCGGGGATGAGGTCGGGGGTGATGAGCCCCGCTCCCCCGGCGGCCGCCAGGTCGTCGGCGAACCGGTCGACGCCGTACTGCACGACCGGGTTCCAGTAGGTCATGATGAGCACCGGCGCGTCGACGCGCTCGGTGATGCGGCGCACGGCCTCGAAGCCGTGCGCGAGGCGGAACCCGTTCGCCAGCGCCTGCTGCGTCGCGGCCTGGATGACCGTGCCGTCCATGACGGGGTCGGAGTACGGCAGGCCCAGCTCGAGCACGTCGACGCCGTTCTCGACGAGTGCGACCGCGGCCTCGACGCTCTCGTCGAGAGTCGGGAAGCCGACCGGCAGGTACCCGATCAGCGCGCCGGCGGCCTCCTCGTTGCGGCGACGGATGACGGGACCGACGTGCCTCACTGCGCTTCCTCGTCGTACAGGCCGAAGTACTTCGCGGCCGTGTCCATGTCCTTGTCGCCGCGCCCCGAGAGGTTCACGAGGATCGTGGCGTCGCGGCCGAGCTCGCGGCCGAGATCGAGGGCGCCCGCGAGCGCGTGCGCCGACTCGATCGCGGGGATGATGCCCTCGGTGCGCGTGAGCAGGCGCAGCGCCTGCATCGCCGCGTCGTCGGTGACCGGACGGTACTGCGCGCGGCCGAGCGCGGCGAGCCACGAGTGCTCGGGACCCACGCCCGGGTAGTCGAGCCCGGCGGAGATCGAGTGCGACTCGATCGTCTGACCGTCGTCGTCCTGGAGGAGGTAGCTGCGGGCGCCGTGCAGCACCCCGGGCCGGCCCTTGGAGATCGTCGCGGCGTGACGGGGCGTCTCCACGCCCTCGCCGCCCGCCTCGAAGCCGTACAGGGCGACGTCGCCGTCATCGAGGAAGGCATGGAAGATGCCGATCGCGTTCGAGCCGCCGCCGACGCACGCCGCGACCGCGGTCGGAAGCGCGCCGGTCAGGTCGAGCACCTGCTGCCGGGCCTCCTCGCCGATGACCTTCTGGAAGTCGCGAACCATCTCGGGGAACGGGTGCGGACCGGCGACCGTGCCGAAGATGTAGTTCGTGGACTCGACATTGGTCACCCAGTCGCGCATCGCGTCGTTGATCGCGTCCTTCAGCGTGCGGGAGCCGGTCTTCACGGCGATGACCTCGGCGCCGAGCAGGCGCATGCGGGCGACGTTGAGCGCCTGGCGCTCGGTGTCGACCTCGCCCATGTAGATGGTGCAGTCGAGTCCGAAGAGCGCCGCGGCCGTGGCGGTCGCGACGCCGTGCTGGCCGGCGCCGGTCTCGGCGATCACGCGCCGCTTGCCGATGCGCTTGGTGAGCAGCGCCTGGCCCAGCACGTTGTTGATCTTGTGCGAGCCCGTGTGGTTCAGGTCTTCGCGCTTGAGGATGACGCGGGCACCGCCGGCGTGCTCGGCGAAGCGCGGCACCTCGGTGATGATCGAGGGCCGCCCGGTGTAGCTGCGACCGAGCTCGTCGAGCTCGAGCTGGAAGTCGGGGTCGAGCTTGGCGAGGGTGTACGCCTCGCTCAGTTCGTCGAGCGCGGCGATGAGCGACTCGGGGACGAACCGCCCGCCGAAGTCGCCGAAGTACGGACCGGTCTGGGTACGGAGGGCCATGTCACACCGCCAGGAATGCTGAGAGGTTCGCGATGGGATCGCCCGTCACGAGGGCCTCGCCCACGAGCACCACGTCGGCGCCGGCGGCGCGGTAGTGCGCGACGTCGGCCGCCGACAGCACGGCCGACTCGGCCACGCGGATCGCCCCCTCGGGGAAGCGGTCGGCGAGGCGGCCGAACAGGTCGCGGTCGAGTTCGAAGGTGGAGAGGTCACGGGCGTTCACGCCGATGAGCCGGGCGCCGAGCCGGGCGGCGCGGTCGAGCTCCTCGGCGGAGTGGGTCTCGACGAGGGCCGTCATGCCGAGCTCGATGATGAGCGCGTACAGCTCGGCCAGGGTGTCGTCGTCGAGGGCGGCGACGATCAGCAGGACGAGGTCGGCGCCGGCCGCGCGGGCCTCGTACACCTGGTACGGCGTCGCGATGAAGTCCTTGCGGAGCACGGGCAGCGAGACGGCCGCGCGCACCGATTCGAGGTCGGCCAGCGAGCCGCCGAACTTGCGACCCTCGGTGAGCACGCTGATGGCGCTCGCTCCGCCGAGTTCGTACGTGCGCGCGAGGGCGGCGGGGTCGTCGATGGTCGCGAGCGAGCCGCGCGAGGGGCTCGATCGCTTGATCTCGGCGATGATCTTGACCCGGTCGCCCGGAGCGAGCGCCGCCAGGGCGTCGATCGCCGGCGGACGCGCGCGCGCCGCGGCCCGGACCTCGGCGAGGGGCCGTTCGGCACGACGCGCCTCGGCGTCGGCGACCGAGTTCGCCGTGAGCTCGGAGAGCACGCGTCAGTGCGCCTTCGGCGCGATCTTCGCGCCGTCGACGCCGTATCCGGCGCGGGCGAGCGCCCAGCCCGCCACCGCACCGACGATGAGCAGGCCGGCCGACGCCCACACGAGCCACTGCAGGTCGAGGAAGAACGCGACCGTGCCGATGGCGAAGGCAAGGAGCATGATGACCACGGCGGTCCACGCCGCGGGCGAGTGTCCGTGGCCGGGGTCAGCGTGCTCAGTGCTCATGGTGCTCCTTCTGTGCGGTGATCGGTGAAAGTCTAGCGGGTGCCGTCGTGCGGCTCGTCGCCGTCGGCGGTCGGGTCGTCGCCGCGGCTCAGCCCGTCCCAGTCGTCGACGGCGCGATCGGATGTCGCGGCCGGCCGCGACGCGTCGGCCGCCAGCCGCACGCCGCCGCCGTAGCGGCGGGACGTGGGCCACGCGCGCCCCGTCGCGACGACCAGGAGTCCGGCGAGTGCGACCAGCGCTCCGCCGGCGATCGCGATCGCGGGCCACGCCGACGTGGCGACCGACGCCGCGAGCGCGGCGGTGGATTCGGCGCCGGCGACGCCGGTGGCCTCCGCGATCGCCCCGGACACGGCGGAAAGGGGGTCGGCGAGCGTGATCGACGCAGCGAGCACGAGGCATCCGCCCAGCACCGCCGCAAGCAGTCCCAGCACGATCCGGATCAGCGGTCCGGCGATCGCGAGCGCGCCCGCGAGTGCGAGGCCGGCCAGTGCGAGCGCGGCGATCGCCGGCGACGCGACCGCACCGCCGACCTCGAGCGTCGACGCGCCGCCCGCGGATGCGCCCTCGACGAGGGTCACGGCGAACCACGTCTGGCTCCATGCGAGCAGCGCGAGGCCCGAGCCGGCGAGGATGCCGACGATCGCGGGCAGTTTCATGCGGTCGGGTCTCACGCGCGCGACCCCTAGCGCACGCGGCGCATGGCGTTGGCGACCGCGACCGCACGCAGCGGCGCGGCGGCCTTGTTGACCGACTCCTGGAACTCCGATTCGGGGTTGGAATCGGCCACCAGCCCGCCGCCGGCCTGCACGCGCGCGACACCGCCCGAGATCGTGGCCGTGCGGATCGCGATGGCGAGGTCGGCGTCGCCGCCGAACCCGAAGTAGCCCACCACTCCCCCGTACACTCCGCGCTGCGCGGGCTCGAGCTCGTCGATGATCTCGAGCGCGCGCGGCTTCGGCGCACCCGACAGCGTGCCGGCCGGGAAGGTCGCGCGGAACACGTCGATCGCGTTCGCGTCGCCGCGCAGGTCGCCCTCGACGGAGGACACGATGTGCATGATGTGGCTGAACCGCTCGACGCGCATGAACTCGGTGACCTCGACGGAGCCCGCGTCGCACACCTTCGCGAGGTCGTTGCGCGCGAGGTCGACGAGCATGAGGTGCTCGGCCTGTTCCTTGGGGTCGGCCAGGAGCTCGGCCTCGAGGTCGGCGTCGTCCTCGGGCGTGGTCCCGCGGGGCTTGGACCCCGCGATGGGGTGCGTGTACACGCGCCCGTCCTCGACCTTGACGAGGGCCTCGGGCGAGGACCCGACGATCCAGTACGGCTCGCCCGCGACATCCTCGAGGTGCAGGAGGTACATGTAGGGGCTCGGGTTGAGGCTGCGGAGCACGCGGTAGACGTCGACCGGGTGCGCCGTCGCCTCCTGCTCGAAGCGCTGCGAGATGACGACCTGGAAGATGTCGCCCTCGCGGATGTAGTGCTTCGAGCGCTCGACCGCGGCGAGGAAGTCGGCCTTCTCGGTGCGGTGCCGGGGCTCGGGCGCACGGGAGAGGTCGATCTCGGCGAGGTGCGCCTCGGCCGGCTGGGCGAGCGCGGCCTGGAGGCGGTCGAGCCGCGCCTGCGCGTCGCCCCAGAGCGCCTCGGGCGCCTCGCCGAGGTCGTTCAGCACGGATGCCACGAGCTGCACGGTGCCCGTGCGGTGATCGATCACGACCAGCTCGGAGACGAACGCGAAGGCCTGCCCCGGCACGGAGAAGTCGGCGGGCGGGCGATTGGGCAGGTGCTCGATCTGGCGGATCGCCTCCCAGCCGATGAAGCCGACGAGGCCGCCCGTGAGCGGCGGCGCGCCGGGCACGTCTTCCGTGGCCCAGCGCTCGTACAGGGCCTCGAGCGCGGCGAGGGGCTCGAGACCGTCGGATGCCGCCCCGAGGGCGCGCTCGCGCGAGAGGCCCATGTCGATCCAGTCCACGGCGCCGTCGCGCTCGGTGAGCACGCCGTACGACGCGGCGCCCACGAACGAGTACCGCGACCAGATGCCGCCCTGCTCGGCGGACTCGAGCAGGAACGTGCCGGGACGGTCGCCCGCCAGCTTGCGGTAGATGCCGACGGGCGTCTCGCCGTCGGCGAAGAGCTCGCGGACGACGGGCACCACGCGGCGGCCGGGCAGCAGGGCGGCGAAGTCGTCGAAGCGGGTGGTGGCGGTGCGCGTGTCCGTCATCGTGCTCCTCCGGGTTCGACGGGCGGGTCGGCGGGGTCGGGATCGGTGCCGGGCGTTCCCTCCACGACGGCCAGCGGGTCGCCGTCGAAGCAGGTGCGCGTGCCGGTGTGGCAGGCGACGCCGACCTGCTCGACCTTCACGAGCAGCGCGTCGGCGTCGCAGTCGAGCGCAGCGGCCTTCACGTACTGGGCATTGCCCGACGTGTCGCCCTTGCGCCAGTACTCCTGCCGCGAACGCGACCAGAACGTCACGCGGCCCTCGGTCAGCGTCCGTCGCATGGCCTCGCGGTCCATCCAGCCGAGCATGAGCACCTCGCCGGTGTCCCACTGCTGGATGATCGCGGGCAGCAGCCCGTCGGCGTTGAACGCGGCGCGGTCGACTGCGCCGGCGTCGGGCACCCAGGCCTCGCTCGTGAACTCCAGCTCCTCGTCGCCGGTGCCGTTCATCGCACGGTCCTTCCGTCCTCGGCGAGCGCCCCCTTGACGTCGCCGATCGTGAGCTCGCCGTTGTGGAACACGGACGCCGCGAGCACGGCATCGGCGCCGGCCGCGATCGCCGGGGCGAAGTGCTCGACCGCACCCGCGCCGCCCGAGGCGATCACGGGCACGCTCGAGAGCTGGTGCATCAGCCCGACGAGCTCGAGGTCGAAGCCGGCCTTGGTGCCGTCGGCGTCGATCGAGTTGACCAGCAGCTCGCCCGCGCCGAGGTCGATGGCCCGCCGTGCCCACTCGAGCGCGTCGAGGTCGGTCTCGGTGCGGCCGCCGTGGGTGGTCACGACGAAGCCCGAGCCGGTGCGGTCGGAGCGCTTGACGTCGAGCGAGAGCACGCACACCTGGGCGCCGAAGCGGTCGGCGATCTCGGCGATGAGCTCGGGGCGCGCGATCGCCGCGCTGTTGACGCCGATCTTGTCGGCGCCGTGGCCGAGCAGCCGGGCGACATCCTCGTCGGACCGAACGCCGCCGCCCACGGTCAAGGGGATGAAGACCTGCTCGGCGACCTGCCGAACCATGTCGTAGGTCGTCGCGCGCTCGTCGACGGTCGCGGTCACGTCGAGGAACGTGAGCTCGTCGGCACCCTGCTCCGCGTAGCGGGCCGCGAGCTCGACCGGGTCGCCCGCGTCGCGCAGGTTGAGGAAGTTGACGCCCTTCACGACGCGGCCGCCGGCGACGTCGAGGCACGGGATGACACGGACGGCGAGGCTCATGCGCCGCTCCCCTACAGCCGCGCCGCGTGGATCGCGCTGACGAGGATGGCGCGCGCGCCGAGCGCGTAGAGCTCGTCCATGACGTGGTTCATCTCGGTGCGCGGGATCATGACGCGCACCGCGACCCACTCGGGATCGTGCAGCGGCGATACCGTCGGCGACTCGAAGCCGGGCGCGACCTCGGTGGCGGCCTCGAGCTGCGCCACGGGAACGTCGTAGTCGAGCAGCACGTACTGGCGGGCCACCAGCACGCCCTGCAGGCGCCGCACGAGGGTCTGCGTGCCGGGCTTCTCGACGCCGGAGCCGATGAGCACGGCCTCGGACTCGAGGATGACGGGCCCGAAGATGTCGAGCCCGGCCTTGCGGAGGGTCGACCCCGTCGAGACCACGTCGGCCACGGCGTCGGCGACGCCGAGCCGCACCGCCGACTCGACCGCGCCGTCGAGCTTGACGAGCTTCGCGGTCACGCCGCGCCGGGTCAGGAAGTCGCCGACGAGGCCGGGGTAGCTGGTCGCCACGCGAACGCCCTCGAGGTCGTCGAGCTCGGTGAATCCGCCCGGCGCGCCCGCGAACCGGAACGTGGAGTCGCCGAACCCGAGCGGCGCGATCTCGGTCGCCTCGGAACCCGAGTCGAGCAGCAGGTCGCGACCGGTGATGCCGACGTCGAGCGCGCCCGAGCCGACGTACGTCGCGATGTCCCGCGGTCGGAGGTAGAAGAACTCGACCCCGTTGCGGGGATCGGCGACGATGAGTTCCTTGGGGTCGCGACGGCCGGTGTACCCGGCCTCGTAGAGCATCTGCGCGGCGGTCTCGGAGAGCGAGCCCTTGTTGGGCACGGCGATTCGGAGCATTCCCTGGCTTTCGTGTCGACGGAAGTGATCTGCGGTCATGTGCGTGATCACAGATGTCGGTACACGTCGGCCGGGGTCAGTCCCTTCGCGAGCATGAGCACCTGGAGGTGGTAGAGCAGCTGCGAGATCTCCTCGGCCGTCTCGGCGTCGCCCTGGTACTCGGCGGCCATCCAGACCTCGGCCGCCTCCTCGACGATCTTCTTGCCGATGGCGTGCACGCCGGCGTCGAGCTGCCGGACGGTGCCGCTGCCCTCGGGGCGAGTGCGGGCTTTGTCCTCGAGCTCGACGAAGAGGTCGTCGAAGGATTTCACCCGACCAGCCTACCGATGCGCGTGCGGGTGCGACGCCACGGCGTCGCGCAGGAGCGCGATCTGCTCCTCGGGCACGCCGCGGAACACGGCGGAGCCCGCGACGAACGTGTTCGCGCCCGCCTCGGCGGCGATGCCGATCGTGTCGGCGGAGATGCCGCCGTCGACCTGCAACCAGACGTCGAGTCCGGCGTCGGCGACCGCGTCGGCGACGCGCGCGAGCTTGGGCATCGTCTCGGGCATGAAGGACTGGCCGCCGAACCCGGGTTCGACGGTCATGACGAGCACCTGGTCGAACTCGTGGAGCACCTCGAGGAATCCGTCCACTGGGGTGCCGGGCTTGAGCGCGATGCCGGCGCGGGCCCCGATGTCGCGCAGCCGGCGCGCGAGCGCGACGGGGTCGCGCGTGGCCTCGGCGTGGAAGGTGACCGACGCGGCGCCCACCTCGGCGTAGCCCGGCGCCCACCGGTCGGGGTCCTCGATCATGAGGTGCACGTCGAGCGGGATGGGCGTGACCTCGACGAGGCGCTCGACCATCGGCAGGCCGAACGTGAGGTTCGGCACGAAGTGGTTGTCCATGATGTCGACGTGGACGAGGTCGGCGCTCGAGATGCGGCCGAGCTCGCGCTCGAGGTTCGCGAAGTCGGCCGCCAGGATGCTCGGGTTGATGCGCGTGGGCATGCCCACGAGCCTACCGGCGCGGCTGTGGGCGATGACGCGCTCAGCGCTTGCGCACGAGCGCGATGAACATCGCGTCGGTCCCGTGGCGGTGCGGCCACAGTTGGACCGTGCGGCCGTCGCCGGCGAGGTCGAGCGGATGGCGCGAGAGCCCTTGCACGATCGCGGCCGTGTCGAGCGGCTCCGCCTGGGTTCCCCACCGCTCGAGCGCGCGGCCGAGCGTGCCGTGCGTCTCGGCCGTGTGCGGGGAGCACGTGACGTACGCGAGCACTCCCCCGGGCGCGAGCGCACGGAACGCGGCATCCGCGAGCTCGCCCTGCAGGGCCGTGAGCTCGGCGACGTCGGCGGGCGCCTTGCGCCAGCGAGCCTCCGGACGGCGCCTGAGCGCGCCCAAGCCGGTGCAGGGCGCGTCGAGCAGGATCCGATCGAACCCCTCCGGCGCGCCGAGCTCGGCCGGGTCCACGTCGCGGCCGTCGCCCTCGCGCACGGTCACCTCGAGCGGGACGGGCGCGATCGCACGTCGTACGAGGTCCGCTCGGGCCGGGACGACCTCGTTCGCGACGAGCTCGGCCCCGCCCGCGCGCGCCTCGGCGGCGAGCAGCGCGGTCTTGCCGCCGGGGCCCGCGCAGAGGTCGAGCCACCGCTCGCCTTCGCGGACGGGGGCGACGCGGCTGAGCGCGAGCGCCGCGAGCTGCGAGCCCTCGTCCTGCACGCGGACGCGACCGTCGTGCTGTTCGACGACCCGCAGCGGCTCGTCGGCGGTCAGGCCCACCGGCGAGTACCGGTCGGGCTCGCCCAGGGAGTCCGGGTCGTCGACGAGCCCGGGCAGCGCCGCGAGGTTGACGCGCGGCGATGCGTTGTCGGCCTCGAGCAGCGCGACGAGCTCGTCGCCGCGGCCCTCGCGCTCGAGTGCGGCGCGCAGCGCGCGCACCACCCAGACGGGGTGCGAGTGCACCGCGGCGAGCGCCTGGTCGGGCGAGCCCGCCTCGTCGGCGACGAGCTCGCGCCATCCGTCGGCCTCGCGACGGGAGACGGTGCGCAGGACCGCATTGACGAACCCGGCGGCCTGCGGGGCGACCCGGCGCGCGAGCGCCACGGACTCGTTGACGGCAGCGTGGGTCGCCACCCGCGTGGAGAGCAGCTGGTGCGCGCCGAGCCGCAGCACGTCGAGCACCGGTGCGTCGATGGCGTCGACCGGCCGTCCGGCCGCGATCGCGATGACGGCGTCGTAGGAGCCCTGCCGTCGCAGCGTGCCGTACGTCAGCTCGGTCGCGAGCGCGGCATCGGCGTCGGACAGCCGCGCTCGCGTGATGCGCGCCGGCAGCAGCAGGTTGGCGTAGGCGTCGGAGTCGCGGACCGCAGCGAGGACGTCGTAGGCGACCAGCCGCGCCGGCGAGACCGGCTCGGGCCGACCCGGTCGTCGGGCGCGGCCGCCGGGCGGTCGTCGACGGGACCCGCTGCGCCGGCGATCGTCGGTCATCGCGCCTCCGCCCGCCCGACCCCGAGTCCGCGCCACCAGTCCGCGGCCGCCATCGCCGTGCGTCCGGCGGGCTGCACCCGCCGCAGCTCGAGCGCGCCGTCGCCGGTCCCCGCCAGCACGCGGCGGCCGACCAGCCGCAGTTCGCCAGGCGCGAGGCCGGGAGCCTCGCCGTCGACGGTCGCGGGCGCCGCGTCGAGCACCTTCAGGCGGACGCCGTCGACGTCGGTGTGCGCGCCCGGCTCGGGCGTCACCCCGCGGAAGCGCGCGTCGACCTCGGCCGTCGGCCGGGTCCAGTCGAGGCGCGCGTCGTCGATCGTGAGCTTGGGCGCGAACGTCGGCTCGCCGACCTGCGGCATGGCGAGCGCGGCGCGGCCGGCGATCGCGTCGACGACCTCGGCGACGAGGTCGGCCCCGGATGCCGCGAGCGACTCGAGCGCGAGGCCGGCCGTCTCCCCCGGTGCGACGGGCCGGGTGCGCACGGCGTACACGTCGCCCGCGTCGAGCTCGGGCACGAGGCGGAACACGCTCGCGCCGAGTTCGGCGTCGCCTGCGATCAGCGCGTGCTGCACGGGGGCGGCGCCGCGCCAGGCGGGTAGCGCCGAGAAGTGCAGGTTGATCCAGCCGTGCGCGGGCGTGGAGAGCAACGGCTCGCGGACGAGTCCGCCGTAGGCCACGATGACGCCGAGGTCGGGACGCAGCGCGGCGATGCGCTCGGTGGCCTCGTCGTCGAGCCGGCGCGCGTCGATGACCGGGAGCCCGAGGCGCTCTGCGGCCTGCGCGACCGGCGAGGGCGTGAGCACGCGCTTGCGCCCGAGCGGCGCAGGCGGGCGGGTCACGACGCCGACGACCTGGTGGGACGAGTCGGCGAGCCGGTCGAGGGCGGGCACGGCGGCGGCGGGCGTTCCCGCGAACACGATCCGGAGGTGGGGCACCACCCCATCATCCCAGCCGCTCGGCACGACCTCGGCGATCAGGGCAGGTCGGGATCGTCCATCCGCACCCGGAGGGTCGGCGGGCGACCGGGCCGGCGACCGGCGACCGGCCTGCGCCGCTCGGTGGCGGCACGGATCGCCTCGGCCTTCAGACGCGCGGCGACCTCGGTGCCCTGCGCGTAGCCGAATCGCACGATGGCCCGCTCGAGCGACTCGTCGACCGGAGTGGGGCCGAGCACGTCGACGCCCTCGAGCCCGCGGATGCGCTCCAGGCCCTCGGCGAGCCGCTCGCGGTCGGAGACGACGGAGGCCATCCGCACGGCGGGCGGGAACCGCAGGGCCCGGCGCGACTCGAGCTCCTCGGACGCCCACGCCGGCTGCGTCCAGGTCGCGAGCGCCGTGCCCAGCGCCCCGCCGACGCCCACCAGGAAGACGGGCGCACCGGGGGCGGCCAGCGCGGCCGCGTTCGACCACCAGCGCAGGCAGTCCTCGGCGACTCGGAGCGACTCGCGCAGCAGCATCCGCTCGCCGTCGAGCAGCAGCACGGCCCGGTACCCTCCGTCGGCGATCGGCTCGGCGCCGCGCGTCGCCACGACGAGCTGCGGATCGGCGCCGACCCGGAGGATCGGCCGCTCTCCGTCGGAGACCACGACCCGCGAGCGCGGGAAGGCGCGCCCGAGCTCCTCGGCGGTGCGGCTCGCGCCGACCACGGCGGCGCGCAGCTTCGTGCCCTCGCACACGCGGCAGCGCCATCGGCTCGCCGTCGTGCCGCACAGCACGCACGCGGCGGGACCGCCCGAACGCGGGACCGCGAGGGCGCCGGCGCACGCCGTGCACCGCGCCGGCTCGCGGCAGCGGTCGCACACCAGCATCGGCGCGTGCCCGGGACGCGCCACCTGGACGAGCACCGGGCCGTGCCCGATCGCCGCCCGGGCCTCGCGCCATGCCGCCGACGGGATCCTCGCGCCGCCGCTCTCGGGCGCCGCCTGCTGCTGGGTGAGGACGACGCGGGGACGGGCGCCTCGACGCAGCGGGACGTCGTGCACCCACCCGAGCTCGACGAGTCGCTGCACCTCGACGCTGCGCGTGTGCGCGAGGAACACCAGGGCGGCGCCGCTCTGCTCCTGCCGGATCAGCGCGGCGTCGCGCACGTGCACCCCCGGCGCCAGCGGCTCGGCCTGCAGCGGGTCGCCGTCGTCGAACACGGCGATGAGCCCGAGGCGGCTCGCGGGCGCGTACACGGTCGACCGGCTGCCGATCACGATGCGCGCGGCGGCGCCCGTCGCGTCGAGGAAGCCCCGGAACCTCGCGGGACCGGACTGCCGCGCGTCGGTGCGGATGGCGCGACGCGGGTCGACGAGCTCGGCGAGGGCCGCCTCGAGTTGCTCTTGGTCGCGGTAGTCGGGAACGGCGATCACCGACGAGCGGTCGTGGGCGAGCACGTGGGCGGCGGCCTCGGCGAGCGTCACGGCCCACGCCCCGACCCATGCACCGGAGCGCAGCCGGACCGGGCGGGCATCGGCGGCCAGCGCCATCCGCTCGCCCGCGGCGAGGCCGCGCTCGACGCGACCGGGTTCGTAGCCGTCGAGCGCCGGCGCCGACCCGGGAAGCGGTCCCGGCTCGCCGGGATCGGCGCGCCAGGCCTTCTCGGCGCGCACGTACCGGCCAGGGATCGCGATGCGCAGGATGTCGCTCGCGTTGCCCGCAGCACGGTCGGCCGCGGCGCGCGCGAGCCGCCACACGTCGGGCATGAGCAGCGGCACGTCGGTGACGACGTCGTCGACCTCGCTCAGCTCGCCCCGGTACTCCGAGCGGTCGGTGAGCTCGACGACCCACGCGTGCGCGATGCGACCGCCCGAGCGCAACGGCACCCGCACGCGCACGCCCGGAGCGACCGACTCGGCGAGCCGGCCGGGCACGCGATAGTCGAGCAGCTGGTCGAGCTGCGGCAGCGGCGAGTCGACGAGGACCCTCGCCACCGACCCGCCGGCCACCTCAGAGCCCGGCGGCGGCGCGCAGGTCGTCGACGCGGTCGAGCCGCTCCCAGGTGAAGGCGGGCAGCTCGCGGCCGAAGTGGCCGTACGTGGCCGTGTCGGCGTAGATCGGCCGCAGCAGGTCGAGATCGCGGATGATCGCGGCGGGACGCAGGTCGAACACCTCTCGGATGGCGCCGATGATGCGGTCCTCGGGCGCGTGCCCCGTGCCGAACGTCTCGACGTAGAGTCCCACCGGCGCGGCGGCGCCGATCGCGTACGCGACCTGCAGCTCCAGCCGATCGGCGAGTCCCGCGGCGACGGCGTTCTTCGCGACCCAGCGCATCGCGTAGGCGGCGGAGCGGTCGACCTTGGACGGGTCCTTGCCGCTGAACGCGCCGCCGCCGTGCCGGCTCGCGCCGCCGTAGGTGTCGATGATGATCTTGCGACCGGTCAGGCCGGCGTCGCCCTGCGGGCCGCCGATCTCGAAGCGGCCGGTCGGGTTGATCAGGACCTTCAGGTCGGGCCGGGAGAGCTCGACGGTGTCGAGCACCGGCCGGATCACCAGTTCTTCGACCTCGGCGCGCAGCTGCTCGGTCGACACGCTCGTCGCGTGCTGCGTGGAGAGCACCACGGTCTCGATCGTGCGGGCGGTCTGGCCCTCGTAGCCGACGGTGACCTGCGTCTTGCCGTCGGGGCGGAGGTAGTCGAGCTCGCCATCCTTGCGCACGCGCGCGAGGCGCTCGGCCAGCCGGTGCGCCAGCCAGATCGGCACGGGCATGAGCTCGGGGGTCTCGCGCACGGCGTAGCCGAACATGATGCCCTGGTCGCCCGCGCCCTGCCGGTCGAGCTCGTCGATGCTCGCGCCCTCGCGCGACTCGTAGGCGTGGTCGACGCCCTGGGCGATGTCGGGCGACTGGCCGCCGATCGACACCGAGACGCCGCACGAGCGGCCGTCGAACCACACGTCGGACGAGTCGTAGCCGATCGACGTGATGCGGTCGCGCACGATGGCCGGGATCTCGACGTACCCCGAGGTCGACACCTCGCCCGCGACGTGCACGAGGCCCGTGGTCACCAGGGTCTCCACGGCGACGCGGGCGTGCGGGTCGACCGCGAGCAGCGCGTCGAGGATCGCGTCGGAGACCTGGTCGCAGATCTTGTCGGGGTGGCCCTCAGTGACGGACTCGGAGGTGAACTGGCGCAGTGCGCTCATGCGGGGTGGGTGTCCTTCGTCGTGGATGCGGCGCGGGCGTCGCCGACGGCCGGGAGCCGCGCGGCGACGAGGTCGAGGATGCCGTGCGCCACCGACATCTTGGTTCCGGATGCCTCGGCGACGACCTCGTCGGACGCCCCGATGACCGACACGGCGTTCTCGTCGGCCGCGAATCCGCGGGTCCAGCCCACGCGATTGACCACGAGCAGGTCGGCGCCCTTCGCGCGGCGCTTGGCGCGCCCCAGCTCGAGCAGCCGCTCGGCATCGGCCTCGGTCTCGGCGGCGAAGCCGACGAGGAGCGTGCCGTCGTGGGGGGCCGCACCCAGCTCGGCGAGGATGTCGGGGTTGCGGACCAGCTCCAGGGTCATGTGGTCGCGGCCGTCGACCTTCTTGATCTTGGCCTCGCTCACGGTCGCCGGGCGGTAGTCGGCCACCGCGGCGGCCATCACCACGACGTCGGCCGTCGCGGCGGCCTCGCGCACGGCATCGCGCAACTCGAGCGCGGTGGAGACGGTGCGCACGCGGCATCCGCCCGGATCGCCCACCTCGAGGTTCGCGGCGATGAGCGTGACCTCGGCGCCCCGCGCCGCGGCGGCATCGGCGATCGCGACGCCCTGCTTGCCGCTCGAGCGGTTGCCGAGGAAGCGCACGGGGTCGAGCGGCTCGCGGGTGCCCCCCGCCGAGACGACGATGCGGCGACCCGCGAGATCCTGCGGGACCGCACCGCGGCGAGCGACGTCGGGCGCGGAGCCGGGCGCGACGCCCGCGCCGCCGGCCTCGAGGCCGTGCCGCGCGGCGACCTCGAGGGCCGCCGCGACGATCACGTCGGGCTCCTCGAGCCGCCCCGGGCCGCTGTCGGTGCCCGTGAGCTGCCCGACCGCGGGCCCGACGATCGTCACGCCGCGCTCGCGGAGGGTCGCGATGTTGGCCCGCGTGGCCGGATGGTTCCACATCTCGGTGTGCATGGCCGGGGCGATGACGACAGGCGCCTCGCTCGCGAGCACGGTGTTGCCGAGCAGGTCGTCGGCGAGCCCCGCGGCGAGCTTCGCGATGCTGTTCGCGGTCGCCGGCGCGATCACGATGAGGTCGGCGGCCTGACCGATGGCGACGTGGCGCACCTCGGCGACGCCCTCGAAGAGGTCAGTGTGCACGGGGTTGCGCGAGATCGCCTCGAGGGTCGGTCGGCCGACGAAGCGAAGCGCCGACTCGGTGGGCACGACGTGCACGTCGTGCCCGGCGAGCACGAGCGAGCGCACGATCGACACGGCCTTGTACGCCGCGATGCCGCCGGTGATGCCGACGACGATGTTCAGCGCCATGCGCGCCTGCCGGCTACTCGCCGATGGGGCGGAGGCGCAGCTTGTCCTCGTTGACCTCGTGGAGCGCGACCGACAGCGGCTTGTCGTCGATCGACGAGTCGACGAGCGGTCCGACGTTGTCGAACAGGCTGCCCTCGTGGAGGTCTGCGTAGTAGTCGTTGATCTGGCGCGCCCGCTTCGAGGCGAAGATGACCAGCTGGTACTTCGAGTCGACCTTCGACAGCAGGTCGTCGATGGGCGGGTCGATGATGCCGGACAGCTTCTCAGCCATGGAGGGACTCCTTCGAGTGGGGCGCACCGTCGGTGCGCGGAAGATCGTGGCGCGAGGCAGGCTGACGCCGACCCCGGCGAGGCCGCATCAAGTCTACGACCTTTTGCGCGGCCTCGCGGACCTCGTGGTTGACGACCTGGTGATCGAACTCCTCGACGGCGGCAAGTTCGACCTTCGCGGTCTCGAGCCGCCGCTGCTGTTCGGCGGCGCTCTCGGTGCCTCGGCCGACCAGCCGGCGTACGAGCTCATCCCACGTCGGCGGCAGCAGGAACACCAGCGTCGCCTCGGGCATGGCCCGGCGCACCGACCGCGCGCCCTGGATGTCGATCTCGAGCAGCACGCTGTTCCCGGCGGCGATCGCCTCCTCGACAGCGCGACGGGGCGTGCCGTACCGGTACGCGTTGTGCACGGTCGCCCATTCGAGCAGCTCGCCGGCCTCGACCATCCGGTCGAACTCGTCGTCGGAGACGAAGAAGTAGTGCTCGCCCTCGACCTCGCCCGGCCGCGGCGCTCGGGTGGTCGCCGAGACGGAGAGCCTGACGTCGGGATGGTGCTCGCGGATGTAGCCGGCGACCGTGCCCTTGCCGACCGCGGTCGGGCCGGCGAGCACCACGAGCCGGTCGCCGGTACCGCCGTGTTCGGCGACCCAGTCGGCCGTGAACTCGCGCAGGCGCCGGCGCTGCAGGCGCCCGAGCCCGCCGAGGCGCTTCGAGGCGGCGATCTGGAGCTCATCCATGGTGCGCGCGCACTTGGTCTGCCCGATCGCCGGGATGGAGGTGAGGAACTCCGTGACCCGCAAGCGCCCCTCGACGCCCTCGGGCTCCTCGTACGCGGCGCGCAGCACGTCGAGCGGGCTCCGCGCTCCGATGGCGATGTCGTGCTTGACGGCCGCGCGGGCGCGGCGGGCGGCGACAGCGGCGCGCGACGCGGCGACGCGGTCGACCTCGGGCGGGGCGGAGGTCGCGGTGCGATCAGACACGGGCCGCTCCGATCTCGTCGGCACGGCGCACGATCGCCTCGACGAGCCCGTCTGGGCCCTCGCCGAGCAGCGATCGCGACTCGCTCACGATCACGCCGGCCGCGAGCGAGCCGTAGATGGCGTCGAGGTCGCGCACGTCGGCGCCCTGGTGCCCGAAGCCCGGCGCGAGCACGGGCAGCGTGGGCGACACGGGGTCGGCCGAGGTGTCGATGCCGGATGCCGCGAGGTCGACGGTCGCGCCGAGGACCACGCCGATCGAGCCCATGGGGCGGTCGCCGGCGTCCTCGCGTGCGGCGTTCCACGCCGCGACGCCCCCGCAGATCGCCCCGGCGACGGTGTCGCCCTCGCGGCTGGACTGCTGCAGGATGGCGCGCTGGATGGCCGCGGCCTCGGGGTTGGAGGTCGCCGCGAGCACGAACAGGCCCTTGCCCGAGGCATCCGCCCGGCGCATCACCGACTCGATCGATCCCAGTCCCTGGTATGCGCTGATCGTCATGGCATCGGACTCGAGGCTCGAGCCGGGCCGCAGCCAGGCCTCGCCGTACGCGTCGACGCTCGTGCCGATGTCGCCGCGCTTGACGTCGGCGATCACGAGCAGGCCGGCGTCGCGGGCCTCGGCGAGCACGCGCTCGAGGGCGGCGTAACCCGCCGCGCCGTGCCGCTCGTAGAACGCGACCTGCGGCTTCACGATGCCCGCCCGACCGGAGGCGGCGCCGACGACGCGCAGTCCGAACTCACGGACGCCCTCGGCCGAGTCGTCGAGCCCCCAGCGATCGAGCAGCGACGCGTGCGGGTCGATCCCCACGCACAGCCGGCCCCACGCGGCGAACGCGCCGTGCAGGCGCTCCCCGAACGAGGCGGACCCGTTCACGCGACCACCTCGGCGGCGCGACGCGCCGAGTACTCCTGCAGGCTGGTCACCTCGAAACCGCCCTCGACGGCGTCGAGCGAGGCGACGGCCGCCGACAGCTCGGCGATCGTGGTGAACAGCGGGATGTCGGCCGCGACGGCCGCCGCCCGGATCTCGTAGCCGTCGGCGCGCGCCGATCGGCCGCTGGGCGTGTTCACGACCACGTCGATCTCGCCGCGGTGGATGAGCTCGACCACCGACGGGTCGGCCTCGTCGTGCTTCTCGCTGAACTTCAGCACGGTGCCCGCCTCGATGCCGTTGCGGCGCAGCACCTCGGCCGTGCCCTCCGTGGCGACGAGCTCGTAGCCGAGCTGCTGCAGGCGCAGCACCGGGAGGATGATGGCCCGCTTGTCGCGGTCGGAGACCGACACGAACACCCGGCCCGACAGCGGCATCCCGCCGTACGCGGCCAGCTGGCTCTTCGCGAACGCGGTCGGGAAGTCCTTGTCGATGCCCATGACCTCGCCGGTCGACCGCATCTCGGGGCCCAGCACGGAATCGACCATGATGCCCTCGCTCGTGCGGAACCGGTGGAAGGGCAGCACGGCCTCCTTCACCGCCACGGGCGCGTCGAGCGGCACGCGGGAGCCGTCTACCTCGGGCAGCATGCCCTCGCCGACGAGCTCGCGGATCGAGGCGCCGACCATGATGCGCGACGCCGCCTTGGCGAGCGGGATGCCGAGCGCCTTCGAGACGAACGGCACCGTGCGGCTCGCGCGCGGGTTGGCCTCGAGCACGTAGAGCACGCCCGCGCCGATCGCGAACTGGACGTTGAGCAGCCCCTTCACGCCGATGCCCTCGGCGATCAGGCGCGTCGCCTCGCGCACGCGGTCGATCTCGGCACGGCCGAGCGTCACGGGCGGGAGGGTGCAGCTCGAGTCGCCCGAGTGGATGCCGGCTTCCTCGATGTGCTCCATGACGCCGCCGACGTACAGCTCGGCGCCGTCGTAGAGCGCGTCGACGTCGATCTCGATCGCGTCGTCGAGGAAGCGGTCGACGAGCAGCGGATGCGTCGGGCCGACGATCCCCTGCCCCTCGATGCGCGCGAAGTAGTCGGCGAGCGAAACGGAGTCGTACACGATCTCCATGCCGCGTCCGCCGAGCACGTAGCTCGGTCGCACCAGGACCGGGTAGCCGATCTGCTCGGCGACCTGCACGGCGCCCGACAGGTCGATCGCGGTGCCGTTGCGCGGCGCGAGCAGGCCCGCGCGGTCGAGGATGGCGGCGAACTGGCCGCGTTCCTCGGCGGAGTCGATCGCCTCGGGGCTCGTGCCGAGGATCGGCACACCCGCCGCCTCGAGGCCGTTCGCGAGCCCCAGCGCCGTCTGGCCGCCGAGCTGCACGACGACCCCGACGAGCTCGCCGGACTGCGACTCGGCGTGGATGACCTCGAGCACGTCCTCGAGCGTGAGCGGCTCGAAGTAGAGCCGGTCGCTCGTGTCGTAGTCGGTGGAGACCGTCTCGGGGTTGCAGTTGATCATGATCGTCTCGAACCCGGCGTCGGACAGCGCGAACGACGCGTGCACGCACGAATAGTCGAACTCGACGCCCTGGCCGATGCGGTTCGGACCGGAGCCCAGGATGACGACCTTGCGGCGCTCGCTCGGCGCGACCTCGGTCTCGAGGTCGTAGCTCGAGTAGTGGTACGGCGTGAGCGCCGGGAACTCGCCCGCGCACGTGTCGACGGTCTTGAACACCGGGCGGATGCCGAGGATGTGGCGGACCTCGCGCACGTCGGCCTCGCCGAAGCCCCGGAGCTGCCCGACCTGGGCGTCGGAGAAGCCGTGGTCCTTCGCGAGCAGCATGGTCTCGGTGTCGAGCGCGTCGGCCGCCGCGACCTGCTCCGCCACCTCGTTGATCAGCGCGATCTGGTCGAGGAACCAGGGGTCGATCTTCGTCGCCTCGAACACCTGCTCGATCGTGGCGCCCTTGCGCAGCGCCTGCTGCACGAGCACGATGCGGCCGTCGGTCGGCACGCTCGCCGCCTCGAGCAGCTCGTCGACCGAGCGCGGCTCGTCCTCCCAGTGGAAGCTGGACCCGCGCTTCTCGAGCGAGCGCAGCGCCTTCTGGAGCGCGGTCGTGAAGTTGCGGCCGATCGCCATGGCCTCGCCGACCGACTTCATGGTCGTGGTCAGCGTCGGGTCGGCCGCCGGGAACTTCTCGAACGCGAACCGCGGCACCTTCACGACGACGTAGTCGAGCGTGGGCTCGAAGGACGCCGGGGTGACCCGGGTGATGTCGTTCGGGATCTCGTCGAGGCGGTAGCCGATGGCGAGCTTCGCGGCGATCTTCGCGATCGGGAAGCCCGTCGCCTTCGACGCGAGCGCCGACGAGCGCGACACGCGCGGGTTCATCTCGATGACGATGACGCGCCCGTCGACCGGGTCGACGGCGAACTGGATGTTGCAGCCGCCCGTGTCGACGCCGACGGCGCGGATGATGTCGATGCCGATGTCGCGGAGCTTCTGGTACTCGCGGTCCGTGAGGGTCAGCGCGGGCGCGACCGTGATCGAGTCGCCCGTGTGCACGCCGACGGGATCGACGTTCTCGATCGAGCAGACCACGACCGTGTTGTCGTGCGTGTCGCGCATGAGCTCGAGCTCGTACTCCTTCCAGCCGAGGATGGACTCCTCGAGGAGCACCTCGGTGGTCGGCGAGTCGTGCAGGCCCTGCGTCACGATGCGCACGAGGTCGGCCTCGGTGTAGGCGAAGCCCGAGCCGAGTCCGCCCATGGTGAACGAGGGACGGACGACGAGCGGGTAGCCGAGGTCCTTCGCGAACTCCTTCGCCTGGTCGAGCGTGGTCGCCACGTGCGAGCGCGCGACATCGGCGCCGGCGGCGATCACGAGGTCCTTGAAGAGCTGGCGGTCCTCGCCCTTGCGGATCGCGTCGACCTTGGCGCCGATGAGCTCGACGCCGTGCTTGTCGAGGATGCCGGCGTCGTGCAGGGCGATCGCGGCGTTCAGCGCGGTCTGGCCGCCGAGCGTCGGCAGCACGGCATCCGGGCGCTCCTTGACGATGATCGACTCGATCACCTCGGGCGTGATCGGCTCGACGTAGGTCGCGTCGGCGAAGCCCGGGTCGGTCATGATCGTCGCCGGGTTCGGGTTGACCAGGATGACGCGCACGCCCTCTGCCCGGAGGACGCGGCAGGCCTGGGTGCCCGAGTAGTCGAACTCGGCCGCCTGGCCGATGACGATCGGCCCGGAGCCGATGACGAGGACGGATTCGATGTCGTCGCGCTTGGGCATTACTCGCCGGCCTCCTGGCTGTCGTCGGTGGTCTTGCTCGCGATGACCATGTCGCGGAAGCGGTCGAAGAGGTAGTTCGCGTCGTGCGGTCCGGCCGCCGACTCGGGATGGTACTGCACCGAGAACGCGGGGATGTCGAGGCAGTTCAGTCCCTCGACGACGTTGTCGTTGAGGCCGACGTGGCTGACCTCGACGCGGCCGAAGCCCTCCGCGGAGTCGCTGACGCGGTCGGTCGGCGCGGCCACGGCGAACCCGTGGTTGTGCGCGGTGATCTCGACCCGACCGGTCTCCTTGTCGAGCACCGGCTGGTTGATGCCGCGGTGGCCGAACGGGAGCTTGTACGTCTCGAAGCCGAGCGCGCGGCCGAGCAGCTGGTTGCCGAAGCAGATCCCGAAGTACGGCACGCCCTCGCGCAGCGTGGTGCGCAGCAGCTCGACATGGCGGTCGGACGCGCCGGGGTCGCCCGGGCCGTTCGAGAAGAAGAGCGCGTCGGGCTTCAGCGCCAGCACGTCGTCGGCCGTCACGGTCTGCGGCAGCACGTGCACGTCGAAGCCGCGCTCGGCGAGGTACTTCAGCGTCGAGGTCTTGACGCCGAGGTCGAGCACGGCGACCGACCCGACACGCTCGCCGATCGCGTCGAGCGAGTACAGCTCGGCGGTCGAGACGGCGCCCGAGAGGTTGCGTCCGGCCATCTGCTCGCCGCCCTGCACGAGCTCGAGCTGCTCGCCGGCCGAGAGGTACGCATCCTCGCCCGAGAACACGCCCGCGCGCATCGCGCCGAGGGAGCGGATGTGGCGCGTGACCGCGCGCGTGTCGATGCGGCTGATGCCGACGATGCCGGCGTCGGCCAGGTCGTCGTCGAGGCTCCGCTGCGAGCGGAAGTTCGAGACGACGCGGGAGGGATCGCGCACGACGAACCCGGCGACCCAGATCTTCGCGGACTCCATGTCGTCGTCGTTCATGCCGGTGTTGCCGATGTGCGGCGCGGTCATCAGCACGATCTGGCCGGCGTACGAGGGGTCGGTGAGCGTCTCCTGGTACCCGGTCATGCCGGTGGCGAACACCGCCTCACCGAACGTGCGGCCGCGCGCGCCGTAGGCGCGACCCTCGTAGCGGGTCCCGTCCTCGAGCACGAGCACGGCGCGGTCGAGGTCGACCGCGGCGGGTGCCGCCTCTGCGTCGGCGGGAAGGGGAATCGGGGTCTCAGTCATCCGAGGCCTCGCTCTCTGCGTTCTCTGCGTCCGGCCGCGGCGCGACGGGCGCTGCGGCGATGTCGTTCAGTGCGGCGACGAGCCGGGCGGACTCGTTCGGGTACCGGCACCGGAGGTAGCTGTCGACCCGGGTCGTCGTGTCTGGGTCGGACCGGTCGTCGACGATCCACGTGAGGGCGACCAGGCCCTCGGGCTCGACGCCGCGATCGATCGCGTAGGTCGCGGTCCCCGCACCCGCGATGCGGCCGGCGGGGATGAAGCTCGGCCGCTCGCCCGCGATCCGCAGCAGGACGCCCTCGGGGTGCAGCTCGACGCGAGCGGAGCCGCGGAAGGCCAGGCCCTCGACCGCGAGGCGCTCGAGCGGCTCGGCCTCGGGCGTGGTCGCGACGTAGAGGGCCTCGACCTCGAGGGTCGGCGCGCCCAGCGCGCCGGGCGCCTCGTACGCGGCGAGAGACCGGTCGCGCGCGGTCCGGCGCCGCCACGAGCGGGCCATGAGCCAGCCCGCGGCCCCGACGAGCACCACGGCGATGGCCGTGCCGAGGATCCAGCCGCTATCCACGAGCGACCTCCTCGGCCGGGCGGACCGCCCCGTCGAGCACGGTCGGCACGCCACGGTGGAACGTCGCCACGACCCGACCGGGCAGGGTGCGCCCGAGGTACGGCGAGTTCGCGCTGCGGCCCGCGAGCCGTTCGGTGCCGAACTCGGCCGACGCCGACGGGTCGACGAGGGTGAGCTCGGCGGCGGAGCCGACCGCGACGGGCTCGCCGTGGCCGGACAGCCGGCCGATGCGCGCGGGCGTCGTGGAGAGCACGCGCGCCACATCGGCCCAGCCCATGAGGCCGGTGTCGACCATCGTCTGCTGTACGACGGAGAGCGCCGACTCGAGGCCGACCATGCCGTTGGCCGCGGCATCCCACTCGCACTCCTTCGCCTCGACGGGGTGCGGAGCGTGGTCTGTCGCGACGATGTCGATCGCGCCGTCGGCGAGGGCGGCGCGCAGCGCCTCGACGTCCTCCTGGCGGCGCAGCGGAGGGTTGACCTTGTAGCGCGGGTCGTACCCGGCGACGAGCTCCTCGGTGAGCAGCAGGTGGTGCGGCGTCACCTCGGCGGTCACGTCGATGCCTCGGCCCTTCGCCCAGCGGATCACCTCGACCGAGCCGGCCGTCGAGACGTGGCACACGTGCAGCCGCGAGCCCACGTGCTCGGCCAGGAGCACGTCGCGGGCGATGATCGACTCCTCGGCGACCGCCGGCCAGCCCGCGAGGCCGAGCTCGCCCGAGAGCGCGCCCTCGTTCATCTGCGCGCCCTGCGTGAGCCGCGGCTCCTGCGCGTGCTGCGCGATGACGCCGTCGAACGCCTTGACGTACTCGAGCGCGCGGCGCATGAGCAGCGGGTCGAAGACGCAGAAGCCGTCGTCGCTGAACACCCGGACCCGGGCGCGCGACGCGGCCATCGCGCCGAGCTCGGCGAGCTGCTCGCCCTTCAGCCCGACGGTGACGGCGCCGATCGGCTGCACCGTCGCGTAGCCCGCGGCCTCGCCGAGCGAGAGCTCCTGCTCGACGACGCCCGCCGTGTCGGCGACCGGGAACGTGTTGGCCATCGCGAAGACGGCCGTGAAGCCGCCGGCCGCGGCCGCCTGCGTGCCGGTGAGCACGGTCTCGCTCTGCTCGTAGCCGGGCTCGCGCAGGTGCGTGTGCAGGTCGACGAGGCCGGGAAGCGCGACGAGGCCGTCGGCGTCGATCACGGTCGAGCCCGCGGCATCCGCCACCGACCCGACCGCGGCGATGCGCCCGCCCTCGAGCAGGACGTCGGCGCGCTCGCCCGTGGGCAGCGCGGCGCCGCGGATGAGGAACGACTCGCTCATCGGGCCTCACCCCGCTCGCCGGACAGCAGGAGGTAGAGGGCGGCCATTCTCACTGATACTCCGTTCGCAACCTGCTCGCGCACCGTGGACTGCGAGGAGTCGGCGGCGCGGGCGGCGATCTCGAGCCCGCGGTTCATCGGGCCGGGATGCATGACCATCGTAGTCGCGGGCAGCTGGGCGAACCTGTGGTCGTCGAGCCCCCACGTGCGTGCGTACTCGCGGCTGTTCGGGAAGAACGCGCCGTGCATGCGCTCGGCCTGGATGCGCAGCATCATGACGACGTCGGGCCGGCCCGCGAGCGCCCGGTCGAGGTCGTACTCGATGCGCGCCGGCCAGCCGCGCACGTCGACGGGCACGAGCGTGGGCGGGGCGACGAGCGTGACCTCGGCCCCGAGCGTCTCGAGCAGCCACACGTTCGAGCGGGCGACGCGCGAGTGGAGGATGTCGCCCACGATCACGACGCGCACGCCGTCGAGGTCGCGACCCCGCGAAGCGGCCCCGTGCAGGCGGCGGCGCATCGTGAACGCGTCGAGCAGCGCCTGGGTGGGGTGCTCGTGCGTGCCGTCGCCCGCGTTGACGACGCCGGCGTCGATCCATCCGCTCGTCGCGAGCGTGAACGGCGCACCCGACGACGGATGGCGGATCACCACGCCGTCGGCGCCCATGGCCTGGAGCGTCTGCGCGGTGTCCTTCAGGCTCTCGCCCTTCGAGACGCTCGAGCCCTTCGCGCTGAAGTTGATGACGTCGGCCGAGAGGCGCTTCGCCGCGGCCTCGAACGAGATGCGCGTGCGCGTGGAGTCCTCGAAGAAGAGGTTCACGACCGTGCGGCCGCGCAAGGTCGGCAGCTTCTTGACCTCGCGCTCCTGCACCGCCGCCATGTCCTCGGCGACGTCGAGCAGCCCGATGGCGTCGTCGCGCGCGAGGTCGCGCGTGCTGAGCAGGTGCCTCACGCGTCGCCCCCCTCGATCGTCACGGCGTCGTCGCCGTCGACTTCGGCGAGGCGCACGTTGATGCGCTCGCGCGTCGAGCTCGGCAGGTTCTTGCCGACGTAGTCGGCGCGGATCGGGAACTCGCGGTGTCCGCGGTCGACGAGCACCGCGAGGCGCACCGCGCGGGCGCGGCCGAGGTCGGCGAGGGCGTCGAAGGCGGCACGGATGGTTCGGCCCGAGTAGAGCACGTCGTCGACGAGCACCACGACGCGGCCATCGATGCCGTCGCCCGGCACCTCGGTCGGGTGCGGGGCGCGCACGGGATTGCGGCCCAGGTCGTCGCGGTACATCGTCACGTCGAGCGCACCGGCGGGCACGTCGGTGCCGGCGATCCGGGACACGATCCGGGCGAGTCGCTCGGCCAGCACCACGCCGCGCGTGGGGATGCCGAGGAGGACGAGATCGTCGGCGCCGCGATTGGCTTCGAGGATCTCGTGGGCGATGCGGGTCAGCGCCCGCTCGAGGTCAGCCTGCTGCAACACGGTGCGCACAGCGATGCGGACTCCCTTCTCCGCCTCACAGGACGGGCTTCAAGGTTGTCGGTCGCTCGATCCTACCAGCGACGCCGTTGCGACGGATGCCGGGCCTCCCGCGCGGAGGCGCCTGTCCGCTGCGTTCGAGCTCAGCGAGCTGCCGGTGACGCACGTCGCCTGCGGAAAGGGGCGGGACGCCCTGCGTCCCGCCCCTTTCGCCCTGCCCGGCATCCGCCGGTTCACCGCGAGTGATGCGTACCGCGGAGCACTCGCGAGGCGACCACGAGCGCGGCCGCGACGAGCACGACGTTCTTCGCGACGTACTGGCCGAGCAGCGTCGGCCCAGCGGCGGTGATCAGCTCGTCGGTGAAGAACACGATCGGCGAGAAGATCCCGACGAACGCGACGGCGAGCACGACGAGCCCCAGGCGGGCGAATCGGCCCGAGATGATGAGCAGGCCCGCGGTCGTCTCGATCACGGCGGTCAGGATCATCGCGAGCTGGCCGCCGATGATGCCGAAGGTGAGCACGCCCCAGGTCGCCTCGACGAGCGATTCGACGGGGCTGACACCGGGGAAGAACTTCAGGACGCCGAACACGGCGAACACGGCGCCGAGAGCGATGCGGAGGGCCGGGATGCTCCAGCGCTCGAGGAAGGCCTTGAGGGCGGTCTCGGCGGTGGCGAGCCGCGCGAGGAGCGAACGCACGCCCGCGAACGCGGGACGGTGCGTGACCGGGCGCAGCCGGGTGGGCGCGGAGAGGGTGGACATGGCGGTGCTCCTTCCAGAGCGACGTTGTGGGTGACATGCCGGAGTGCGGCGATGTCATCCAGTGAACCGTCGGCCCCGAGCCCGCGTATCCGGGCCGATCCCGGAACGATGCGAGGGATCGCCCTCCGTTTCCGTGGGGGCCCGCCCTGACCCCGACTCAGGGCCCTGCGCCATCCGCCCCTGTTCGGGGGCCGCGCCCCCGCGCCGCCCCGTGGTGGCATCGGACATGGCCGAGGTGATGATCGCCGTGATGCCGTTCGCGGGACACATCGCGCCGCTCGCCGCGGTCGCCTCGGCGTTCCTCGAGGCCGGCCACCGCGTGCGCGTGTACACCGGCGGCGCGTACGCCGGCCGGTTCGAGGCGCTCGGTGCGGAGGTCGTGCCCTGGTCGCGCGCGCCCGACTTCGACGAGCACGACCTCGCGGCGACGTTCCCGACGCTGCGCGGTCGCAAGGGCCCGTTGCAGGCGATCGCGAACATCGAGCACGTGTTCATCCGGACGGCCGCCGCACAGGGCGAGGACCTCGTCGCCGCGTACCGGGCGCGCCCGTGGGACGTCATCGTCGCCGACGGGCTCAGCCTCGGCGCTCGCCTCGGCTCCGAGCACACGGGCACGCCATGGGTGACGGTGTCCATCGTGCCGCTCACCATCCCGACGCCGGAGCTTCCGCCGCCGGGGTTCGGGCTCCCGCCCGCCCGGGGACCGCTCGGACGCATACGGGACCGTGTCCTCCACCGGGTGCTCGCGCTGGCCTCGCGCGGCCTGGAGCACGCATACGACGAGCAGCGCACGGCGTCGGGACTTCCGCGGTCGTCTGTGCCGTTCGAGCTGGTGTTCTCCTCTCCCGACCTGGTCTGCGCGTCGGGCATCCCCGATCTGGACTGGCCCCGACGCGGCTGGCCCGTGCCGATCGAGTACGTCGGCGCACTCGCCCCGACCGGTCGAGCCGACGCGACGTCGCCGTCCTGGTGGGCCGTCCTGCCCGAGGACCGGCCGATCGTGCACGTGACCCAGGGCACGCTGAACGTCGATCCGACCGATCTCATCCGGCCCGCATTCGCCGCGCTCGGCCGGCAGGCGGTGTCCATCGTGGCGACGACCGGGCGCGCCGACGCGCCCGAGCTGCCCTTCCCCGCGCCGCCGAACGCGTACGTCACCGGCCTGATCGACTACGCGGCACTCCTCCCCCGCCTCGACGCGATGATCACCAACGGCGGCTGGGGCGGCGTGCTCGCCGCCCTCGCGCACGGGTTGCCGCTGATCGTCGCCGGCGGCGACCTGGACAAGCCCGAGATCGCCGGTCGCATCGCGTGGACGGGCGCCGGGATCGACCTGCGCACGGGCACACCCACGCCCCGCGCGATCCTCCGCGCCTGGCGTCGGCTGACGGCCGACCCGGCCTACCGCGCGAACGCCGCGCGCCTCGGCCGTGAGCTGCGCCGGCACGACGGGCCGCGCGAGGTGGTCGCCCATACGACGGCGCTGCTCGACCGGCTGGGCGACCGCGAGCCCGCGCGCCGAGCGGAGGCGGAGGGGACGCTCGTCAGGCCTTCGCGTGCGAGATCGCCGCGAGCAGGCCGTTGACGAACCCGGCCGAGTCGTCGGTCGAGAGCACGGTGGCCGCCTCGACCGCCTCGCTGATCGCGACCGGGTCGGGCACCTCGTCGTTGTAGACGATCTCCCACACGCCGATGCGCAGGAGCGCCCGGTCGACTGCGGGCATGCGCTCGAGGGTCCAGCCGCGCGAGTGCGTCGTGATGAGCTCGTCGATCTCGTCGCGGTGATCGACCACGCCGTCGACGATCTCGCGCGCGTACAGCCATGACGCCTGGCGCTCGGGCTCGTTCACCGCGCGTTCGGCCTCGACCGCGAGCAGCTGTTCGACAGGCACCTGCCGCATGTCGGCCGCGTAGAGCAGGTCGAGGGCGCGCTTGCGCGCCTTCGTACGCGCGCTCACTAGTCGTTCACGCGCCCGAGGTACTCGCCCGAACGGGTGTCGACCTTGACCTTCGTGCCGGTCTCGAGGAACAGCGGCACCTGGATCTCATAGCCGGTCTCGACCGTCGCGGGCTTGGTGCCGCCCGTCGAGCGGTCGCCCTGCAGGCCCGGCTCCGTGTAGGTGATCTCGAGCACGACCGACGCGGGCAGGTCGATGTACAGCGGGTTGCCGTTGTTCAGGGCGATCGTGACGGCCTGGTTCTCGAGCATGAAGTTCTTGGCGTCGCCCACGATGGTCGCCGGAACGGTGATCTGGTCGTAGTCGGTCGCGTCCATGAACACGAAGCCGTCGCCGTCGCTGTAGAGGTAGGTGAAGTCGCGGCGGTCGACGTTCTCGATATCGACCTTCGCGCCGGCGTTGTACGTGCGGTCGACGACCTTGCCGCTGACGACGTTCTTCAGCTTGGTGCGCACGAACGCGCCGCCCTTGCCGGGCTTGACGTGCTGGAACTCGATGACGCTCCAGAGCTGGCCGTCGATGTTCAGGACGACGCCGTTCTTGATGTCCGCGGTGCTTGCCATGGGTGGATCCGTTCGATGGAGAGGAGAAGTCGAGGGCACGACGAGGCGTGCGACCGATCGAGTCTAGTCGAGAGCTACGGACGCCGCAGAAGCCAGTCGACCGCCAGCCGGTAGGAGTCGGCGCCGAACCCCGCGATCACGCCCGTCGCCACGCCCGAGATGACGCTCGTGTGGCGGAACGTCTCACGCGTGTGCGGATTCGAGAGGTGCACCTCGACGAGCGGCACGGCCGCGGTCTTCAGCTGGGCCGCGGCATCCCGCAGCGCGTAGCTGTAGTGCGTGAACGCGGCAGGGTTCAGCACGACGGGCGTGCCCCGGTCCACGGCCTCGTGGATCCATCCGATCAGCTCGGCCTCGTCGTCGGTCTGGCGAAGGTCGATCTCGACGTCGTCGGGCACGGATGCCGCGAGCTCGGCGCCGATGTCGGCGAGCGTCTGCGACCCGTACACCTCGGGCTCGCGCGAGCCGAGGCGGCCGAGGTTGGGCCCGTTGAGGACGAGGATCGTGGTCATCCTCGAAGCCTAGCGACGGTGCCGGTCCGGGAACGCACGACGCACGCGCCTCGCTGACGGCCGCCACGACCGCCGCTCAGGACGCGATCTCCTGGTACGCCGCGAACAGGAGCGACTGGTCGGGCGCGAGCATGACGGTGGGCTTGGCGAGGTCGTCGAGCACGATGAAGCGCAGCTGCCCGGCGCGCGCCTTCTTGTCGCGCTGCATGGTCGCCAGCAGCGTGTTCCAGCGGCCGGCGGGGTACGACGTCGGCAGGCTCAGCAGGTCGAGCACGCGCTTGTGCCGGTCGGCGACCTCGTCGGAGAGCCGCCCGGAGAGCCGGCCGAGCTCGGCCGCGAACGCGAGGCCGACGGCGACCGCGGCGCCGTGGCGCCACTGATAGCGCTCGGCGTGCTCGACCGCGTGGCCGAGCGTGTGCCCGTAGTTGAGGATCTCGCGGAGGCCCGCCTCGCGGAAGTCCTCGCTCACCACGTCGGCCTTCATCGTGATCGCCAGCTCGACCACGCGGCGGAACTCGGACGTGGTCGGGTCGGTCGCGACATCCGGATCGGCTTCGATGACGTCGAGGATCTCGGGATAGCGGATGAAGCCGGCCTTCACGATCTCGGCGAAGCCCGCGAGGATCTCGTTCCTCGGCAGCGTGTCGAGCAGCTCGAGGTCGCACAGGACCGCGGCCGGCGCGTGGAAGACGCCCACGAGGTTCTTGCCCTCGTTGGTGTTGATGCCGGTCTTGCCGCCCACCGCGGCGTCGACCATGCCGAGCACGGTCGTCGGCACCTGCACGATACGGACGCCTCGCAGCCACGTCGCCGCGACGAATCCGGCGAGGTCGGTGATCGCTCCCCCGCCCAGCCCGACGATGACGTCGGTGCGCGTGAAGTCGGCCTGGCCGAGGATCTGCCAGCAGAACGCGGCGACCTCGACGCGCTTGGCCTGCTCGGCGTCGGGCACCTCGGCGAGGAGCACCTCGTAGCGGCCGAGGAGCGACTCGCGCACGGCGGCCGCCCGCGCGCCCAGCGTCGGCGGGTGCACGATGAGCACCTTGGTCGCGCCGGTGCCGATCGCGTCGGCGAGGCCCGCGAGCACCCCGCGGCCGACGACGACGTCGTAGCCCGGCTCGCCTCCGACATGGATGGTGGTGGCCTCGTCGGTCATGCGCGTGCTCCTGCCCACTCGGTGATCTCGGCGACGATCCTCGCGACCGAGCGGCGCGAGGTGTCGATGACGAGCCCGGCGACCTGCTCGTAGAGCGGTCGTCGCTCGTCGCGGATGCGGATCCAGGCCTCCAGCCCGCCGTCCGCGATGAGCGGACGCGTGCCGCCCGTCAGGCGCGGCGCGACCGCCTCGGCCGACACCTGCAGCCAGACGGTGGCCAAGCCGGCGAGGTCGGCGCGCGTGTCGGCGTCGAGCACGGCACCGCCGCCGAGCGAGACGACGGCATCCTCTCGCAGCGCCTCGGCGACGACCTCGCGCTCGATGCGGCGGAAGCGCCCCTCGCCCTCGCGGGCGAAGATCTGCTCGATCGGCCCGTACCGCTCGACGATGCGCTGGTCGGTGTCGACGAAGGGCGCACCGACGGCGTTCGCGAGCCGGGCGCCGACCCGCGACTTGCCGGCGCCCATCGGACCGACGAGCACGATCGGCAGCGGCGGCACCGGCCGCCCGGAGCCGGACGGGACGTCGGCAGCGGCCGTGGGCGCGTCAGGCACGGATCGCGTCGGGCGCCGCGACCTCGCTCGCGAGCGCGTCGGGGATCGCCGCGAGGTAGCCCTCGAGGTTCCGGCGCGTCTCGGCGACCGAATCGCCCCCGAACTTCTCGAGCACGGCGTTGGCCAGCGTGAGCGCGACCATCGCCTCGGCGACGACGCCGGCCGCGGGAACCGCGCAGACGTCGGAGCGCTGGTGGTGCGCCGGCGCCGGCTCGCCCGTGGCGACGTCGACCGTCGGCAGGGCGTGCGGCACGGTCGCGATCGGCTTCATTCCGGCGCGCACGCGGAGCACGGTGCCGGTCGACATGCCGCCCTCGGTGCCGCCGGCGCGGTCGCTGGCCCGCACGATGCGGCCATCGGCCAGGTGCAGCTCGTCGTGCGCGGCCGAGCCGCGCCGCGTGGTCGTGAGGAACCCGTCGCCGACCTCGACGCCCTTGATCGCCTGGATACCCATGAGCGCCGCGGCGAGCTGCGCGTCGAGGCGGCGGTCCCAGTGCACGTGCGAGCCGAGCCCGGGCGGAAGCCCGTAGGCGAGCACCTCGACGACGCCGCCGAGGGTGTCGCCGTCCTTGTGGGCCGCATCGACCTCGGCGACCATGCGCGCGCTCGTCGCGGGGTCGAAGCAGCGCAGCGGGTCGGTGTCGAGCGCGTCGACATCGGCGGGCAGCGGCAGCGCGCTGCCCTCGGGCACGCGCAGCGGACCGATGGCGACGGTGTGCGAGACGAGCCGGATGCCGAGCTGGGCGAGGAACGCCCGGGCGACGGCACCGAGCGCGACACGGGCGGCGGTCTCGCGCGCGCTCGCGCGCTCGAGCACCGGGCGGGCCTCGTCGAATCCGTACTTCTGCATGCCCACGAGGTCGGCGTGACCGGGACGCGGGCGGGTGAGCGGAGCTCCGCGGCCGCGGCCGAGCGTCTCGGGGTCGACCGGGTCGGGGCTCATGACCTGCTCCCACTTCGGCCACTCGGTGTTCCCGACGCGGAGGGCGACCGGGCTGCCGAGCGTGAGGCCGTGGCGGACGCCGCCCGAGATCGCCAGCTCGTCCTGCTCGAACTTCATGCGCGCGCCGCGCCCGTAGCCGAGCTTGCGGCGGGCGAGATCGGCACGGATGTCGTCGAGCGTGACGGGGATGCCGGCGGGAAGTCCCTCGAGGATCGCGACCAGCTCGGGGCCGTGCGATTCACCGGCGGTGAGCCAACGGAGCATGCCCACCATCCTCCCACAGCGGGCTCAGGGGCTCCGACGCATGACGTCGAGCACCGCCGCCTCGTCGGGCAGTTCGGCGAGCGGGTCCCCGTTCACGAAGATGCGCACCTGGAGCAGCGCCTGGTGCACGAGCATGTCGAGGCCGTGCGCGACACGACCGCCGCCAGCCGTCCAGGCGGCCGCGAGCGGGGTAGGCCAGGGCGAGTACGCCACGTCGAGCAGCGGCGCGCCGACGAGTTCGTCGGACGGCCCGATGCCGAGGTCGGTGCCGCCGGGAACCGTGCTGATCACGAGGTCGGCCGGCCCGCCCTCCGTGAGCCGGGCGATCGGGCGCACGTCGACGACGAGCCCCATCGCGTGGCCGAGCTCGACGACGGATGCCGCGCGGCCGGGGTGGCGCGCGCAGACCTCGACGCTCACGGCGCCGAGCTCGGCCATGGCGATGAGGGCGGAGGCGGCGGTCGCCCCGCCGCCCACGAGCACGCCGTGCCGGATCGTCGTGACCCCGGAGTCGGCCAGGGCGCGCACGATCCCGCCGATGTCGGTGTTGAAGCCCAGCCGGCGCCCGTCGTCGGCGAGCAGCAGCGTGTTCACCGCGCCGGCGCGTTCGGCGAGCCGCTCGACCTCGTCGGCGATCGCCAGCGCCTCGGGCTTCAGCGGCATCGTCAGCGAGAGGCCGCGCCACTCCGGGCCGAGTCCGTCGAGGAACGCGGCGAGGTCACCCTCGCCGACCTCGGCGCGCTCGTACGTCCAGTCGGCCAGGCCCAGCCGGTCGTACGCCGCGCGGTGCAGCGCCGGGCTCTTCGAGTGCGCGATCGGCGAGCCCAGGACGGCGAGCCGGCGCGGCCCACCCGTCGTGCCCCGACGCTCGCCCGCGACCTCCGCCGACTGCTCGCTCATCACCCGCTCTCCTCGAGGTACTGGAGGAACCGCTCCACGGCCGCGTCGTGCTCGGCGAGCGTCGCCGAGAAGACCGTCTCGCCGGTCTCGAGGTTCACCGTCACGAAGTAGAGCCACGGCCCCTCGGCCGGGTTGCGCGCCGCGTCGATCGCCACGTCGCCCGGGTTGCCGATCGGGCCGGGCGGCAGGCCCGGATGCACGTAGGTGTTGTACGGGTTCGCGGGATCGGCGCGCTCGGCATCCGAGGTCTCCACCGTCGAGTCGTCGCCGATGCCGTAGTGCACGGTCGAGTCGAACTGCAGTAGTCCGCTCTCGAACTGCGCCGGGTCGAGGCGGTTCCGGATGACGCGCGAGACCTTGTACGAGTCGTCGGCCGATCCCGCCTCGCGTTCGATGAGCGACGCGACGACGATCGTCTCCCACCGGTCCTCCGGCGGCACGCCCGCGTCATCGAGGGCCTGGAACGTGCGGTCCACGAGCGTCTGCACGACCTGGTCGGCGGTGACGTCGGGCGGGAACGTGTACGTCGCCGGGAACAGGAAGCCCTCGACGGAGGTGGCCTGCTCGGGCAGGCCGAGCGCCTGCGGGTCGGCCGCGGCCGCCTGCAGCTCCTCGACCGGGATGCCGGTCGCCGCGGAGGCCGCCGCGAACGCGTCGCGCGCCCACAGCCCCTCCTGGATCACGAACGTGTTCTCGAGCTTGTTCGCCGGATCGAGCAGGGCGTCGAGTGCCGACTTCGCGCTCATCTCGCTCGCGAGCCGGTACGCGCCCGGGTAGAACGTCGGCGTCGACGACCGGCTCGTGACCTCCTCGATGAACGCCTCTGCGGAGGCGACCACGCCCTCCTCCTCGAGGTTCGCCGCGATCGTCTCGCCGCCGTCGCCCTCGTTGATCATGAAGACGACCTCGCCCGAACCGGAGCCGGAGTAGTCGGCCGCCGGCTCGAAGCGCTCCAGGAACGCCGTCACGGGCGCCTGCAGGAAGAAGAACCAGGCTCCGGCCGCGACGGCGGCGAGCACCAGCAGCGCGATGAGGCAGCCGAGCGCCCCGCGACCCCGGCGTCGACCCTGCTCGGGTTCCTGCTCATCGAGGTCGAGGGCTGCCGCGGCTCGGCGGTCCGCACGCGAGGGCCGCGGTGCAGGGTCGTCATCCCACGGGGAGAGCAGGTCGGGCTCGAGCGGGTCGGCGTCGGCCACGGCGTACGCCGGTCGGACGCCGCCGCCCCGGACGCGCTCCTCGCCGTTGGCGATTCCGGAGTAAGCGGCCCGGTCGTCGTACCCGCCTCGCGGTTCCTCCGAGGCGCGCTGCGCCTCGTACGCACGCCGTTCCTGCTCGGCGCGTCGCTCCTCCTCGGCCCGCTGCGCCTCCCGCGCGCGCCACTCCAGTTCGGCGCGGCGCTCTTGCTCCGCGTGCCATTCCTGCTCGGCGCGCCGTTCCTGCTCCGCCCGCCACTCCTGTTGGGCGCGCCACTCCTCCTCGGCGCGTCGCTCCTCGAGCTCCGCGACGCGGCGGCGCTCGGCCTCCTGTCGCTGCTCCAGCTCACGCAGCTCCCGCCGGCTCCGAGGCGCCGGCGGCCCCGAGGGGGTCTCGGGATGGTACGGCTGGTCGGAGCCGCGGCGATGCTCTGGGGGGAGCTGGGTCACGGGGTCAGAGCCCTTCGTCGGGGAGGATCGTTCGTCCGGGGGCGGTTCCCGATGCCCGTTCGGCATCGATGGCATGTTGCAGAATGATAACGGCTGCAGCTTGGTCGATGATCGGACGCTGCTTTCGCGCGGACTTGCCGGCGGAGCGGAGCGCCTGCTGGGCGCTCACGGTCGACATCCGCTCGTCGACCAGCCGCACGTGCGCCCCCGCGCCGGCGAGTCGCCCCGCGAAGGAGACCGCGTCGGCCGTCGACGCGGTCGCCTGGCCCGACAGCGACAGCGGATTGCCCACCACGAGCTCGATCGCGTCGTGGTCGCGCGCGATCTCGAGGATGCGGCGGAGATCGCCATCCTCGCCCTCGGGGCTGCGCGGGACGGTCTCGACCGGGACCGCGAGGATCGCGGAGGGGTCGCAGCGCGCCACGCCGATGCGGGCCCGGCCGACGTCGATGCCGAGGCGCGCACCGGGTCGCAGCGTCACCGCGCGATCGCCCCCCGCGCCGCCGCGAGGGCCGCCGGGATCGCGGCGAGATCGCTGCCGCCGCCCTGGGCGAGGTCGGGCTTGCCGCCGCCGCCGCCGCCCAGCGCCCCGGCCATGGCCTTCGCGATCACGCCCGCATTCGCCCCGGCGTTGCGCGCGGCGGGCGACGTCGCGGCGATCGCGAGCGGCTTTCCTCCGACCTCGCCCACCAGCGCGACGACGGATGCGGCGTCGCCGAGCTTCGCGCGCACCGCGGTCGCGAGCGACCGCAGTTCGTCGCCCGATCCGAGGCGCCCGACCGATTCGAGCACGACGAGCAGGTCGCCCACTCGCTCGGCCGCTCCGGCGAGCTCGGGCACGCGATCGCTCAGCGCCTTCGCCTCGTAGGCCTGGATCTTCTTCTCGGCCGCCTTGAGGCTCGCGACGAGCTCGCCGACGCGGTCGACGAGCGACTCGGGTCGGGTCTTCAGCGTCGACGTGAGCTCCTGGACCAGGGTGCGCTCGGCTGCGAACCGACGGAACGCATCCTGGCCGACGAGCGACTCGACGCGGCGGTTGGACGCGCCCACGGACGATTCGCCGATGATGTTGATCATGCCGACCTCGGCGCTCGTCGCGACGTGCGTGCCGGCGCAGAGCTCCCGCGACCACGGCCCGCCGATGTCGACGACGCGCACGACATCGCCGTACTTCTCGCCGAACAGTGCCATCGCGCCGAGGGCCTTCGCCTCGTCGATGGGCATCTCGCGCGTGACGACCTCGAGGTTCTCGCGCACGGCGCCGTTGGCGATCTCCTCGATCTCGCTGCGGGTCTCGGCCGAGAGGGCCTGGTTCCACCCGTAGTCGAGGCGCAGGTAGCCGGCCTTGTTGAACGAGCCCGACTGGTGCGCGGTGGGTCCGAGCACCTGGCGGAGCGCGGCGTGCACGAGGTGCGTGCCGGAGTGGGCCTGCGTGGCACCGCGCCGATAGTCCTCGTCGACGAGCGTGGTCGCGGGCACGCCCACGCCGACCTCACCCGACGACACCCGGACCGTGTGGCTGATCAGGCCCTTGACCGGCTTCTGCACGTCGAGGACCTCGAGCTCGAACCCGTCGCCGACGATCCGGCCCTGGTCGGGCGCCTGCCCACCCGACTCGGCGTAGAGCGACGTCTCGGCCAGGATCACCTCGGCGGTCTGGCCGGTCGTGGCCTGCTGGGCCGGGCGACCGTCGACGAGGATCCCGAGCACCGTCGAGTCGGTCGCGAGGTCGGTGTACCCCGTGAAGACGGTCTCGCCCTTCGCACGGAAGTCGCTGTACACCGACAGGTCGGCCAGCACCTTCTTCTTCGACTTCGCGTCGGCCTTCGCGCGCGAGCGCTGGTCGGCCATGAGCGTGTCGAACGCCTGGCGGTCGACCGCAAGGCCGGCCTCCTCGGCCATCTCGAGCGTGAGCTCGATCGGGAAGCCGTACGTGTCGTGCAGCAGGAACGCGGTGTCGCCCGCGAGCTGCTCGGCGCCCGACTCCTTCGTCTTCGCGACCGCGGTGTCGAGGATCGACGTGCCCGCGGTGAGCGTGCGGAGGAACGTCGCCTCCTCGCCGACCGCGAGCTGCTCGATCTGGGCGTAGTTGGCGGCGACTTCGGGGTACGCGGCCTTCATGGCGTCGCGGGATGCCGCGAACAGCTCGTGGAACGTCGGCCCCTCGACGCCGAGCAGCCGCATCGCACGGATGCTCCGGCGCAGCAGTCGCCGCAGGATGTAGCCGCGCCCCTCGTTCGACGGCGTGACGCCGTCGCTCATGAGCATGAGCGAGGAGCGGATGTGGTCGGCGATGACGCGCATGCGCACGTCATCCTCGTGGTCGGCGCCGTACCGGCGGCCCGAGAGCCGGGCGGCCATGTCGAGGACCGGGCGCACCTGGTCGATCTCGTACATGTTGTCGACGCCCTGCTTGATGAACGCGACCCGCTCGAGGCCCATGCCCGTGTCGATGTTCTTCTTCGGCAGCTCGCGCACGATCGTGAAGTCGGTCTTCGACTTCACGTCGGCGATGAGGTACTGCATGAAGACGAGGTTCCAGATCTCGACGTAGCGGTCGTCGTCGGTCGCCGGACCGCCGTCGATGCCGTACTCGGGCCCGCGGTCGAAGAAGATCTCGGAGCAGGGGCCCGCCGGGCCGGGCTGGCCCGTGTGCCAGTAGTTGGTGTCCTTGCCGAGGCCCTGGATGCGCTCGTCGGGCAGCCCGACGACGCGCCGCCAGATGTCGCGGGCCTCGTCGTCGTCCTCGTAGACCGTGACCCAGAGGTCCTTCGGGTCGAATCCGTACCCGCCGTCGGCCTCGGAGCTCGTGAGCAGGTCCCACGCGAAGGTGATGGCGCCTTCCTTGAAGTAGTCGCCGAACGAGAAGTTGCCGTTCATCTGGAAGAACGTGCCGTGCCGGGGGGTCTTGCCGACCTCCTCGATGTCGTTCGTTCGGATGCACTTCTGCACGCTCGTCGCCCGCGGGTACGGCGCCGGCACCACTCCGGTCAGGTACGGCACGAACGGAACCATGCCCGCGACCGTGAACAGCAGGGACGGGTCGTCCGACACGAGCGAGGCCGACGGCACGACCGTGTGGCCGCGCGCGGCGAAGAAGTCCAGCCAGCGCTGGCGGATCTCGGCAGTCTGCATGGTTCCGTTCTGGTTCCTGGGAAGGGTGGAGCGCCCGCGGGTCGCGGGAGTGGGGGGCGTGAGGGCTAGCGGCCTTCGACGGCGTGCGCCTCGGCGGCGCGGAGCTCGGCCTCGCGGGCGTGGTACCCCTCGGCGACGGCGCGGCCGAAGGCCCGCGCCTTCGCGTCGAGGCCGGCGAAGAACTCGCGGCCCTGCGCGGTGCGGTTGACCTGGTGCGCGGCGGCGAAGCCGGCCGCGACGCCGATGGCGAACCACAGGATGCTCTTCACGTGTCACTCCTCGAGGGGTCGGGCCCTGCGGCGTGCGATGCGCACGCGTCCTCCCAGTCTAGGGCTGGATCGTGCGCCGCGCGGGGACGACGAACGGGGCCGCGGCGAGCCGCGACCCCGTTCGGGAGACCGTCCGACTAGCGGGCGGCGTAGTACTCGACGACGAGCTGCACGTCACACGTGACGGGCACCTCGGCGCGCTTCGGGCGACGCACGAGCTTGGCCTGGAGCTTGTCGAGCTCGACCTCGAGGTAGCCCGGGGTCTTGGGGAGCACGTCGACGTGGCCGCCGGCCGCTGCGACCTGGAAGGGCTCGGTGCCCTCGGAGCGCTGCTTGACGCCGATGACCTGGCCCGGCTTCACGCGGAACGAGGGGCGGTCGACGATCTTGCCGTCGACGGTGATGTGACGGTGGACGACGAACTGGCGGGCCTGCGAGATCGTGCGGGCGAAGCCGGCGCGGAGCACGAGCGCATCGAGGCGCATCTCGAGGAGCTCGACCAGGTTCTCACCGGTCAGGCCGTCGGTGCGACGGGCCTCGTTGAAGGCGATGCGGAGCTGCTTCTCGCGGATGCCGTACTGGGCGCGCAGGCGCTGCTTCTCGCGGAGGCGAACGGCGTAGTCGGAGTCCTGCTTGCGCTTGGTGCGACCGTGCTCACCGGGAGCGTACGGGCGCTTCTCCAGGTACTTGGCGGCCTTCGGGGTGAGGGCGACGCCGAGCGCCCGGGAGAGGCGGGTCTTGCTGCGTGACTGGTTCGACACGAATGTCCTTTCGGAAGAATCTCAATTGAACCCACGGCGCGTTCGTGCGCCGGAAGTCTGTGTCAGAGGGATTCGCCAAGGGTGGATCGGCTACAGATCGCACCCGTTCGCCGGTGACTCTCTCACAGCCGCGCTCGAGAATCTGGCTTCAGGCCAGCGGAAATCCTATCACGAACCGGGGTTCCGGGCGGTCGAGCGGGCTCAGCGGTCGCCCCGGACGATCCGGCGCAGCTTCGCGAGCCGCGCGGACACCTCGCGCTCGTTGCCGTGCTCGGTCGGCGTGTAGTAGATCGCGCCGCGCAGCGCATCCGGCAGGTACTGCTGGCCCACCACGCCGATCGGGTCGTCGTGCGGGTACGCGTAGCCCTTGCCGTGGCCGAGTCGCTTCGCCCCGGGGTAATGCGCATCGCGCAGGTGCTTGGGCACCCGGCCGGCGTTGCCGGCGCGCACGTCGGCGAGGGCCGCATCGATGCCGAGGTACGCGGCGTTGGACTTCGGCGCGGTCGCGAGGTGCACCACCGCCTGGGCGAGCGGGATCCGGCCCTCGGGCATGCCGATGTACTGCACCGCATCGGCCGCGGCGACGGCGACGCCGAGCGCCGTCGGATCGGCCATCCCGATGTCCTCCGAGGCGAGCACGATGATGCGCCGGGCGATGAACCGCGGATCCTCCCCCGCCTCGATCATCCGCGCGAGGTAGTGCAGTGCGGCGTCGACGTCGCTCCCCCTGACCGACTTGATGAACGCCGAGATGACGTCGTAGTGCTCGTCGCCGTCGCGGTCGTACCGCAGCAGGGCCCGGTCGACCGCACGAGCGACGATCTCGGGCGTGATGAGGGGTCGCGGCGGCTGGCTCGCCTCGCCGTCGTCGCCGGATGCCGCGACAGCCGACTCCTCGGCATCGGCGCCAGTGACCGCGCCCACGGCCTGTTCCGCTTCGCTCACGGCCGAGACGGATGCCGCCTCGAGGGCGGTCAGCGCGCGGCGCGCGTCTCCTGACGCCAGCCGCACGATCGCGGCGCGCGCCTCCGGGGCGAGTTCGACGCGGCCGCCCAGCCCCCGCGGATCGGCGACCGCCCGATCGACCAGGACGCCGAGGTCGTCGTCGCCGAGCGTCTCGAGCGTGAGCAGCAGGGAGCGCGACAGCAGCGGCGAGATCACCGAGAACGACGGGTTCTCTGTCGTCGCCGCGACGAGGATGACCCAGCCGTTCTCGACACCCGGCAGGAGCGCATCCTGCTGCGCCTTGGTGAAGCGGTGGATCTCGTCGAGGAAGAGCACCGTGGAGACCCCGTAGAGGTCGCGGTTCGCGCGCGCCTCCTCCATGACCTGGCGGACGTCTCGGACGCCCGCCGTCACGGCGGACAACTCCACGAACTTGCGGCCCGACGAACGGGCGATCGCCTGCGCGAGGGTCGTCTTGCCGGTGCCGGGCGGCCCCCAGAGGATCACGGAGACGGCGCCGGACTCGCCCGTGCGATCGGCGGCGAGGGCCACGAGCGGCGATCCCGGAGTCAGCAGGTGCTTCTGGCCGGCCACCTCATCGAGGCTGCGCGGGCGCATGCGCACCGCGAGCGGGGTCGCGCCGGAACGCAGCCCCGGAGCCGAATCCACCATGTCGACCAGCGTAGCCGTGGCATCCGACACCCCCGGCGGCGCACCTCTCCGGGATTGGCACCCCGGGGTCGCGGCCCCGTAGAGTCTCCCCGCAGGATCCCCCGAAGGAGCAGCGTGGCAGCGAACGACCGTCAGGCGCGCGAGGAGCGTGCGCGCCTCCGCACCTACCAGGCACGCCAGGAGGTGCACCGTCGGACGGTGCGCCGGCGAGCGCGCGACAACGTCATCGCCGGCATCGCCCTGGTCGTGGTGCTCGCGCTCGCGACCGGCGCGCAGCTGCTGTACTTCAGCGGCGGACCGGGCACTCCCGAGGCCGAGGCGACGCCCACGCCGACGCCCACCCCGAGCGCGGCCGCCGTGCCCTCGTCCGAACTCGCCGAGAACCGCACCTGGACCGGCGCGCTCACGCTGAACGAGACGCCGCTGACCGTCGAGCTCGACGGCGCCGCGGCACCGCAGGCGGTCTCCAGCACGATCAGCCTCGTCGAGCAGGGCTTCTACGACGGCCTCTCGTGCCACCGCCTCACCACCGAGGGAATCTTCGTGCTCCAGTGCGGCGATCCCAACGGCGACGGATCCGGCGGACCCGGCTACAGCTACGGTCCGATCGAGAACGCGCCCGAGGACGGCGTGTACCCCGCCGGGACGATCGCGATGGCGCGCCAGTCGGGCAACGCGGAGAGCCAGGGCAGCCAGTTCTTCATCGTGTACGACGACACGACCCTGCCCGCCGACGCCGCGGGCGGATACACCGTCATCGGCCGCGTCACCTCCGGACTCGACGCGCTCCGCACCGACATCACCGCTCTCGGCACGGCCGACGGATCGACCGACGGCGCGCCCGCGGGTCCGGTGAGCATCACCGGGTTCACGGTCGAGTGAGGCACCTCCCCAGGCCCTCGCGCCGCGCCGGTGAGGCGCCCGGGACCGGACGGACGCCGCTTCCGGGGGTGCAATAGGCTTGATGCCGTCATCCGCCGCGCACGCGGCATCCGACGAACGACAGGGCGAGTCAGTGACCGATTCAGCACAGCAACCGTGGGGCCGCGTCGATGAGACGGGCACCGTCTTCGTGCGGACCAGCGAGGGCGAGCGCGAGGTCGGGCAGTACCCCGACGCCACCCCCGAAGAGGCGCTGGCGTACTTCGAGCGCAAGTACGCCGACCTCGCCGGCGCGGTCGGGCTGCTCGAGCAGCGGGTGCGTCGCGGTGCCCCGGCAGCCGATGTCGCCAAGGCCGTCGCGACGCTCCAGGAGAGCGTCGCCAACGCCCACGCGGTCGGCGACCTCGAGTCGCTGACGCGCCGCCTCGACGCGCTGTCGGGCACCACGCAGGAGCTCACCGCCCAGCAGCAGGCCGAGGCGAAGGCCGCCCTGCAGGATGCGGTCGCCGAGCGCACGCGGATCGTCGAGCAGGCCGAGGCGCTCGCCGCCCAGGACCCGGCGAAGACCCAGTGGAAGCAGACCAGTGCCGAGCTCGACGCCCTGTTCGCCCAGTGGCAGAAGCACCAGCAGGACGGCCCTCGTCTTCCCAAGGGCGAGGCGAACGAGCTCTGGAAGCGGTTCCGCGCGGCCCGTTCGACCATCGAGCAGCACCGGAAGGCGTTCTTCGCCGAGCTCGACGCCGCGCACCGCGACGTGCGCCAGCGCAAGCAGCAGCTGATCGAGCGCGCCGAGGCCCTCGCACCGCGCGGCGCCGACGGCGTCGCCGACTACCGCTCCCTCCTCGACGAGTGGAAGCAGGCCGGCCGTGCCGGCAAGAAGGTCGACGACGCGCTCTGGGCCAAGTTCAAGGCCGCGGGCGACGTGCTCTTCCAGGCCAAGGCCGAGGTCGACGCGAAGGATGACGAGGAGTACCGCGCCAACCTCACGGAGAAGCTCGCGCTCCTCGACGAGGCCGAGAAGCTCCTGTCGTCGAGGGATGCGCGCGCCGCGCGGACCACGCTGAACGGCATCCAGCGCCGGTGGGATGACATCGGCCGCGTGCCGCGCGACCAGGTCCGTCCCGTCGAGGACCGCCTCCGCAAGGTCGAGAACCACGTGCGGGCGCTCGAGGACGAGCGCTGGGAGCGCGAGGACCCCGAGAAGAAGGCGCGGTCCGAGGGCATGCTCGGCCAGCTGCACGAGGCGATCGCCAAGCTCGAGTCGGAGCTGGCCGATGCCGAGGCGGCGGGCGATGCGAAGGCCGTCGCCGCCGCACGCGAGGCGCTCGACGCCCGCCGCGCCTGGCTCAAGGCCGTCGGCGGCTGATCGCCGGACCGCGGCTCGTCCCTGCACGCCGCGCTCCGCCGAGCGTTCTCCACAGGAGCTCGCCTCGGCGGCACACTCCGTCGCCGGATACCGCAGCATGGGCGGATGGCCAGGCTTCCCCCAGTGCTCAGCACCGATGACCTCCCCCTCGCCGAGCTCTGCGCGGCACGACTCGACGGCGAGCTCGCCGCGATCGGCACCGGCTGGTGCCCGGTCGACGAACCCGACCTGCCCTCGCTGCGGGCAGCGGCCGTCGCGCCGAGGCTGCCGGCGCCGCTGATCGTCGAACGGCGCTCGGCTGCATGGGTGCATGGCGCGCTCCCGTCGCCGCCGCACGTGACCGAGTGCTGCGTGCCCCACGAGTCGCGGGTCGCCGCCCGAGCCGATCCGCTGCGCGCCGTCCGCGAGGTCGCGATCACCGACGGCGAGATCGTCGAGCTCGGCGGCATCCGGTGCACGAGCGTCGAACGCACGGCGTTCGACCTGCTGCGCGATACGAGCGCCGACGACGCGGCGACCATCCGCGTCGTCCGCGCACTGGTCGCGATCGAGCCCGCCGCCGCGCGACGCCTCGTCGACCGCATCGGGTCGGCGCATCGGCTGCCGCACAAGGCGCTCGCGCTTCGCCGGCTCGCCGAGGCCGTGACGGCGCCCGAGATCGATCCGAGCGGGACGGGTGCGATCGACCGGGTCGAGTCGGTCGGGCTCAGCCGTCGCTGACTCGGTACACGTCGTAGACGGCGTCGATCCGCCGGACGGCGTTGAGCACCCGGTCGAGGTGGGTCGTGTCGCCCATCTCGAAGACGAACCGGCTGAGCGCCAGGCGGTCGGTCGAGGTCGACACGTTCGCCGAGAGGATGTTGACGTGGTGCTCAGAGAGCACGCGCGTGACGTCGGAGAGAAGCCCGGCCCGGTCGAGCGCCTCGATCTGGATCTGCACGAGGAACACGCTCTTCGAGCTCGGCGCCCACTCGACGTCGATCATGCGCTCGGGCTCGCGGAGCAGCGCCTGCACGTTGTGGCACGACGCCTGGTGGACCGACACGCCCGAACCGCGCGTGATGAAGCCGACGATCTGGTCGCCGGGCACGGGCGTGCAGCAGCGCGCGAGCTTCACCAGGATGTCGGGCGCACCGCGGACGAGGACGCCCGAGTCGCTGTGCCGCGGCAGCGGTCGCGTGCGCACCGGGATGGGCAGGTCGGGCTCGTCGACGTCGTCGACGTCGCGGACCAGGGCGACGACCTTCTCGATGACCGACTGCGTCGAGACGTGGCCCTCGCCCACGGCCGCATAGAGCGCTGAGACGTCGTCGTAGCGCAGCTGCGCGGCGACCTCGGCGAACGACTCCTGGCTCATGAGCTTCTGCAGCGGCAGGTTCTGCTTGCGCATCGCCCGCGCGATCGCGTCGCGGCCGTGCTCGATGGCCTCGTCGCGTCGTTCCTTCGTGAACCACTGCCGGATCTTGCTGCGCGCGCGAGGGCTCTTGACGAAGTTCAGCCAGTCCTTGCTCGGGCCCGAGTCGGGATTCTTCGAGGTGAACACCTCGACGACGTCGCCGCTGTTCAGCACGCTCTCGAGCGGGACGAGACGGCCGTTGACCTTCGCGCCCATCGTGCGGTGCCCGACCTCGGTGTGCACCGCGTACGCGAAGTCGACCGGCGTCGCCCCGGCGGGCAGGCCGATGACCCGGCCCTTCGGGGTGAAGACGTAGACCTCCTTGGCCCCGATCTCGAATCGCAGCGAGTCGAGGAACTCGCCGGGATCGGCCGTCTCGGCCTGCCAGTCGGAGATGTGGGCGAGCCAGGCCATGTCGGCCTCGTCGCGCGAGCCTCCGCCGTCGGTCCGACCGGCCGCCATCCGCTCCTTGTACTTCCAGTGCGCCGCGACGCCGTACTCGGCGCGCTGGTGCATGTCATGCGTGCGGATCTGGATCTCGACCGGCCGGCCCTTCGGGCCGATGACCGTCGTGTGGAGCGACTGGTACAGGTTGAACTTCGGCGTCGCGATGTAGTCCTTGAACCGGCCGGGCAGCGGCGTCCACCGCGCGTGGATCGAGCCGAGGACGGCATAGCAGTCGCGAACCGAGTTGACCAGCACTCGGATGCCGACGAGGTCGTAGATCTCGTCGAAGTCGCGGCCGCGCACGATCATCTTCTGGTAGATCGAGTAGTACTGCTTCGGTCGTCCGACGACCTTGCCCCGGATGCGCGCGGCCTTCAGGTCGTCGGAGACCAGGTCGATCACCGACTGCACGTACTCCTCGCGCTGCGGCGTGCGGCCCTTCACGAGGCTCTCGATCTCAGCGTAGAGCTTGGGGTAGAGCACCGCGAACGAGAGGTCCTCGAGCTCCCACTTGATGGTCTGGATGCCGAGTCGGTGCGCGAGCGGAGCGTAGATCTCGAGCGTCTCGGTCGCCTTGCGCGCCGCGGAGTCGGCGGGGACGAACCCCCACGTGCGGGCGTTGTGCAGCCGGTCCGCCAGCTTGATGATGAGCACGCGGATGTCCTTCGACATCGCGACGATCATCTTGCGGACGGTCTCGGCCTGAGTGGAGTCGCCGTACTTGACCTTGTCGAGCTTGGTGACGCCGTCGACGAGCATCGCGATCTCATCGCCGAAGTCGGCGCGGAGCTGGTCGAGCGTGTAGGCCGTGTCCTCGACGGTGTCGTGCAGCAGGGCCGCGGCGACCGCCTTGGAGCCGATGCCGAGGTCGGCCAGGATCTGCGCGACCGCGATGGGGTGGGTGATGTACGGCTCGCCGCTGCGGCGCTTCTGCCCTTCGTGCGCCCGCTCGGCGACCGTGTAGGCGCGCTCGATGACCGTGAGGTCGGCTTTCGGATGGTGCATCCGAACCGTGCGCATGACGGTGTCGACGGCACCGGTCGGCAGCGCCTTCGAGAAGATCCGGGGCACGAGACGGCGCAACGACGCCGTCGAGTTGACTCCGGTCTCCGTCATCGCCGCACCTCCAGACCTCAATTATCACCGGTCCCGAGCCGGGCGCGTGCCACGGAGGCGGGCGGCACCTCGCTCAGGCGACGGGAACCGCCTCGACGCCGGATCCGCTCGAACCGCCGGCGCGCTCGCGCTCCTTGAGCACCTTCTGGTCGTGGCGCTTGATCTCGGGCTCGCCCTCGCGCAACTGCGAGTAGAGCGGCGCCGCGATGAACACGGTCGACCACGTGCCGACGATGATGCCGATGAGCAGCGCGAGCGAGATGTCGCGGAGCGTGTCGGCACCGAGCACGCCGGCGCCGATGAACAGGATCGCGGCGACCGGCAGGGCCGCGACGACGCTCGTGTTGATCGAGCGCACCAGGGTCTGGTTCACGGCGAGGTTCACCGACTCGGCGAACGTGCGCCGCGATTCCTGCCCGTCCTCGGCGGTGTTCTCGCGGATCTTGTCGAAGACCACGACGGTGTCGTACAGCGAGTAGCTGAGGATCGTGAGGATACCGATCATCGCCGCGGGCGTGACCTCGAAGCCCACTGCGGCGTAGACGCCGCCGGTGACGATGAGGTCGCCGAGGAGCGACAGGATCGCCGCGACCGACATCTTCCAGGTGCGGAAGTACAGGGCCATGACGATGGCGGCGAGCAGGAGGAAGGCGAGCAGGCCGAAGATCGCCTGGCGCGTGACATCGGCGCCCCAGCTCGCGCCGACGAACGAAGACGTGACCTCGGACTCGTCGACGCCGTAGGCCTCAGCCAGGGCGGTGGTGAGCTCACGCGCCTCGGCCTGCTCGAGCTGCTCGGTCTGGACGCGGACGCCGTCCTCGCCGACGATCGTGACACGCGGTGCGGCGCCCGGCGCCACCTCGCCGACCGCGTCGATCGCAGGCTGCTGCTCGGCGGTCTGGGCGCCGGTGATCACGAACTGCGAGCCGCCGCGGAACTCGATGCCGAAGTTGAAGCCGCGCACGACGGGGACGAGCACCGACAGGATGATCAGGACCGCCGCGATCGCGTACCACTTCTTGCGGCCGCCGACGAAGTTGAACGAGCGCTTGCCCGTGTAGAGGTCGTTGCCGAACGTGGTGAGTCGGTTGGCCATCAGGACTCCTTGCCTTCGCCGGCGCCGACGGTGGCGTCGACCTGTGCTGCCTTGCGCTCTGCGATGGTCTGGCGCTTCTGCGCCTCACGCGAGCTGGATGCGGCCTTCTTCGCGGGGACCGCGACGGGCTTGCGGAACTCGGCCCGCCCGCGGTACACGGCGCCCAGCGCCTGGGGGTCGAGCCCGGACCAGGGGTGACCGCTCGAGAAGAACCGCGTCTGCGCGAGCAGCTGCAGCATCGGGTGGGTGAAGAGGATGACGACGAGCACGTCGATCACGGTGGTCAGACCGAGCGTGAACGCGAAGCCGCGAACGCTTCCGACCGCGAGGATGAACAGCACGATCGCCGCGAGCAGGTTCATGCCCTTCGAGGACAGCACCGTGCGGAGTGCGCGCTTCCACCCCGCCTCGACCGCGCCGACGAGGGGGCGGCCGTCGCGCAGCTCGTCGCGCACGCGCTCGAAGTACACGATGAACGAGTCGGCGGTGAAGCCGATCGCGACGATCAGGCCCGCGATGCCGGCGAGCGAGAGACGGTAGCCCTCGCGCCACGACAGGATCGTGATCGTCAGGTAGGTGATGATGCCCACGATCACGAGCGATGCGATCGTCACCGACCCGAGCGCCCGGTATTGGAACAGCGTGTAGATCACGACCAGGATCAGGCCGATGAGACCCGCGATGAGGCCGGCCTGGAGCTGCGAGGTTCCGAGCGTGGCCGAGATCGTGTCGGACGACTGGACCTCGAAGCTGATGGGCAGCGCGCCGAACTTCAGCTGGTCGGCGAGCGCCTTGGAGGACTCCTGCGTGAAGCTGCCGGTCACCTGCGGGCGGCCGTCGGTGATGACGCCGTTCATCTGCGGCGCGGAGAGCACCGCGCCGTCGAGGACGAACGCGAACTGGTCGCGCGGGGTCTGGCCGTTCAGCGCGAACAGGCGCTGGCTGACCTCGGCGAAGGCCTCGGTGCCGCGCTCGTTGAACACGATGTTGACGGCCCACGTGCCGGTGGTCGCACCGGTCTGGGTCTGCACCATGCCGTTGGTGGCGTCGACGATGTCTTCTCCGCCGACCTCGACCGGGCCGAGCACGTACTTGATCGTGCGCGAGGTGTCGCAGGTGACGAGCGGCTCGTCGGCCGGCGCGACGTTGGCCTCGCCCTCGTCGAGGGTGGCGCAGTCGAACGTGTCGAACTCGTCCTGCAGGGCCGGCGTGATCCAGTTCGGGTCGCTCGCGTCGGTCGGCTCGACGGTCGGGGTCGCCTCGAGCTCCGCCTCGGCGCCGTCGGTCGGCTCGGGGCTCTCGGTCGGGTCGATCGACTGGTTCGTCGCGGCGTCGGCCAGCAGCACGGGGCGCAGCTCGAGCTTGGCCGACGACTCGATGCGCGAGCGGGTCTGGTCGTCGAGCTCGCCCGGGATCGCGACGACGACGTTCTGCCCGCCCTGCGTGTTGATCTCGGCCTCGGAGACGCCCGACGCGTCGACGCGCTGCCGGATGATCGACACCGCCTGGTCGAGCTGCTCCTGCGTCACGGACTCGCCCTCGGCCAGCTGCGGCGCGAGGATGATCTGCGTGCCGCCCTCGAGGTCGAGCGCGAGCTTCGGCGTCCACGAGCCGCCGCCCCAGATCACGCCGGCGGCGTTGATGCCGAACAGCGCGACGATGATGACGCCGAGCCAGGTGAGGGAACGCAGCGCCTTGCGGACGGGCGTCGGTCGAGACGACCGCTTGGATGGTGCAGCCACGAGATCTGCTTTCTGTGCAGGTGCCCGCGCAGCATCGCGCGGGCCGAGGGGAGGGTGAGCTCTAGTCGTCGGACTTCTTGACGTCGGGCGTCTCGTCGCCCGGGGTCTCGTCGACGCGCTGGCCGAACTCGGGCTCGCCCTCGAGGGCGGCGGCCGAGGCCGCGGGCGCCTCGTCGGCGGCATCGATGACGCGGGCGATCGTCTGACGGTGGACCGTGAGCACGGTGCCCGGGGTGGACTCGAGCTCCACCTGGTTGTCCTCCTCGTCGATCGAGAGGATGGTGCCGAACACCCCGAAGTTCGTCATGACCTTCGCCCCCACGACGGTCTTCGACTGCATCTCACGCGCGTCCTGCTGGCGCTTGCGCGAATTGCGGAACATGAAGAAGATCAGCACCGCCAGGACGACGAGCATGATGATGGTGAAGGGGTCGAAGACCATGGGGTGGAAACCTTCCGGGGTGCGCGACGCGCACGATCAGGGGTGGATTGGCCGAAGCCTCAAAGGATTATAGGTCATCGATCGGCAGCGTCGCCGGGCCGTCCCCACCCTCGCGGACGAGTCCGAAATGCCGCCAGGCGGCCGGGGTCGCGACGCGGCCGCGCGGCGTGCGGGTGATGAGCCCGATGCGCACCAGGAACGGCTCGACGACCGCCTCGATCGTCTCCGCCTCCTCGCCCACCGACACGGCGAGCGTGTTGAGCCCCACCGGGCCACCGCCGAAGCGCGTGAGGATGGTCGTCATGACAGCCCGGTCGAGTCGGTCGAGTCCGAGCGGATCGACGTCGTACAGGTCGAGCGCGGCGCGCACGGCCTCGACGTCGGCTCCGCCTGAGCGGCCCGACGGGTGCACGAGCGCGTAGTCGCGGACTCGTCGGAGCAGCCGGTTCGCGATGCGCGGCGTGCCTCGGCAGCGGCCGGCGATCTCGGCGACCGCCTCGCGATCGATGACGAGCCCGAGCATCGCGGCCGCCCGCGTGAGCACCTGCTCGAGCTCGGACTCGTCGTAGAACTCGAGGTGCGCCGTGAAGCCGAACCGGTCGCGCAGGGGATTCGGCAGCAGGCCGGCGCGCGTCGTGGCGCCGACGAGCGTGAACGGCGCGAGGTCGAGCGGCACCGAGGTCGCGCCGGCCCCCTTGCCGACCATGATGTCGATGCGGAAGTCCTCCATGGCGAGGTAGAGCATCTCTTCAGCGGAGCGGGCCATGCGGTGGATCTCGTCGATGAAGAGCACCTCGCCAGGGACGAGCGAGGAGAGGACGGCGGCGAGATCGCCGGCGTGCTGGATGGCGGGACCGCTCGACATGCGCAGCGGCCGCCCGCCCTCGTGCGCGACGATCATCGCGAGCGTGGTCTTGCCGAGCCCGGGCGGCCCCGCGAGGAGGATGTGGTCGGGCGTGCGCTGCTGGAGCGCCGCGGCCGACAGCAGCAGCTGCAACTGCCCGCGGACCCGGGTCTGGCCGACGAACTCCTCGAGGCTGCGGGGCCTCAGCGCGCCCTCGAACGCGAGCTCGGCCTCGGACGCGAGCGCCGGGTCGGTGAGGTCGAGGTCGGCGTCGCTCATCGCGCCCTGGCCGAGGACTGGGCCGGCCCGAGACGGGCGAGCGTGAGCCGCAGCATGGCCGGGACGGAGGCGGCCGAGACCGGGTCGACCGACTCCAGCGTCTCGGCGATCGCCTCGCCGGCGAGCTTCTCGGACCAGCCGAGCCCGGTGAGCGCCGCGAGCACGTCGTCTGCGACGCCGGAGGCGCGGACCGGAGCGCCGGACGACGTCACGGCGGGTGCGACGAGCTTGCCTGCCAGCGAGACCGTGATGAGCTTGGCGGTCTTCGGGCCGATGCCGCTCACCCTGCGGAACGCCGCGTCGTCATCGGCGTCGATCGCCCGCGCCACGTCTGCCGGCGACATCGCGGAGAGCACCCCGAGCGCCGACTTCGGCCCGACGCCCGTCACGCCGATGAGGAGCTCGAACACGTCGAGCTCGTCGCGCGTGGCGAATCCGTACAGCGTCATCGCGTCTTCACGGACGATGAGGGCGGTGTGCACGAACACCTCCTGCCCCTCGCGACTGGAGAGGACGAAGGCGGGCGTGGCGTTCACGAGGTAGCCGACGCCGGACACGTCGACGACGAGCGTGCCGCCGGATGCCGATGCGACGCGACCGCGGAGGGAGGAGATCACTCCTTCACCCTACGGGCGGCTCCCGACACCGTCGCGGCACGCTCCGCGGCGAGCCACGCACGCTGCGCCGGGGTGAGCCCGGACGCCTCGCCCGGTGCGCTCCCCCGTCCGGCCGCGGCGTCGGCGACCGCCGCCCCCGCGACGCCACCGGTGCGCCACGCGTGGCAGATCGCGAGTGCGAGCGCGTCCGCGGCATCCGCCGGCTTCGGCACCGCACCGAGCCCCAGGATGCGCGCGACCATCGTGCCGACCTGCTTCTTGTCGGCGCGGCCGTAGCCGGTGATCGCGGCCTTCACCTCGCTCGGCGTGTGCAACGCCACGGGCAGCGCGCGGCGCTCGGCGATGAGCATCGCCACGCCCGAGATCTGCGCCGTGCCCATGATCGTCGACACGTCGCTGCGGGCGAACACCCGCTCGAGCGCGACCGCGTGCGGCCGGTGCTCCTCGACGATCGCCTCGAGCCCGTCGGCGATGCGCGCCAGGCGACCGGGCGTCGCGAGCTCGGCGGGCGACCGCAGCACGACGACGTCGACGAGCACCGCGGTGCGGTCCGGAGCGACGTCGACCACGCCCACGCCGCAGCGGGTCAGCCCGGGGTCGATGCCGAGCACCCGCACCACGGCTACTCCGACTCGGATTCGAGTTCGGCCTGCACCTCGGGCGAGAGGTCGAAGTTGCTGTAGACGTTCTGCACGTCGTCGCTGTCTTCGAGCGCGTCGATGAGCCGGAACACCTTCTTGGCGGTGTCGGCGTCGACCTCGACCTTGAGGTTCGGCACGAACTCGACGTCGGCCGACTCGTAGTCGAGGCCGGCCTCCTGCAGCGCCGTGCGCACCGTGACGAGGTCGCCGGCCTCGGTGATGACCTCGAAGCCCTGCGCGTGCGGCTCGACCTCCTCGGCGCCCGCCTCGAGCACCGCCATCATGACGTCATCCTCGTTGGCGCCCTCGCCGGAGACCACGATGACGCCCTTGCGCGAGAAGTTGTAGGCGACGCTGCCGGGATCGGCGAGCGTGCCGCCGTTGCGGCTGAGCGCGGTGCGCACCTCGGCCGCCGCGCGGTTCTTGTTGTCGGTGAGGCACTCGACCATGAGCGCGACGCCGTTCGGCCCGTACGCCTCGTACATGATGTTGAGGTACTCGACGCTCTCGCCCGAGATGCCCGCGCCGCGCTTGATCGCGCGGTCGATGTTGTCGTTCGGGACCGAGGTCTTCTTGGCCTTCTGCACGGCGTCGTACAGGGTCGGGTTGCCGTTCAGGTCGGCGCCGCCGAGCTTGGCCGCGACCTCGATGTTCTTGATGAGCTTGGCGAACGACTTCGCGCGGCGCGCGTCGATGACGGCCTTCTTGTGCTTGGTCGTCGCCCACTTGGAATGCCCGGACATGCGTCTCCCGTAACGGTGATCAGTACCCCGACATTCTAGGCCAGGGCACCGTCACGCCCCGCGGGCCGGTGCGGCGGGCCGCCGGCGGCGGATGGCGCGCCGCGACATCCGGCCGCGTCAGGCGAACGCGACCCCCGTCGGTTCCGGGAAGAGCCGCCGCAGTGCTCGCTCGTACTGCCGGCGGCCGACGACCCGGTACGCGACTCGGATCGGCGCCGGCAGCTGCGTCGCGAACCACTCGTCGCGCTCGGACTCCGGCACGCTGTCGATCATCAGCCCGAGCAGGAGGAAGATCGGCAGCGGCGGCTTGTGGCGGCGCGCGTGCCGGTGGATGTCGTCCCACTCCTCGTCGGAGAGCACGGCGTCGAGCACCGGGAACGCGTCGCGCTCCTCGTCGGCGAGGTGCTGGATGAGCAGGCGGTCGACCACGTCGAGCTCGGCGGCGAGCCGCGCGGCGGCCGCCGCGTTCGCGTGCGTCGCCCACTCGTCGATGAGCACGTCGACGGCGTCCAACCGGTCCGAGACCGCTTCGTGCTGGCGGATCATCAGCGCCACGTGCAGGCCGCATGCCGGCGCACGGTCGCGCATGGGGTCCCAGAAGAACTCGTCCTCCGTGCGGTGGTGCACGTGGAGCAGGGTCGTGATGCCGTGCAGGTGCTTGGCGAGGAACCTCGCGCGGTCGGTATCGCCCGGCTCGACGTCGCGCACGAGGCGCGGCGCGTCGGCGAACAGGCGGCGGAAGATGCGGTGGATCACCACCACCTCGTCGCTGCGACAGGTCGTGGCCGGAACGGCGTCGGTCGCGGGCGCGACGCCGGTGCTGGGAAGTCGAGTGGTCATGCTCCGAACACAACCGGATGGCGCGCCGCGCCGCTCCGGTGCCAGCCCGCCGATCGCCCCGGGGCCCACCCTGAATCCCACCCCGAGGCCTGCCCCGACCGGAACCGGACGAGTCAGCCCACGAGCTTCTCGAGCGTGCGGAGGTTGCGGTTCGTGGTGCTGGGCTTGAACCTCGGTTTCGCGAGGAGCCTCGCGAACGGGGTTCCGACCGTGGTCCCCTTCACGGGATTCCAGTAGACGACGCCGTCGCCGCGCGCGACGGGGTCGACCGTCGGGTCCAGGCCCGCCGCCGCCTCGGCGAGCTCGTCGAGCGCGGCGTCGTCGGAGCCGAACACCGCATAGGGCTGGCGCCCCGCGTCGCCGGCATCGAACGGGAAGCCCTCGAGGACCTCGCGGACGTGCTCGGCGGTGGTGAGGACGATCCAGGCGTCGTACCCGAACGCGTCGGCGAGCGCGTGCTCGATCCGCCGCTTGAGCTCGGCGGTGCGGGCGGACTCGGCCTCGAAGACGACGTTGCCGCTCGCGAGCACCGTCCGCACCTCGGTGAAGCCGAGGTCGCGGAACACCTTCGCGAGTTCGGCGGACTTCACGGTGACGCCGCCGACGTTCACTCCGCGCAGCAGCGCGATGTACCTGGTCACCGCGACCACGCTACTCGCGACACGGCGAGCTCGGTGGTCACGGGATCGGCGGTACCGGCCGCCCCTCGTACAGCTCGTCCAAGGCACGCTCGTATCGTCGCTTCAGGAGCAGGGAGTAGAGCAGCCGGACGGGAGCCGGCAGGTTCGCCTTCGCCCAGTCCGGCCGCTCGTCGGGCGGCACGGTCGCGAGCATGAGGCCGAGCTGCAGCGCCATGACGTCGCGGGGCAGTTCCTTGCGGGATGCCTGGATGCCCGCGCGCGCGTGCTCGCCCATCTGGTCCCACTCCGACTGGGTCAGCGTCGACGCCGCGACCGGCGCGAGGTCGTCCTCCTCGGGCCGGAGGTGGCGGATCAGGATGTCGCGGACGTGCTCGACGCCGTCGGCGAGCCGGTCGCGCGTCGCCGCGTCGGCGTGCGCGCGCCACGGGGCGAGGAGGGGCTCCACCTGCCCGAGCGCCGCCGCCACCTCGGCGTGCTGGGCCTTCATCTGCTCCACGTGGGGCGCGCACCCCGGGGACCGGTCGACGAGCCGGTCCCAGAGCACGAGGTCCTCGCTCTCGTGATGGAGGTGCAGCGCGAAGAAGTCCATCGACGCGTAGTCGGCCACCAGGGCGGCCCGCTCGACGTCGCCGTCGCCCACCCCGCGGATGAGCCCCGGCAACTCGCCGTACAGCCATCGGAAGATCCGGTGGACCTGGATGAGGTCGGAGGTGTCGCATCCGATCGGCTCGCTGTCGGGCTTGGGCCCGGACGAGCTCGGCAGCTTCGTGACCACGGGTCACCTCGCTCCTGCGCCGCTCGGCGGCAGTCGCGGCCGGTACGGCGCGTCGCCGGCCGCGGCGATGACAGCCGCATCCTAGGAGCCGACCGGTTCGGCCGCATCGGTTCCCGCGAATCGCGGGCCCCCCAGTTCGCGGGGCGCGGCTCAGACCGCGGCGGACGCGGCCGCGCGCACCTTGGCGAGGAAGTACTCGTGGAAGCGGACGTCGCCCTCGATCTCGGGGTGGAAGCTGGTGCCGACCAGGTTGCCCTGCTCGACCGCGACCACGCGCCCGTCGGGAAGGGCGGCGAGCGGCGTCGCCCGCTCCCCCACCGACTCCACGACCGGGCCGCGGATGAACACGGCGTGCACCGGCGCGTCGCCGAGCACGGGCACGTCGAGGTCGGTCTCGAACGACTGGTTCTGCGAGCCGAACGCGTTGCGACGCACGACGACGTCGAGACCCCCGAGGTTCTGCTGGCCCTGGATCGTGTCGAGCAGCGTGTCGGCGATCATGATGAGCCCGGCGCACGTGCCGTACACGGGCAGGCCGTCGGCGATGCGGGCCTTCAGCGGCTCGGCCACGCCGAACGCGCGCGAGAGCTTGTCCATCACGGTCGACTCGCCTCCGGGGATCACGAGTCCGTCGATGCCCTCGACGTCCTCGGGTCGCCGGACGAGCACGACCTTCGCACCGAGCCCGCCGAGCACCCGGGCGTGCTCGCGGAAGTCGCCCTGCAGCGCGAGCACGCCGACCGTGGGGCCCGTGGCATCCGCCGGCCCCACGGATTCGTCGCGGAGACTCACCATCCGCGCTCGGCGAGGCGGTGCGGCGCCGCGAGGTCGGCGACGTTGATGCCGACCATGGCCTCGCCCAGCCCGCGCGAGACCTCGGCGATCACCTTGGGGTCGTCGTAGAACGTGGTCGCCTTGACGATCGCGGCGGCGCGCTGCTCGGGGTTGCCCGACTTGAAGATGCCGGAGCCCACGAAGACGCCGTCGGCACCCAGCTGCATCATCATCGCCGCGTCGGCCGGGGTGGCCACGCCGCCGGCGGTGAACAGCACGACCGGGAGCTTGCCGGTCTCGGCGACCTCGAGCACGAGGTCGTACGGCGCCTGCAGCTCCTTGGCGGCGACGTAGACCTCATCGCGCGTCATCGACTTCAGCTGGTTGATCTCGGACGTGATCTTGCGGATGTGCTTGGTCGCCTCGGAGACGTCGCCGGTGCCGGCCTCGCCCTTCGAGCGGATCATCGCCGCACCCTCGTTGATGCGGCGGAGCGCCTCGCCGAGGTTCGTCGCGCCGCACACGAAGGGCGTCTCGAAGCCCCACTTGTCGATGTGGTTGACGTAGTCGGCCGGCGAGAGCACCTCGGACTCGTCGATGTAGTCGACGTCGAGCGCCTGGAGCACCTGCGCCTCGACGAAGTGGCCGATCCGGGCCTTTGCCATGACCGGGATCGAGACCTCGGCGATGATCGCCTCGATGAGGTCGGGATCGCTCATGCGGGCGACGCCGCCCTGGGCGCGGATGTCGGCGGGCACGCGCTCGAGCGCCATGACGGCGACGGCGCCGGCGTCCTCTGCGATGCGCGCCTGCTCGGGAGTGACGACGTCCATGATGACGCCGCCCTTCAGCATCTCGGCGAGGCCGCGCTTCACGCGGCTGGAGCCGGTCTCGGCAGTGCTCATCGGGGATTCCCTTCGACGGATGGCGCGTGATCACGCAAACTTACGGACAAGACGCTTGCTTGACCTAGGCCAAAAGATAGCATGGTCCGAGCCCTACGTTCGGAGCATCCATGCAACATGACGTGACCCTCGAGATCACCGGCCGGTCTGCCGCGGACATCGCCGCGAGCGTCCGCGCGCTCATCGAGCGCGGAGCCCTGCTCCCCGGCGATCCGCTCCCACCCGTCCGGAATCTCGCCGACGACCTGGGCGTGAACCGCAACACCGCCGTCGCGGCCTACCGGCAGCTCACCGCGGCGGGCGTCGTCGTCACCCGCGGTCGGGGCGGCACCCGGGTCGCCGATCGGACCGCGGTCGCCCAGGAGGGGTTCGCCCCCGACAGCGTGCTCCGCGACGTGGCGACCGGCAACCCCGACCCCGACCTCATCCCCGACCCGTCGCGCGCGCTCGCGGGCATGGCGGGCCGTCCGGTGCTGTACGGCGAGCCGGTCATCGACCCCGACCTCGATCACTGGGCCCGGGCATGGATGAGCGCCGACCTCGCTCCGGCCGACCTCCGGCTCACGATCACGAGCGGCGCGGCCGACGCGGTGGAACGGCTCCTCGCCCAGTCGCTCGTCCGCGACGACGCGGTGGCGCTCGAGGATCCGTGCTTCCTGACCAGCATCCACACCGTCCGCGTGGGCGGGTACCGCCCCGTCCCGGTGCCGGTCGACGACGAGGGGATGACGGTGGACGGGCTGCGTTCCGCGCTCGACCAGGGCGTGCGCGCCGTCGTATGCACCCCGCGCGCGCAGAACCCGACGGGCGCGAGCCTGTCCGAGCGTCGCGCCGAGGAGCTGCGAGCGGTGCTGCGAGCGCACCCCTACGTCCTCGTCATCGAGGACGACCACTTCTCGATGCTCTCGCGCCGCCCGTTCCGCTCGATCATCGGCCCCGAGCACCGGCGCTGGGCGCTCGTGCGCTCGGTGTCGAAGTTCCTCGGGCCCGACATGTGCCTCGCCGTGACGGCGTCCGATCCCGACACCGCCGAGCGGCTCGCCATGCGGCTCACCCCGGGCACGACCTGGGTGAGCCACCTCCTGCAGCGCCTCACGTTGGCCCTCGTTTCCGATCCCGAGGTCGTCGCACGCATCGCGGACGCCGGGGCGCACTATGCGGCGCGGAACGACGCATTCGCCACGCGGCTCACCGCGCTCGGCGTGCCGGCGGCCGCCGGCGACGGGCTCAACCTCTGGGTCGCGCTGCCCGTGCCCGCCCGCGACGTGTCGGAGCAGCTGATGCGCCGCGGCTGGCTGGTCCGCGCGGGCGACGAGTTCGCCATCGGCCACGCGCCGGCCGTGCACCGGCTGCGGCTCACCGTCCACGACCTCGGCGACGCCGACGCCGCCAGGCTCGCCGCCGACATCGCCGCCGCCGTGCGCGCGGCCGGCGGACGGCTGGTCCCGACCAAGATGGAATGATCGAGGGGTGAAGGTCCTCTCGATCCAGTCCGCCGTCGCCTACGGCCACGTCGGCAACTCCGCGGCCGTCTTCCCGCTCCAGCGGATCGGCGTCGAGGTCATGCCGGTCTACACGGTCAACTTCTCCAACCACACCGGCTACGGCGCGTGGCGCGGCCCCCTGATCAGTCCCGACGACGTGCGCGCGGTGATCGACGGCATCGAGGATCGCGGCGCCTTCCCGAAGATCGACGTGGTCCTCTCGGGCTACCAGGGGTCCGAGGGCATCGCCGACGTCATCCTCGACGCGGTGGCCCGCATCAAGGCGGCGAATCCAGAGGCCGTGTACTCGTGCGACCCGGTGATGGGCAACGCGAAGAGCGGATGCTTCGTGGCGCCCGCCATCCCGGTGCTCCTGCGCGATCGCGTGGTGCCCGCGGCCGACCTCATCACCCCGAACCAGTTCGAGCTCGGTTACCTCACCGAGACCGAGCCCGACACCCTGGAGTCGACGCTCGAGTCGGTCGACCTGGCGCGCGCGTCCGGCCCCAGAACCGTGCTCGTCACGAGCGTCGAGCGACCCGACCGCGAGGAGGGCACCATCGAGATGCTCGCGGTCGACGACCTCGGCGCGTGGATCGTGCAGACGCCGCTGCTGCCGATGAAGGCCAACGGCTCGGGGGATGTCACGGCCGCGCTGTTCACCGCGCACTACCGTCGCACGGGCGACGCGGCCACCGCGCTGGCGCGGACGGCGTCGAGCGTGTTCGACCTGCTGGCGAACACCCACGAGTCGGGCGAACGCGAGCTGCAGCTCGTCGAGTCGCAGGAGGCGTACGCGCACCCGCGGATGCAGTTCGAGGTCCGCCAGGTCCGCTGAGCGGGCTCGCCGCGGCCGCAGCGCGTCAGTGCGGCCAGGCCTCGGCGATCTCCTGCCGCACCTCGCCGAGCAGCCGCGGGATCGCCTTGGTGCCGGCGACGATCGGGAAGAAGTTCGCGTCGAGCGCCCAGCGCGGCACGATGTGCTGGTGCAGGTGCTCGGCGATGCCGGCGCCGGCGATGCGCCCCTGGTTCATGCCGAGGTTGAAGCCGTCGCACCGCGAGACCTGCTTCACGGTGCGCATGGCGATCTGCGTGAGCTCGCCGATCTCGGCGACCTCGTCGACGTTCGCCTGATCGTACGTCGCGATGTGCCGGTACGGGCACACCAGCAGGTGCCCGCTGTTGTACGGGAACAGGTTCAGCAGCACGAACGCGTGCTCGCCCCGCGCCACGATGAGCGACTGCTCGTCGGAGAGCTTCGGCGCCCGGCAGAACGGGCACGTGTGCTCGTCGGGCTGCTCGCCCTGCTGGATGTAGACGAGCCGGTGCGGGGTCCAGAGCCGCTGGAAGGCGTCGGGCACGCCCGCCAGGTCGGTCGAGGCATCCGTCTGGACGCCCTCGAACTCGCCGTGCTCGTAGGAGGTCATGCGAACAGGTCGTCCCTCGTGGTCACCTGGCGGCGATCGGCGATCGCCTGGAGGATCCGGCGCTCCGCCTCGGCGATCGGCACGCCGTTCTCCTGGGTGCCGTCGCGGAACCGGAAGCTCACGGTCTCGGCGGTGCGGTCGTTCTCGCCGGCGATGAGCTGGATCGGCACCTTCTGCGTCGTGTGCGTGCGGATCTTCTTCTGCATGCGGTCGTCGCTCATGTCGAGCTCGGTGCGCACGCCCGACCCCTTGAGCTGGGTCAGGATGCCCCCGAGGTAGGGAGCGTACTCGTCGGCGACGGGGATGCCGACGACCTGGACCGGCGCGAGCCAGACGGGGAACGCGCCCGCGTAGTGCTCGGTGAGCACGCCGAAGAACCGCTCGATCGAGCCGAACTTCGCGGAGTGGATCATCACCGGCTGCTGGTGGGTGCCGTCTGCCGCGGTGTACTGCAGGCCGAAGCCCTCGGGCTGGTTGAAGTCGTACTGGATGGTCGACATCTGCCAGGTGCGGCCGATCGCGTCGCGCGCCTGCACCGAGATCTTGGGTCCGTAGAAGGCGGCGCCGCCCGGGTCGGGCACGAGCTCGAGGCCCGATCGCTCGGCGACGTCGCGCAGCACGTTCGTCGCGATCTCCCACTGCTCGTCGGAGCCCTTGAACTTGTCACTGTGCTCGTCGCGCGTCGACAGCTCGAGGTAGAAGTCGTCGAGGCCGAAGTCGCGCAGGAGCCCGAGCACGAAGTTCAACAGGTGCTCGATCTCGGCGGGCGCCTGCTCGGGGGTGACGTAGCTGTGCGAGTCGTCCTGGGTCAGGCCGCGCACGCGCGTGAGGCCCTGCACGACGCCCGACTTCTCGTAGCGGTACACCGTGCCGAACTCGAAGAACCGCAGCGGGAGGTCGCGGTACGAGCGTCCGCGAGAGCGGTAGATGAGGTTCTGCATGGGGCAGTTCATCGCCTTGAGGTAGTACTCGCTGTTCTCGAGCTCCATGGGCGGGAACATCGTGTCCTTGTAGTACGGCAGGTGCCCCGACAGCTCGAAGACGTGGGACTTCGTGATGTGCGGGGTCGAGACGTACTGGAAGCCCTCCTCGATGTGGCGCCGGCGGACGTAGTCCTCCATCTCGCGCTTGATGACGCCGCCCTTGGGGTGGAACACGGGCAGGCCGGAGCCGATCTCGTCGGGGAAGCTGAAGAGGTCGAGCTCGGCGCCGAGCTTGCGATGGTCGCGTCGTGCGGCCTCCTCGAGGCGGTGCTGGTACGCCCGCAGCTCATCCTTGGTCGGCCACGCGGTGCCGTAGATGCGCTGGAGCTGGGGGTTCTTCTCCGACCCGCGCCAGTACGCGGCCGCGACGCGCATGAGCGCCCAGCCGTTGCCGATCATGCGCGTGCTCGGCAGGTGCGGACCGCGGCAGAGGTCCTTCCAGGCCACCTCGCCCGTCTTCGGGTCGACGTTGTCGTAGATCGTCAGCTCGCCGCCGCCCACCTCGACGTTCTCGCCGGACTCCGACGGCACCGTGTCGCCGGATGCCGTGGCGCCCTTCAGGCCGATCAGCTCGAGCTTGTACGGCTCCCCGGCAAGCTCGGCGCGCGCCTCGTCGTCGGTCACGGCCCGACGCACGAATCGCTGGCCGGCGCGGATGATGCGGGCCATCTCCTTGTCGAGCGACTTCAGGTCCTCGGGCGTGAACGGCTCGGCGACGTCGAAGTCGTAGTAGAAGCCGTCGGTCACGGGCGGGCCGATGCCGAGCTTCGCGTCGGGGTTGACGTTCTGCACGGCCTGCGCGAGCACGTGGGCGGTCGAGTGGCGGAGGATCGCGAGCCCGTCGGGCGAGTCGATCGTGACGGGCTCGACGACGTCTGCTTCGGTGACCGTCGTCGCGAGGTCCTTCAGCTCGCCGTTGACGCGCATCGCGACAACGGACCGGTCGGTGAAGAGCTCGAAGCCGTCGGCCAAGTGGATCCACTCCCTGCAGTTGAGACGCAACCCCTCAACTGTAGTCGGGCGGCACCGACATGGCCCGCCGACGACTACTCCCACTTCTCCTTCTTCGCAAGCACCTTCCCGGTTCTCGGCAACGCTGCTTCTCTTCGAAGCGGAGGGCTTCCCGGGGGACGGCGCTGGAAGGAGGCGAAGGATGGACGTGAGCACGACGGAGCGCGACGATCGGCGTCGCGCAGAATGGCGGCGCCGGCAGCGTTGGACGCAGGCCCGGCTCGGCGAGTTGCCCGGCATGCGGGGTCAACGCCGCCGCTCGGCGGAGGAGGCGATCGTCCTCCGCCACCTCGATCTCGTGGACGGCATCGTGCGCCGCATGGCGTCGGGCTACCGCGAGCAGGGCGACCTTCGCCAGGTGGGCTGCATCGGCCTGGTGCACGCGGTCCGGCGCTACGACCCGGAGCGCGGCGACAGCTTCCTGGCCTTCGCGGTGCCGACCATCTCCGGCGAGATCAAGCGGTACCTGCGGGACTGCGGATGGTTCGTCCGCCCGCCTCGCAACCTGCAGGAGGTCGCCGCGCTGGCCTCGACGGCGGCGGACTCGCTCGCGCAACGGCTGGGCCGTGAGCCGAGCCTCGCGGACGTGGCGGAGTACCTGGACCTCCCCAAAGCGCTCGTCGCCGAGGCCGCCGCAGCGAGGGACAACATGCGCCCGGTGTCGCTGGACGTGGCGCTCGATGAGGACGACGACCCGCTGATCGGCTCGCTCGGCGCGCCCGACGAGCGCCTCGAGCGCGCCGACCTCCGGCTCTCCCTCCGGCTGGCGGTGAGCCGGCTGGCGCCGCGCGAGCGGCGGATCGTCTACCTGCGGTTCATCGAGGAGCGGACGCAGCGGGAGATCTCCGCGGAGGTCGGGGTCACGCAGATGCAGGTGTCGCGACTGCTCACGGCGATCCTCCGCCGGCTCCGGACGGAGCTCGAGGACGGCGCTCCGGCGCCCGCAGTCGATCGAAGCGCCGTGGCATCCCGCCCGGCGCCGGGGATGCCGTTGGCGGCCTAGGCGGGCCGAGCCATCGCGCCGCCGAGCACGCGCTCGACCGCCTCGAGCACGTCGCCGGCCTCCACCGCGAGCAGGGCCGGGTCAGGCTCGTCGGTGAAGACCTCGCCGACCCGGCGGGACGCGTCGGTGAGCACGGCGTGGGGTCCGCTCGACGGCGGCCCCCAGGCCTCGGGCGGGGCCGGTCCGAACAGCACCACCGAGGGCCGCCGGTACGCCGAGGCGAGGTGCGCGGCGCCCGTGTCGGCCGATACCAACACGCGGGCCTCCGAGATGAGGGCCGCGAGCCCGGAGAGATCGAGCCGTCCGGCGAGCACCGAGTCCGCGCCGAGTCCTGCGGCCCGCGCCACCTCCACGGCGCGCTCGCGCTCCTCGGCACCCGCGGTCACGACCACGCGATGCCCCGCGTCGGCGAGCGCGGCCCCGACGGCCGCGAAGCGGTCGACGGGCCAGCGGCGCGCGCCGTAGAACGCGCCGACGTGCAGCACCGACGCGCCGGGCTCGGGCGAGGGCACCGGAGCGCGGGCGATGGCGACGTCGTCCGCGTCGGCGGGCATCCCCCACGTGCGCACGAGCCTCGCCCACCGTTCGCGTTCCAGCATCCCGTCCACCCAGGCTGGTCCGTCCGGAGCGTCGGGTGCGTGCGCGAGAAGCCGCCGCGGCGCGACCGCGGCGAGGAGCCGCCCGCTCTCGGGACCGCGGCCGTGCAGGTTGACCGCCACGTCCACGTGCCGATCGCCGAGCCGGAGCGGTTCATCCAGCCCCTTGGCGGGGACCAGCTCGTCGACCGCGTCGATGAGCTCGACGATGGGCCGCAGCCATCCCGTCGTGGCCAGCACGATGCGATGCTCCGGGAAGCCGCGCCGCAGCCCGCGGAGGGCGGGGACCGCCACCAGGAGATCGCCGAGCTTCAGCGCCCGCAGCGCCAGCACGACGGGTGGATCCGACGGAGTGCCCATCGGGACAGCGTTGCAGCCTCCCGGCGTCCGGCGGAACCCCCGGCGGTCGACGTTTCGCTTCCCGAGAAGTGGGTACCGGACCTCGTATGGCGAACCGCATCCCGCGCGCAGTGCTCTTCGACCGCGACGGCACGCTCATCCGAGACGTGCCGTACAACGGCGATCCGTCGCTGGTCGAGCCGATGCCCACGGCGGCGGAGGCCGTCGCGCGCCTCCGCGCGCGCCGGATCCTGATCGGCGTGGTCACGAACCAGTCGGCCGTCGCGCGCGGGATGGTCTCCCCGACCGACGTCGACGCGGTGAACGCCCGGGTCGACGAACTGCTCGGGCCGTTCGACGTCTGGCGCGTCTGCCCGCACGCCGAGGCCGACGGCTGCGCCTGCCGGAAGCCCGCTCCCGGGATGCTCCACTCCGCCTGCGCCGAGTTGGGGATGCCGCCGGCCGACGTGGTGATGATCGGCGACATCGGCGCCGACATGGCGGCGGCCGCGGCCGCCGGGATGCGCGGCGTGATGGTGCCGACGCCCGTCACCCGCACCGCCGAGGTCGAGTCGGCGTCGGAGGTCGCCCCGACCGTGCTGGCCGCCGTTCGGCGACTGCTCGCGGAGGGGGGTGCGGATGTCGCCGCCTGACGCCCGTTCGCGCGTGCTCGTCGCCCGGCTGGACAGCCTCGGCGACATGATCCTGTGCGGTCCCGCGATCCGCGCCGTCGCCGCTGCCGCGGAGGTCCACGTACTGTGCGGACCGCGCGGCGCTCCAGCCGCCCGCCTGCTGCCCGGCGTCGCCGGCGTGCACGTGTGGGACGCCCCCTGGATCGCGAACCCCGCGCCCGCGATGACCGATGAGGCCGCCGCGGCCCTGCGTCGCATCGTCGAGCGGGTCCGGCCCGACGCCGCCGTGATCCTGACCTCGTTCCACCAGTCTCCGCTTCCCCTCGCAGTGCTCCTGCGGATGGCGGGGGTGCGCAGGATCACGGGCGCGTCCGTCGACTACGCCGGCTCCCTACTCGACGTGCGGCTCCGGCCGGGCGAGGACTTCCCGGAACAGCAGTCGGAGGTCAGCCGGGCGCTGACCATCGCGGGCGCGGCCGGATTCGCCCTCCCCGACGACGACGAGGGCCGCCTCGCCATCCGCCCCGCCACCGAGCCTTCGCCGATCGAGGGCGGTGCCGACGGCGTGGTCGTCGTGCATCCCGGCGCCGCGGTCGCGGCGCGGACCTGGCCCGCCGAGCACCACCGCGACGTCGTCCGGCGGCTCACCGCGGCCGGCATCCGGGTCGCGGTGACCGGAGGCGACGACGAGCGCGAGCTGACCCGGTACGTCGCGGGCGACGCCGGCATCGACCTGGGCGGGCGGACCACGCTCGGCACGCTCGCCCGGCTGCTCGCCGAGGCCGACGTCGTCGTGGCGGGCAACACGGGCACCGCACATCTCGCCGCGGCCGCGGGCACGCCGATCGTGAGCCTCTTCTCCCCCGTCGTCTCCGAGGCGTGCTGGCGGCCGTTCGGCGTTCCGGTGGTCGTGCTCGGCCTCGAGGACGCCGCGTGCGCGGGCACTCGCGCCCGGGACTGCCCGGTCCCCGGGCACCCGTGCCTCGCGGCGGTGACGCCGTCCGCCGTCGTCGACGCCGTGCTGGCCCTGCGTCCGCACCGCGCGACCGCGGCGGTCGAGCGTGGTGCGGCGTCCCGCGACGAGGAGGTGGTGCCCGCATGAGGATCCTCGTCTGGCACATGCACGGCGGATGGACGGACGCGTTCGTCCGCGGCGCGCACGAGTACCTCCTGCCGGTCGACGACGCCCGCGGACCGTGGGGGCTCGGCACCGGCGGCCGGGACTGGCCGGCGGTGCGCGAGGTGGCGCTCCACGAGCTCCGCGACGAGGCGGTCGACCTGGTCGTGCTGCAGCGAACCGAGGAGCTCGTGCTCGCGGAGGCGCTGCTCGGGCGCCGTCCGGGGCGCGACGTGCCCGCCGTCTTCGTCGAGCACAACACGCCGAAGCCGGATGCGGCGACCACGCGGCATCCGCTCGCCGACCGTGACGACCTCGTGATCGCGCACGTCACGCACTTCAACCAGCTGATGTGGGACGGCGGCCGCACCCGCTCGGTGGTCGTCGAGCACGGCGTGGTCGATCCCGGACACCGGTACCGGGGCGGGCTCGAGCGGATGGCCGCGGTGGTGAACGAGCCCGTCCGCCGCGGACGGATCACGGGCACCGACCTGCTGCCCCGCTTCGCCGAGGCCGGGGGCATCGACGTGTTCGGCATGGGCGGGGAGCCGCTCCCGGCCGCGCTGGGCGTGTCTCCCGACCTCATCCGTCCCGCGGGCGACCTGCCGACCGCCGACCTGCACGCGGCCATGGCCGAGCGTCGACTGTACCTGCACACGGCGCGCTGGACCTCGCTCGGCCTCTCGCTCATCGAGGCGATGCACCTCGGCATGCCCGTGGTCGCATTGCAGACCACCGAGGCCGCGCGCGCGGTGCCGCCCGGTGCGGGCTTCCTCTCGACCAACGTCGGGGAGCTCGTCGCCGCGGCGCGACTGCTGCTCGAGGACCGCGACGAGGCCGCTCGCCTCGGCGCCGCCGGCCGCGAGGCCGCACTCGACCGGTTCCGCCTCGCGCGGTTCCTCTCCGACTGGGACGTGCTCATCGCCGACCTGGTCGAACGTTCCCCCGGCCGTGGCCCGCTCGTCGCCGTGGGCGGCGGGCGCGGACCGCGGTCCTCCGGATGGAAGGAGTCATGATGCGCATCGCCATGGTGTCGGAGCATGCGAGCCCGCTCGCCACGCTGGGCGGGGCCGACGCGGGCGGGCAGAACGTCCACGTCGCGGCGCTCGCCCGCGCGCTCGCGCGGCGCGGCCATCACGTCCGCGTCTACACGCGGCGGGACGACCCGGCACTGCCGCGCGCCGTCGCGTTCGGGCCGGGCGTCGAGGTCGTGCACGTGACGGCCGGACCGGCCGAGCCGATCCCCAAGGACGACCTGCTGCCGCACATGACCGCACTGGCCGAGGGCATCGCCGAGGACTGGCGGTCCTGGCCGCCCGAGGTCGCGCACGGGCACTTCTGGATGTCGGGCATCGCCACGCTCGCCGCGGCGGCGGCGACCACCTCGCCGCCCGCCGTCCTGCAGACCTTCCACGCGCTCGGGGTGGTGAAGCGCCGCCACCAGGGGCCGGATGACACCAGCCCGCCCGAGCGCGAGTCGCTGGAGCCCGACGTGGGTCGCCGTGTCGATCGCGTGGTCGCCACGTGCTCGGACGAGGCGTTCGAGCTGAAGAAGCTGGGAGTCCCACAGTCCCGCATCTCGGTGATCCCGTGCGGCGTCGACCTGCGGCACTTCACGCCGGACGGCGAGGCCGAGCCGAAGCGCCGGCCGCATCGCGTGGTGAGCGTCGGCCGCCTCGTGCCGCGCAAGGGCGTGGGCACCGTCATCGAGGCGATCTCGCTCGTCGCGGCCGAGGGGCTCGACGTCGAACTGCTCGTCGTCGGAGGCGCCGCGCCCGCCGGCGGCGGCGCGGACCCCGAGCTCACGCGGCTCGCCGAACTCGTCGACCGATTCGGCGTCGCCGACCGCGTCGAGCTCCGCGGACAGGTTCCGCAGTCGGAGCTGCCCCCGGTGTACCGATCGGCCGACGTGGTGGTGTGCGCCCCGTGGTACGAGCCGTTCGGCATCGTGCCGCTGGAGGCGATGGCGAGCGGACGGCCGGTGGTCGCATCCTCGGTCGGCGGCCTCATCGACACGGTGGTGCATGGCGGGACGGGACTGCACGTACCGCCCCGGGACGCCGGGGCGGTCGCCGCAGCGATCCGGGAGCTGCTCGAGGATCCCGAGCGGGCTGGACGCCTGGGCGCCGCCGGGCGGCGGCGCGTGGAATCGCGCTACTCGTGGGACCGCGTGGCCGCCGACACCGAACGCGCCTACCGGTCCACGCTGTCGCGGCCGCGCGCCGCGGCCGAGCGCGGCTCGACCGTGGGCGGGGTGGTCCGATGACCTCGCTCACCGAGACCACGCAGCACCGCCGGGGCCGGCGCGACCCCGCGACCGCGGCGGCCGCGGCCGTGGTGCGATCGCATGTCGCCGGCGCGACCGACGTGCTGGGAGCGCTCGCGACCGAGGCGGATCGGATCGCCCGGTGGGGCGCGCAGCTGGCCCGCCGCCTCGGCGCCGGCGGGCGCCTGCTGGTCGCCGGCAACGGCGGTTCCGCTGCCGAGGCGCAGCACCTCGCCGCCGAGTTCGTCGGCCGCTTCCGCGACGACCGCCCGCCGTTCTCCTCGATCGCGCTGCACACCGACACGTCGGCCGTCACGGCCATCGGCAACGACTACGGCTTCGACGAGGTCTTCGCACGGCAGGTGCGCGCGCACGGGCGGCACGGCGACGTGCTGCTCCTGCTGTCCACGAGCGGAGCCAGCGCCAACCTCCTGCGGGCGGCCGCGGCGGCCGCCGATCTCGGCATGCTCCGCTGGAGCCTGACCGGACCGGCGCCGAACCCGCTTCATGCGGCGTGCGACGACGGGATCGCCCTGCCGGGCGCCTCCGCCAACGTTCAGGAGGCGGAACTCGTCGCGGTGCACGCCCTGTGCATCGCGTTCGAGCAGGCGCTCGAGGGAGGGCCGGCGTGAGCCCGCGCATCGTGGTGGTCGGCGACACGCTGCTCGACGTGGACCTCGACGGGACCGCCGGGCGGCTCGCGCCCGACGGCCCCGTGCCCGTGGTCGACGTCGACCGGCGGGTGGAGCGCGCCGGGGGCGCCGGGCTCGTCGCCACCTTCCTCGCCCTGGACGGCGCCGACGTGGCGCTCGCGACCGCGATCGGTCGGGACCCCGGCTCGGCACGCGTGAGGTCGGCCCTCGGGGCCGTCGTGCTCGCCGAGGCCGAGCTCCCCGGTCCCACGCCGACCAAGACGCGGATCCGCGCGTCGGGCCATCCGATCGCGCGGATCGACGAGGGCTGCGGACCGCCCGGACCCGTCCGCGGGACCGCGCGCCTCGTGGAGGCCATCCGCGGCGCCGACGCCATCATCGCGGCCGACTACGGCCGGGGCCTGCTCGGCGACCCGGTGGTGCGCGCCGCGCTCGAGGAACGGGCGCCATCCGTGCCGGTCGTCTGGGACCCGCACCCCCGCGGTGCCGAGCCGATCGCCGGATGCCGGGCGCTGACGCCGAACCGCGAGGAAGCCGCCGCGCTCGCCGCTCGGGCCGTGACGAGCCGTGAGGCGGCCCTCGAGGTCGCCGAGACCCTCCGCGGGCGCTGGGCGGCCGACTGCGTCGCGATCACCCTCGACGCCGACGGAGCCGCGGTGGCCGTCCGAGACCGCCCCGGGCGCGTCATCCCCGCCGAGCCCGTCGGCGTGGCCGACGCGTGCGGCGCCGGCGACCGCCTGGTGGCGACCGTGGGTCGCGAGCTCGCCGAGGGCGCCGACGTGCTCGAGGCCCTGTCGCGCGGCGTGGCGCGTGCCACCTCGTACCTCGCCTCGGGCGGCGTCGCGGTCCTCGACGCGGAGTCCTCGGCGAGGCGGGCACGGGCTCGGCCGCTCGCCGCAGTGGGCTGAGGCGCCGGGCCGACCGTTCCACCGATCCCCATGACACGCCGCATCGGCGGCGGGAAGGAGCATGATGACCGACACCATGACGACCCGGGCCACCAGCACGGCCGCGAACCCGGCGGGACGCGAACCGAGGACTCCGGGCCGGACGATCATCACCGGCGGGGCCTCGGGCCTCGGCGCGGCGATCGCCGACGCCGTGTCCGCCGCCGGGGGCACGCCCATCGTGCTCGACCTCGCGTCATCCGCGGCGGCGCACGAGTCCCACGTCGCGGACGTCTCGGACACGCGCGCGCTGGAACGCACGATCGCCGAGGTCGCCGCGCGCCACGGCGGCCTCGACGCCGTCGTGACCGCCGCGGGCATCGATCGCTGCGGACCACTCGACGGCGTCGACGGTGCCGAATGGGAGCGCGTCATCGCCGTGAACCTGCTGGGCACCGCGGCGGCGGTCCGCGCCGCGCTCCCCCACCTCCTGGAATCCGGCGGACGCGTCGTCACGGTCGCGTCGACGCTCGCCTTGAAAGGCGCGGCGGATGCCACGGCGTACTGCGCCTCGAAGTTCGGGGTGCTCGGCTTCAGCCGCGCGCTCGCGGCCGAGACGAAGGGGCGCGTCGGCGTCACGACGCTCATCCCGGGCGGCATGCGCACGAGCTTCTTCGACGACCGGGACGAGCAGTACCGGCCCGGTGCCGACGCCAAGCTGAACGATCCGGCGGATGTCGCGAACGCCGTCGTGTTCGCGCTCAGCCAGCCGCCCGGATGCGAGGTCCGGGAGCTGCTCGTGTGCCCCGCCGAGGAGACGTCCTGGCCATGAGGTCGCGGGCGTCGGCGAGCACGGCGTCCGCGTCGACCCCGTCGACGTGCGAGACGTCGTGCTCGCAGCGGGGCGCCGTCCATCCGACCTGGGTGACGTCGACCCCGCACACCGGGCAGGCGGTGACGAACGAGAGGTGAACGCGGTGACGTCCGCGGCCGAAGGGTGCGGCGTTCACGACGTTGCCGAACCAGAACACCCCCACGGTGGGTGCGCCGACCGCCTGCGCGAGGTGCCGCGGGCCGCTGTCGTCGGCAACGACCACGGCGGCCCGTTCGAGCACCGCCGCGGTGACGCCGAGCCTCGCCCGACCCGCGAGCCGCCGCACGCCCCGCCCCGCCGTCCCGATGGCGTCGACGAGATCGGCCTCCGTCGACCGGTCGGAAACGTCGCCCACCACCGCCACCTCGGCGCCGTCGTCGAGCAGGCCCCGCGCGACGTGGGCGAAGCGCTCGACCGGCCATCGCCGGCGCGGGTCGGTCGCGCCGGGGTGCACGACGGCGAGCGGCCCATCCGATCCGCCGAGCAGGGCATCCGCCTGCTCGCGGTCCCGGTCGAGGACGGCGAGGGTCGGCTCGAGCTCGACGGGCGTCGCGCCGGCGAGCCCGACGACCTCGAGCGCGCGGACGACCTCGTGCTGGTAGTAGACGTACGGCAGGGTCCGTTCGAGGGGCTCGGCGTCGCGAGTCGCCGCGCCGACGGTGTGGCGTGCGCCGAGGCCGAGCAGGAACGGGTTCGAGTTCCGACCGCCCCCGTGGAGCTGGACGCCGAGGTCGAAGCGCTCGGCGCGCATCCGGGCCCGGAACGCGTCGGACGGCTCCGAGCCCGGGCCGTCCGTATCGCGGACGCCGGGCGCGTGGGGCAGCACCTCGACCCTGCCGACGGGTCCGGGCCGCCCGGCGAGGAGCTCGGCGTGCAGCGGCATGCCGAGCAACACCAGCTCGGCGTCCGGGTACTCGCCGGCCAGCGCCGCCATCGCCGGCATGGCGAAGAGCAGGTCGCCGAGGCCTCCCCCGCGCAGGACGGCGATGCGTCGGACATCGTCGAAACGCGGCGCGAGCGGTGCGTACGCGGGCATGCGGCCTCCTGTTCCGGGCTGGGGTCGAGGGATCCCCTTCCCGCTGCGGGGCGCGGCGAAACCTCCTCGGCTCGATCGTGCGCGCCGGGCATTCGCGACGGCCGCGTGCGAGTCGCACGCATACCGGGCCGCGATCGTGGGTAGGCATCGGCGCATGGAGATGACCGCAGCCGCCGCCGAACGGATCCGCCAGCATGCGCCCCGCGTGGTCGTCGTCGGGGACGCCATCCTCGACCGCTGGTGGGCCGGGCCCAGCCGCCGCCTCAGTCGCGAGGCGCCGGCGCCGGTCGTCGAGCTGCGACATGCGGTGGACGCGCCCGGCGGCGCCGCGAACACGGCGGCGAACCTCGCGGCGCTCGGCGCGCGGGCCGACCTGGTCACCGCGGTCGGAACGGATGCCGCGGGCGACGCGCTGCTCGCCGCGCTCGCGGATGTCGGCGTGGGGACGCGCGGCGTGCTGCGACGCTCCGGGCGACGGACCGTGTCGAAGACGCGTGTCGTCGCCGACGACCAGGTCCTCGCACGGGTCGATGACCTCGGTGATCGGGATGCCGAGGATCCGGGGGCCGCACGCGCGCTCCGAACCCGGCTCGTGGAGGTGCTCACCGGTGCCGACGCCCTCGTCGTGAGCGACTACGGCGCGCCCGAGCTCCCCACGGTCGTTGCCGAGGCGATCCGGGCCACCGGACGCCCCCGGCACCTCATCGTCGATGCCCACGACCTGCGCCGCTGGCGCGACCTCGCTCCGGACGTCGTGGTTCCGAACGCCGCGGAGGCCGCGCGCCTGCTTGGGCGATCCCTGGGAGAGGGACGCGACCGGCGCCGCGCCGCGAGCGGCGCCTCGGCCGAGCTGCGGGCCGGCGCGGGCGCGAGGGCGGTCATCGTCACGCTCGACCGGGACGGCGCGGTGCTGCTGCGCGCCGGCGAGGTCCCGGTGCTGACCTCCGCGCATCCCGTGTCCGAGCGCTTCGCGTCCGGGGCGGGCGACACCTTCGCGGCCGCCATCGCCGCGGCACTGTCCGTCGACGTCCCGATCGCGACGGCGATGCGGCTCGCCCAGGGCGCGGCGGATGTCGCGCTCGCGCACGAGGGCACCTCGGTGTGCCGCGGCGACGAGCTGGTCCGGCGGCTCGCGCATCCGCCCGCCGCACTGCTGGAGGCGGAGGCCCTGCGCGACCGCATCGCCGACCATCGTCGCGACGGCCAGCGGGTCGTGTTCACGAACGGCTGCTTCGACGTCCTGCATGTCGGCCACACGACGTACCTCCAGCAGGCGCGCGACCTCGGCGACCTGCTCATCGTCGGCGTGAACAGCGACGACTCCGTCCGCCGGCTGAAGGGGCCGGAGCGCCCGCTCAACCCCGCCATCGATCGGGCGGGCCTCCTCGCGGCATTGGAATGGGTGGACTACGTCACGGTGTTCGACGACGACACGCCCATCGGGCTGATCGAGGCGCTGCGCCCCGACGTCTACGTGAAGGGCGGCGACTACAGCCCGGAGATGCTCGCGGAGACACCGGTCGTGGAGGCCTACGGCGGCGAGGTCCACGTGGTCGAGTACGTGCCGGATCACTCGACGACCCTGCTCGTGGACCGCATCCGAGCGGTCGGACCCGCCTCGGAGGAGGTCCGCTGACGCCGAGCGGCGCCGCCGGTCGGCGCGTGAGACCCGCTGAGACGACGAAAGCCCCGGCGAACCGGGGCTTCATTCTCTCTGGTGGGCGATACTGGGATCGAACCAGTGACCTCTTCCGTGTCAGGGAAGCGCGCTACCGCTGCGCCAATCGCCCGTGTGAGTGAGCTGCGAGGGGCTCGTCTCGAGGTGGATACGGGATTCGAACCCGTGTATACGGCTTTGCAGGCCGCTGCCTCGCCTCTCGGCCAATCCACCGTGTGCTGGGTTCACCACCAAAGAACAGGACCGGCTTGCGCCGGCCTGGTCAGAGCGGATGACGAGACTCGAACTCGCGACCCTCACCTTGGCAAGGTGATGCGCTACCAACTGCGCCACATCCGCGTTGTCGCTGTTTCGGCGACGTAGAGACTCTAACGGATGACGTGAACGAATGACAAACCGAGCGGGTCGCGTGGCACGTTCCGGCCGGTCACATGCGCAATCCGACCGTGCATCCCGGGCGTGTCACGCTCGACCGAGGGTCCGTCGGGACTCCCACCCCTCCCGATCGGCGGACCCGCCGGGCTCGACGCGCCCGGGCGGCGGCCGATGTGCGCCGGTGGCGCGACGTGGGCTAGTATCGACTTCGCGGTCACGGTCAACGGCCTGTCCGCGAAGACACCTCGGGCGATTGGCGCAGCTGGTAGCGCGCTTCCTTCACACGGAAGAGGTCGTCGGTTCGAGCCCGGCATCGCCCACCACGGAACGCCCCCGGTCCCCCGGGGGCGTTCGTCGTTCCCCGTCGATCGAGCGGGCCGCCGGCGATCGGCTCAGGCCGCCGCGTCCCAGCCGTAGCGCGCGGCCAGCGCATCGACGAGCCGGGTGTACCGTTCCCGATCGAGCGCGGCCGCCTCGCGGCGCATGCCGTCGGCGTGCACGCGGAAGACCCGGTCGAGGCGGGCCCAGCTCGGCCGACCCTGCGGATCCCATGCTCCGGAACCGAGCGGGATCGCGTCGCGGTCGTGGTCGCGCGGTGTGCTGGTCAGCTGGACCGCGAGGAACTGGCCCGGGGCGCCGGCGGCGACCACGACGACCGGCCGGTCCTTGCCGCGCCCGTCGTTCTCCTCGTAGGGCACCCAGGTCCACACGATCTCGCCCGGGTCGGGCTCGCCGTCGCGATCGGGCGTGTACGAGAAGCGCACGCGCCGGATGTCGGAGGGCACGAGCTCCGTCGTGGCCGACGGCCCCGACCGGCCCGGCCAGGATCCGTCCGCATCCGCCGTGCGGCGTTTCGGCGCGGCATCCGTCGCCGTCCTGCCCGTGCCGGTGAGCGAGCGGATGACGCGCCCGAGGGCGGCGAGGAAGCGGCTGGTGTCTGGCACACCGGCACACTACCCTCACCGCCCTCGCGGTGATCGCAGGGATCAGACGGTCTCGAGCTTGTAGCCCTCCTCGCCGTGCACGACGGTGTCGATGCCGGCGACCTCGTCCTCGTTCTTGACGCGGAAGCCGATCGTCTTCTGGATGACGAAGCCGATGATGTAGGCGAGCGTGAACGAGTAGAGCAGCACGGCGACCGCCGCGATGGCCTGGACGAGCAGCTGGGTGCCGTCGCCGCCCATGAAGAGGCCGGTGTTGTTGGCGAAGAAGCCGATGTAGAGCGTGCCGATGAGGCCGCCGACGAGGTGGATTCCCACCACGTCGAGCGAGTCGTCGAAGCCCCACTTGAACTTCAGGTCGATCGCCAGGGCGCAGACCGCGCCGGCGATGACGCCGAGCAGGATGGCCCAGACCGGGTCGAGCGCGGCGCAGGCCGGGGTGATCGCGACGAGGCCGGCGACGGCGCCCGAGGCGGCGCCGACCGAGGTGGGCTTGCCGTCCTTGATCTTCTCGACGACGAGCCAGGCGAGCAGCGCGGCGGCGGGGGCGGCGATGGTGTTGACGAACGCGAGGGCCGCGACGCCGTCGGCGGCGAGCTCGGAGCCCGCGTTGAAGCCGAACCATCCGAACCACAGCAGGCCCGCACCGAGAAGCACGAACGGCGGGTTGTGGGGCACGTGCGCGCCCTTCGAGAAGCCGACGCGCTTACCGAGCACGAGGGCGAGGGCGAGCGCGGCCGCACCGGCGTTGATGTGCACTGCGGTGCCGCCCGCGAAGTCGATCACGCCGAGCCCGAAGAACTCCTGCATGCCGTACGTCGTCCACCCGCCGTAGGCGAACGAGCCGTCGTCGGCGAGGCCGAAGTTGAAGACCCAGCTCGCGACCGGGAAGTAGACCACGGTGGCCCAGATGCCGGCGAAGATCATCCACGCGCCGAACTTCGCGCGGTCGGCGATGGCGCCTGAGACGAGCGCGACCGTGAGGATCGCGAACGTCGCCTGGAAGGCCACAAAGGCCAGCGGCGGGTAGGCCGCATCCTCAGGCGTCTCCAGGACGCTCGTCAGGCCGATGGCCGACCAGTCGATGGACCACGGCGGGACGAGGCCCTCGGCGCCGGGGAACGCGATGGCGTATCCGTAGAGGACCCACAGCACGCCGATCAGGCCGAGCGCGCCGAAGCTCATCATCATCATGCTGATCACGCTCTTGGCCTTGACGAGGCCGCCGTAGAAGAACGCGAGTCCGGGGGTCATCAGCAGGACGAGGGCTGCCGCGATCAGCAGGAACGCGGTGTTGCCTTGATCCATGTCGAACCTCTCTCAAGAAATCTGGGGGGCAGGTGCTGACCAGTTTCTTGATGGGAGGTTTCCGAACGCGTCGCCCGATGTTTCGTGACGGTTACGGGCCGCGGCCCGGCGTAAACAACGTGTTTCGCGGACCGGAGGATCGCATGTGAAGTCGTCGACTCGGGCGGCCGCGCAGGGGTCGGCGGGACTAGTCGTGGGGCGGCAGCTCGCCGGTCGTCAACGCGATCATGCGGGACATCGAGCGCAGGTACTTCTTGCGGTAGCCGCCCGAGAGCATGTCGCCGCCGAAGACCGAGTCGAGCGGGACCCCGCTTGCGACGATGGGCACCTCGGCGTCGTAGACGCGGTCGATGAACGCGACGAGACGAAGCGCGGCGTTCTGGTCGGTGAGCTCGTGCACGCCGGTGAGCGCGATGACCTCGAGGCCGTCGATGAGCTTGATGTACTTCGCGGGGTGCACGGTCGCGAGGTGCGCGATGAGCGCGTCGAACGAGTCGAGCGACACGCGGTGACCCCGGCCGGCCAGGGCGGATGCCGCGTGCTCGACCGCCGCGTCGTCGCCGTGCGCCTCGGCGTGGCCCTCGGTGTCGCGGCGACGGTAGTCGAGCCCGTCGATCCGGAGCGTCTCGAAGTTCGACGACAGCGCGTGGATCTCGCGGAGGAAGTCCGCGGCCGCGAACCGCCCCTCACCCAGCGCGTTGGGCGGGGTGTTCGATGTCGCGGCGACGCGCGTGCCCCCGGCCATGAGCTCGCCGAGGAAGCGCGTCATCAGCATGGTGTCGCCCGGGTCGTCGAGCTCGAACTCGTCGATGCAGACGAGACGCGCCCCCTTGAGCAGCTCGACGGCGGGCGCGTAGCCGAGCGCGCCGACGAGCGCGGTGTACTCGATGAACGTGCCGAAGTACTTCGGGCCGTGCGCCACGTGCCACAGCGCAGCGAGGAGGTGCGTCTTGCCGACGCCGAAGCCGCCGTCGAGGTAGACGCCGGGCAGCTCGATGCGCGCGGGCCGCTTGCGCGAGAAGAATCCGCCCGGGCGCTGCGCCGCCCGCCATGCGCCCGCGAAGGCGTTCAGCCGGTCGAGGGCGGCCTGCTGCGACGGGAAGTCGGAGTCGGGCCGATACGACTCGAACGACGCGTGCTCGAACTGCGGCGGGGGCACCAGCTCCGAGGCGATCTCCGCACCGGTGATCGAGGGGTTCCGGTCGACGAGGCGCTCGAGGGCGGATGTCGCTGCAGTGGTCATCGGCGAGGGGCTCCCGTGTTGCGCATGGTGACGGGCCCGGTGACGGCGACCGGCGCGCCGCGTAGATTCGTGGTGGACAGGTGACCAGCCTAGCCCGCGCCCCGCACGCCCCCGCCCCATCCGGGCGACCCCGAGGAGGACCGATGCCCGTCGAGACCGACCCCGCCGCGAAGCTGGCCGAGTACGCCCACCCCGAGCGGCTCGTCACGACCGATTGGCTCGCCGAACGCCTCGGGCGACCGGGCCTCGTGGTCGTCGAGTCCGATGAGGACGTGCTGCTGTACGAGACCGGGCACATCCCCGGCGCCGTGAAGGTGGACTGGCACACCGAGCTCAACGATCCCGTCGTGCGCGACTACCTGACCGGCGAGGAGTTCGCCGCGCTCGTCGGCTCGAAGGGCATCTCCCGCGACGCGACGATCGTCATCTACGGCGACAAGAACAACTGGTGGGCCGCCTACGCGCTCTGGGTGTTCACGCTGTTCGGCCATGAGGACGTGCGCCTGCTCGACGGCGGCCGCGACAAGTGGATCGCCGAGGGCCGGCCGATCACGACCGACGCGCCCGAGGTCGTGCCGGTCGAGTACCCGGTGGTCGAGCGCGACGACTCGGTCGTGCGCGCCTTCAAGGAGGACGTGCTCGCCCACCTCGGCAAGCCCCTCATCGACGTGCGCTCCCCCGAGGAGTACTCGGGCGAGCGCACCACCGCGCCGGCCTACCCCGAGGAGAGCGCGCTGCGCGCCGGCCACATCCCGACCGCGGCATCCGTGCCCTGGGCCCGCGCCGCCGCCGAAGACGGCACCTTCAAGACGCGCGCCGACCTCGAGGCGATCTACCGCGACGAGGTCGGCCTGGAGGACGGCGACGAGGTGATCGCGTACTGCCGGATCGGCGAGCGCTCGAGCCACACGTGGTTCGTGCTGACCCACCTGCTCGGCTTCGAGCACGTGCGCAACTACGACGGGTCGTGGACGGAATGGGGCAGCGCCGTGCGCGTGCCGATCGTGACGGGCACCGAGCGCGGCGAGCTGCCCGGCCGTTGACCCGGCGGCGGATGGGACAATGGGTGCGATGGATGCCACGACCCTGCCCACCGCACTCGCCGAGACCCGCGAGGACTTCCTCGCGCTCGGGCTGAAGGACCGGCTGACGCTGCTGCTCGACTTCTCCAACGAGCTGCCGGAGCTGCCGGAGCGGTACCGCGACCACCCCGACCTGCTCGAGCGCGTCGAGGAATGCCAGTCGCCCGTGTACATCTTCGTCGAGCTCGATGACGACGGGCTCGTGCACATGCACGCGACGGCGCCCGCCGAGGCGCCGACGACCCGAGGGTTCGCATCCATCCTCGCGCAGGGACTCGACGGGCTGAGTCCCGACGAGGTCATGGCGATCCCGGCCGACTACCCGCAGTCGCTCGGCCTCAACGAGGCGGTGTCGCCGCTTCGGGTCCGCGGCATGTCGGGCATGCTCGCGCGGGCGAAGCGCCAGCTGGCGGAGCGGCTGGCCGCCTGACCGCGATCCGCTCGTCGCGGTCGGCTCAGCGCGCGCCCAGCCAGCCGCGCACGAGGCCCGTCCACCGGTCGGGGTCGTGATTCCACAGCCGCGTGTGCTTGGCCTCGTCGAACACCTCGAACTGCACGAGGTCGGCCCGGACGGCCGCGAGGCGCCGCGACCCGTCGATCGGGACGAACCCGTCGTCCTCGCTGTGCATGAGCAGGATCGGCACGTCGAGCTCGTCGGCGCGCGCGACCGCGTCGAGCGCCTCGAGGTCGATCGGTGCCGCGAGTCCCGTGAGGGTGCCGGCGACCGGGGCGCTCAGCACGCGGGCCACCGCTCCCCCGAGCTCGGCCGGCCAGCCCAGTGCGCGACCCTGGAACCGCAGGATGTCGGGCCAGTCGACCGCAGGCGACTCGAGGATCACGCCGACCAGGTGCTCGCGCACCTCGGCCGACCGGAAGACGGTCTGCAGCACGATCGAGCCGCCCATCGACCAGCCCATGAGCACGATCCGTCGGGCCCCGTGGGCGACGGCGAACCGCACCGCGGCGACCACGTCCTCCCACTCGGTGCCGCCGAGCCCGTACCGGCGGTCCTCGCTCTCGGGGGCCTCGCCGTCGTTGCGGTAGGAGACGAGCAGGCTCGACCAGCCCGCCTCGCGCGCCGGTTCGACCGCGCGCAGCGCCTCGTGTCGCTTCGCCGCGCGCCCGTGCACCTGGATGACCCAGTCCGTCGACGGCGAACCCGCCGGGCCGGTGGCAGCGACGAACCATGCGGGCGCGGGTCCGACGGGCGTCTCGACGACCACGTTCTCATACTTCTCGGCGACCTCCCACGGACCGAGGTGGTACCACCCGCTGAGGCGGCCGCGCGCCGCGCGGTCGAGCCGGCCGAAGTCGACGGCCTCGATGCGGCGCCGCACGCGGTGGCCGTCGTCGTCGAGCACCTCGCCGAGCCGAGCGTGGCCCGAGTCGTGCTCGAACCAGAGGCCGTACCGGCCCGGCATGCGCGTGTCGTCGTTCGACGTCAGCAGCACCTCGCCGGCGGCGAGGTCGACTCCCTCGATCCTGAGGTCGTCCTCGCGCTGCGGCTCGGGGATCACCACGCGCCGCGCGAACACCACGGCCGTCGCGGCCGTCGCGGCCACGAAGGCCGCCCCCACGAGGGCCACGCCGCCGAGCACTGCGGCCACCGGTCCGACGGTGCGCTCCAGCCGTGACATCCTGCCTCCTCGAACGATCCGTGCCCTCGCCCGGAGGTCGCGGCGCGCCGTCGCCGACCCCCGTGGTCCAGACTCTAGTCTGCACACGTGTCCGACTCGGCGTTGCCACCCCCGGAGTTCGCCGCGGCGCTGGAGTCGCTGCGGGCGGCGTCGCCGCGTCCGGAGCTGCGCGTGTCGGAGATCCCCGCGCCGGCCTCGCTGGCCCCGTGGGCGGTGGCGCTCGCGGCCGATGTCGCGCCCGGGCGGCACGCCGACGACTCCGACCTGGGCACCGGTCGATTCGTCCTGTTGTACGACCCGTCGGAGCCCGAGTCGTGGGGCGGTCGCTTCCGGGTCGTCTGCTTCGCGCAGGCCCCGCTCGAGACCGACATCGGCACTGACCCGTTCCTGGCGGATGTCGCGTGGTCGTGGCTCGTCGACGCGCTCGACGCACGCGGCGCGAGGTACGTCGCCGCGTCGGGCACGGTCACGAAGATCCTCTCCACGGGATACGGCGAACTCGCGCGTCAGGGCGACGGCGCGGAGCTGGAGCTCCGGGCCTCCTGGACGCCCCTCGACGAGGTCGCGGCGCCGCATGTGGAAGGGTGGAGTGAGTTGTTGTGCATGCTGGCGGGGCTGCCTCCCTCGACCGAGGGGGTGACGGCCCTTCCGCGACGGAGGAGGAGACGTGGCTGACGAGTTCCACGTGATCGACTCCCGCGAGGCGTACGACGAGGCCGTCGACCGCATCGAGGGCGGCTCGGGGCCCGTGGCCGTCGACGCCGAGCGGGCGAGCGGGTTCCGCTACTCGCAACGGGCCTACCTGATCCAGCTCTACCGGCGCGGCTCGGGCACGTTCCTGTTCGACCCGACGATGCTCGCCGGGTTCACCGAGCTCCAGGAACGCATCCGCGACGAGGAGTGGGTGCTCCACGCCGCCAGCCAGGACCTCGCGTGCCTGCGCGAGGTCGGACTCGACCCGACGCGCATCTTCGACACCGAGCTCGCGGCACGACTGCTCGGGATGCCGCGCGTGGGCCTCGCGTCGGTCGTCGAGGAGCTGCTCGACATCCGGCTCGCTAAGGAGCACTCGGCGGCCGACTGGTCCACCCGTCCGCTGCCGCAGTCGTGGCTCCGCTACGCGGCGCTCGACGTCGAGCTGCTCGTCGACGTGCGCGACCGCCTGGTGGAGCGACTCGACGCGGCGGGCAAGGCCGGCATCGCGGAGCAGGAGTTCGAGGCGACCGTGCACCGCGAGGCGAAGCCGCCCGCGGCCGAGCCGTGGCGGAGGCTGAGCGGCATCCACGCGCTGCGGTCGCCGCGCAACCTCGCCGTCGCACGATCGCTGTGGCTCGCGCGCGACGCCCTGGCCTCCGAGGCCGACATCGCGCCCGGGCGCCTGATCCCGGATGCCTCGATCCTCGCCGTCGCGAAGTCGCTGCCCGAGTCCAAGCGCGCGCTCGCCGACCTCAAGGCGTTCAACGGCCGCGCGAGCCGCACCGAGCTCGATCGGTGGTGGGCCGCGATCGAGGCGGCCCGGACCGCCGAGCCGCCCGCGACGCGCGTCCCGAGCGACGCACCGCCACCGCCGCGCGCATGGGCCGCTCGGAACCCCGAGGCCGACGCCCGGCTCAGGATCGCGAAGGCCGCGGTCGCCGACGTGGCCGAGGGCATGGACATGCCCGTCGAGAACGTGCTGACGCCCGATCACCTGCGGCGCGTGGCGTGGCATCCGCCCGCCGAACCGACCGCGGCGAACCTCGCGGAGGCGCTCGCCGCACTCGGCGCGCGCGCCTGGCAGGTTGAGGCTACTGCACAGATAATCGCCGATGCGTTTGTGAAGGCCGCACAATCGCTCGAGGACGCCGCGCACGAGGCTTCGTAGGAACCGCCAACCGATTCCCGATGCGCCGACGCCGTTCCTAGGATCGGCTCATTCCTCATCGAAAGGGAGCTGCAGCGTGGCTGAACGAGCTGATGTCGTGTTCGTCGACGGGGTCCGGACCCCGTTCGGACGGGCCGGCGACAAGGGCATGTACTGGAACACCAGGGCCGACGACCTCGCCGTCAAGGCGATCACCGGACTGCTCGAGCGCAACCCGAACCTGCCGAAGGACCGCGTCGACGACGTGGCCATCGCGGCCACCACCCAGACCGGCGACCAGGGCCTCACCCTGGGTCGCACCGCCGCGATCCTCGCCGGTCTCCCGCTGACCGTGCCGGGCTTCGCCATCGACCGCATGTGCGCGGGCGCCATGACCGCGGTGACCACCACCGGCGCGGGCATCGGATTCGGGCAGTACGACGTCGTCATCGCCGGCGGGGTCGAGCACATGGGCCGGCACCCGATGGGCCTCGACGCCGACCCCAACCCCCGATTCCTCGCCGAGCGCCTCGTCGCCGCCGACGCGCTGAACATGGGCAATACCGCCGAGCGCCTGCACGACCGCTTCCCCGAGCTCACCAAGGAGCGCAGCGACCGCTTCGGCATGCGCAGCCAGCAGAAGGTCCAGGCCGCCTACGACGCCGGGCACATCCAGCCCGACCTCGTGCCCGTTGCGTTGCGCACCGACGAGGGCTGGGGCCTCGCGGCCGAGGACGAGGGGCGTCGACCCGAGACCACGATGGAAGGACTCGCGACGCTGAAGACGCCGTTCCGCCCGCACGGGCGCGTGACGGCGGGCAACGCGTCGCCGCTCACCGACGGCGCGACCGCTGCCATCCTCGCCAGCTCGGATGCCGCGAAGCAGCTCGGGCTGTCGGCCAAGATGCGCATGGTGAGCTTCGGCTTCGCCGGCGTGGAGCCCGAGGTCATGGGCATCGGCCCCATCCCCTCGACCGAGAAGGCGCTGAAGCGCGCGGGCCTGAAGATCGACGACATCGGCCTCTTCGAGCTCAACGAGGCGTTCGCGGTGCAGGTCCTGAGCTTCCTCGACCACTTCGGCATCGACGACGACGACGACCCGCGGGTCAACCAGTGGGGCGGCGCGATCGCGATCGGCCACCCGCTCGCCGCGTCCGGCGTGCGGCTCATGATCCAGCTCGCCCGCCAGTTCGAGCAGCACCCCGAAGTGCGCTACGGCCTGACCGCGATGTGCGTCGGCCTCGGCCAGGGGGGCAGCGTCATCTGGGAGAACCCGCACCACAAGCGCTACGGAAAGGGCCGCTGATCGAGATGACCGACTACTCGAAGATCGACTTCTCCGAGCTGGCCGCGGCCTTCGCCGACGACGAGGTCGTCACGCACTCGTACGTGCGCGACGTCCGCCTGCCGTCAGGCAAGGTGCTCGCACTCATCACGCTCGACAACGGCCGCGACCACACGCGCCCGTCCACGCTCGGACCCGTGACGATGCTCGAGCTCGGCGATCGCCTCGACGAGCTGAAGGGGCGTGCCGCCGCCGGCGAGATCCAGGCCGTCGCGATCACGGGCAAGCCGTACTTCCTCGCCGCGGGCGCCGACCTGTCGAAGGTGGGCGAGATCCCCAGCCGCGACATCGCGCTGAAGATGGGCCAGCTCGGCCACATGGTCTTCGGCAAGCTCGGCGAGCTCGGCGTGCCGACGTTCACCTTCATCAACGGACTCGCGCTGGGCGGCGGCCTCGAGGTCGCGCTGAACAGCGACTTCCGAACGGTGGATGCCTCGGCGCCGGCGATCGCGCTGCCCGAGGTGTTCCTCGGCATCGTGCCCGCCTGGGGCGGCGCGTACCTGCTGCCGAACCTCATCGGCATCGAGAACGCGCTGCGCGTGGTCGTCGAGAACCCGCTGAAGAACAACCGGATGCTGAAGGCGAAGGACGCCCTCGACCTCGGCATCGCCGACGCCATGTTCTCGCCGGTGAACTTCCTCGAGGACTCGCTGAAGTGGGCCGACCGCGTACTCGGCGGCACCATCACGGTCAAGCGGCCGAACGCCCCGGGCAAGCTCGAGAAGCTCGCCAAGTGGGACATCGCCGTCAACATCGCCCGCAAGAGCCTCGAGGGCAAGATCGGCACCACCGCGAAGTCGCCGTACGTCGCGCTCGACCTGCTGAAGGCCGCGAAGGGCGGCACGAAGGCCGAGGCCTTCGCCCGCGAGGACGAGGCGCTCGCCGACCTGGTGGCCGGCGACCAGTTCGTCGCGTCGATCTACGCGTTCAACCTCGTGCAGAAGCGCGCGAAGAAGCCCGCCGGAGCTCCCGGCACGGAGCTCGCGCGCAAGGTCACCAAGGTCGGCATCATCGGCGCGGGCCTCATGGCGAGCCAGTTCGCGCTCCTCTTCGTGCGCCGCCTGCAGGTCCCGGTGGTGATCACCGACCTCGATCAGGCGCGCGTCGACAAGGGACTCGCGTACATCCGCGACGAGATCGGCACGCTCGAGCAGAAGGGCCGCATCGATGCCGACGAGGCCAACCGCCTCCGCGCGCTCGTGACGGGGACCACCGACAAGTCCGACTTCGCCGATTGCGACTGGGTCATCGAGGCGGTCTTCGAGGATCTCGCCGTCAAGCAGCAGGTCTTCGCCGAGGTCGAGCCGTTCCTGTCCGAGACGGCGATCCTCGCGACGAACACGTCGTCGCTCTCGGTCGAGCAGATCGGTGCGAAGCTCGCCCACCCCGAGCGGGTCGTCGGCTTCCACTTCTTCAACCCGGTCGCGGTCATGCCGCTCCTCGAGATCGTGAAGGCGCCGGCCACCGACGACGAGACGCTCGCCACCGCGTTCGCGGTCGCCGCGAAGCTGAAGAAGAGCGCGGTGCTGACCGCCGACGCCCCCGGCTTCGTCGTGAACCGTCTGCTCGCCAAGGTGATGGGCGAAGCGGCCCGCGCGGTCGACGAGGGCACGCCCGTGCCGGTCGTCGAGCGGGCGCTGGCCCCGATCGGGCTGCCGATGGGCCCGTTCGAGCTCATCGACCTCGTGGGCTGGGCCGTTGCGGCGCACGTGCAGGACACCATGGTCCGCGAGTTCCCCGACCGGTTCTACTCGTCCCCGAACCTTCACGCGCTCGCGAAGCTCGACGGGCCCGTCGTGGAGAAGGACAAGCACGGCAAGGTCACCGACCTCGCGAAGGACGCGAAGAAGGCCATCACGGTCGGCTCGACGCCGGTCGACGAGGCGACGATCCTCCGTCGCGTCGAGGACGAGCTGGCGCGCGAGATCAGGCTCATGCTCGACGAGGGCGTCGTCGCGGCGGCCGAGGACATCGACCTCTGCCTCATCCTCGGCGCGGGCTGGCCCTTCCAGGCCGGCGGCGCAACGCCGTACCTCGACCGGGTCGGTGCGTCCGAGCGAGTCTTCGGCGACACCTTCCACCACCCGCCGATCCGCGGCGTCGGTGCGGAGCGCGCCGCGGCGGTCGCGTAGCGGCATCCCGCGTCACGAGCGGCCCCCGGCACCTGATGTCGGGGGCCGCTCGTATGCTCGGCCCGTGACCAGGATCCAGTACTACGTGGCATGCACGCTCGACGGCTTCATCGCCGACGAGCACGACGACCTCTCCTGGCTCCTCCAGTTCGGCATGGAGGACTTCAGCGAGGGCTACGAGCGGTTCTTCGGCGAGGTGGGTGCGCTCGTCCTCGGCGCGACCACGTACGAGTGGGTGCTTCGCGAGGGCGGCCGATGGCCCTACGGCTCGGTGCCCACGTGGGTCCTGACGCACCGCGAACTCGAGGTGCCCGAGGGCGCCGACGTGCGGTTCGCCTCCGGGCCGGTCGGGCCCATCGCCGACGCGGCCGCGGCCGCCGCGGGGTCGCGCAACGTCTGGATCGTCGGCGGCGGGCCGGTCGCCGCGCAGTTCCTCGAAGCCGGTCGGCTCGACGAGCTGCTCGTGACCTACATGCCGGTCGCCCTCGGCCGAGGCCGCCCGCTCCTGCCGATCGCGACGGTGACGCCGCCGCTGGCGCTGACCGGCGTGACCCGGCTGGGCGACGCGGTCGAGCACGTCTACCGCGTCGGCTGACCGAGACCTCAGACGCGCGGCTGCGAGCTCGCATCGGCCGGCACGTCGAGGCCGGCGTTGCGAGCGTGCGGCAGCTTGCTGCCGAGCACCATCGCGGTCACGTCACGGGCGATGTGCTGCGGGGTCAGGCCGACGCGCTCGAGGATGTCGCCACGCGAGCCGTGATCGAGGAACTCGTCGGGCAGGCCCACCTCGGTGACCGCGGTGTCGACCCCCGCCTCGCGGAGGTCCTGCCGGATCCGGGTGCCGATGCCGCCGACGCGGATGCCGTCCTCGATGCTGACCAGGATCCGGTAGTCGGCCGCGAGGTCCACGACGCTCTCGGGCACGGGAACCACCCAGCGGGGATCGACCACGGTCGCCCCGATGCCCTGCGCCTCGAGCCGTTCCGCGACCTCCAGCCCGATGCCGGCCATGGGGCCGACCGTGACGATGAGCACGTCCTTGCGCTCGGACTCGACGAGCACGTCGACGCCGTCGTGCGTGCGGCGCACCGCGCCGTACTCGGTGCCGACCGTGCCCTTCGGGAACCGGAGCACCGTCGGACCGTCGGTCACGCCGACGGCCTCACCGAGCTCCTCGGCGAGGCGCACGGAGTCGCGCGGCGCTGCGATGCGGATACCGGGCACCACTTGCAAGATCGAGAGGTCCCACACGCCGTGGTGGCTCGGTCCGTCGGGGCCGGTCACGCCCGCGCGGTCGAGCACGAACGTGACGCCGGCCTTGTGCAGCGCGACATCCATCAGGACCTGGTCGAACGCGCGGTTGATGAACGTCGCGTACACCGCGACCACGGGGTGCAGGCCGCCGAATGCGAGGCCCGCGGCCGAGGTGGCGGCGTGCTGCTCGGCGATGCCCACGTCGAACACCCGCGCCGGGAACCGCTCCGCCATGCGATGCAGCCCGGTCGGCCGGAGCATCGCGGCGGTGATGCCGACGAGACGCTCGTCGCGCTCGGCGAGGCTCACGAGCTCGTCGGCGAAGACGCTCGTCCACGAGGGCGCCGACGCGGTCTCGAGGGACTCGCCGGTCTCGGGATCGATCTGGCCGACCGCGTGGAACTGGTCGGCGACGTCGTTGCGCGCGGGTTCGTAGCCGCGCCCCTTCTCGGTGATCGCGTGCACGATCACGGGCGCCCCGTACGACTTCGCCTGGCGCAGCGCCTCTTCGACGGCGCGCTCGTCGTGGCCGTCGATGGGACCGATGTACTTGATGTCGAGGTTCGAGTACAGCGCCTCGTTGCCGCTGAACCGGCTGAGGAAGCCGTGCAGGCCGCCGCGCACGCCGCGGTAGATCGCCCGGCCCGGCGAGCCCAGCCGGTCGAACGCGCTGCGGCTGCGGAGGTGGAGCGTGCGGTACGACTGCTTCGTGCGCACCGAGTTGAGGAAGCGGGCCATGCCGCCGATGGTCGGCGCGTACGAGCGACCGTTGTCGTTGACGACCACCACGAGGTTGCGGGTGTTGTCGTCGGAGATGTTGTTGAGCGCCTCCCAGGTCATGCCGCCCGTGAGCGCGCCGTCGCCGACGACCGCGACCACGTGCCGATCACCCTGCCCGGTCATCTCGAACGCCTTCGAGATGCCGTCGGCCCACGAGAGCGAGCTCGATGCGTGCGAGCTCTCGACGACGTCGTGCTCGGACTCGGAACGCTGCGGGTACCCGGCCATGCCGCCGGTCTTGCGCAGCGTGGAGAGGTCGCGGCGACCGGTCAGCAGCTTGTGCACGTACGACTGGTGGCCCGTGTCGAAGATGACCGGATCGCGGGGCGAGTCGAAGACGCGATGGATGGCGATCGTGAGCTCGACGACGCCGAGGTTCGGACCGAGATGGCCGCCGGTCTTCGACACGCTCGCCACGAGCACTTCACGGATCTCGCGAGCCAGCTCCTCGAGCTGGTCGTGTGTGAGCGCATCGAGGTCGCGGGGTCCGCGGATCGTGTCGAGCAGCCTCATTCGTCGTGCCTCCGGAGCTGTGGGCGGCGGGTGCCACGGTGTCGTTCGAGTGTACGCCGGAGCACCTGTGAGCCCGGGCAGAGATCGGGGGCGGCGGGCCGAAGCCCACCGCCCCCGGTTTCGCGTTCGCGTCAGACGAGGCTGCGCAGGACGAACTGCAGGATGCCGCCGTTGCGGTAGTAGTCGGCCTCACCCGGCGTGTCGATGCGGACGACCGCATCGAACTCGACGGTCTGCTTGCCCTCGGGCGAGAACTCGCTCGGCTCGGCGACGACCCGGACCGTCTTCGGCGTCACACCCTCGTTGAGCTGCTCGAGGCCCGTGATCGAGACGACCTCGGTGCCGTCGAGGCCGAGGGAGTCGGCCGACTCCCCCGCCGGGAACTGGAGCGGCACGACGCCCATGCCGATGAGGTTCGAGCGGTGGATGCGCTCGAAGCTCTCGGTGATGACGGCCTTGACGCCGAGCAGGTTGGTGCCCTTCGCGGCCCAGTCGCGGCTCGAGCCCGACCCGTACTCCTTGCCGCCGAAGATGACGAGCGGGATGCCCTGCGACTGGTAGTTCATCGAGGCGTCGTAGATGAAGGACTGCGGCCCGCCCTCCTGCGTGAAGTCGCGCGTGAAGCCGCCCTCGACCCCGTCGAGGAGCTGGTTCTTCAGCCGGATGTTCGCGAAGGTGCCGCGGATCATGACCTCGTGGTTGCCGCGGCGCGAGCCGTACGAGTTGAAGTCCTTGCGGTCGACGCCGTGCTCGGTGAGGTACCGGCCCGCGGGGCTGTCGGCCTTGATCGAGCCGGCCGGCGAGATGTGGTCGGTCGTGACCGAGTCGCCGAGCTTCGCGAGCACCCGGGCGCCGACGATGTCGGTGACGGGGGTCGTCTCGAGCGTCATGCCCTCGAAGTACGGGGGCTTGCGCACGTAGGTGGACTCGGCGTCCCAGTCGAAGGTCGCGCCGGTCGGCGTGGGCAGGTTGCGCCACCGGTCATCGCCCTCGAAGACGCTCGCGTACTGGCGCGTGAACATCTCCTCGTTGATCGACTCGTCGATGGTCTTCTGCACCTCGCCGGCGTCGGGCCAGATGTCCTTGAGGTACACGTCGTTGCCGTCGGAGTCCTGGCCGAGCGCGTCGTTCTCGAAGTCGAAGTTCATCGAACCCGCGAGCGAGTACGCGATCACGAGCGGCGGGCTCGCGAGGTAGTTCATCTTCACGTCGGGGTTGATGCGGCCCTCGAAGTTGCGGTTGCCCGAGAGCACCGCGGTGACGGCGAGGTCGTTCTGCTGCACCGCCGCCGACACCTCCTCGATGAGCGGGCCCGAGTTGCCGATGCAGGTGGTGCAGCCGTAGCCCACCGTGTAGAAGCCGAGGTCCTCGAGGTCCTTCGTGAGTCCGGCCTTCTCGTAGTACTCGGTGACGACCTTCGAGCCCGGGGCGAGCGTGGTCTTGACCCACGGCTTGGCCTTGAGGCCCTTCTTCACCGCGTTGCGCGCGAGCAGGCCCGCCGCGAGCATGACCGACGGGTTCGACGTGTTGGTGCACGAGGTGATCGCCGCGATGGTCACCGCACCGTGGTCGAGCGTGTAGCTCGTGCCATCCGCCGTCTGCACCTGCGTCGGCTTCGAGGCGGTCTTCGGAGCGTGCGAGCGGTGGAAGTGCACGTGGTGGCTGTGCTCATCCTCGGGCGTGTTGCTCGGCGGGTCGGAGGCCGGGAAGGACTCGGCCACCTCGAGGTCGACGAGGTCGTGCTCGACGTCGGCGTAGTTGGTCAGGTCGTTCTCGAACCGGGCCTTCGCGTCGGAGAGCACGATGCGGTCCTGCGGGCGCTTGGGGCCGGCGATCGACGGGACGACCGTCGCGAGGTCGAGCTCGAGGTACTCGGAGTACTCGGGCTCGCTGTCGGCATCGTGCCAGAGCTTCTGCACCTTCGAGTAGGCCTCGACGAGCGCGATCTGCTCGTCGCTGCGGCCGGTCAGGCGCAGGTAGTCGAGCGTGACGTCGTCGATCGGGAAGATGGCTGCCGTCGAGCCGAACTCGGGGCTCATGTTGCCGATCGTCGCGCGGTTGGCCAGCGGCACGGATGCCACGCCCGAGCCGTAGAACTCGACGAACTTGCCGACGACGCCGTGCTTGCGCAGCATGTCGGTGATCGTGAGCACGACGTCGGTCGCGGTGACGCCCGTGGGGATCTCGCCCGAGAGCTTGAAGCCGACCACCTTCGGGATGAGCATCGAGACGGGCTGGCCGAGCATGGCCGCCTCGGCCTCGATGCCGCCGACGCCCCAGCCGAGCACGCCGAGTCCGTTGACCATCGTGGTGTGCGAGTCGGTGCCGACGCAGGTGTCGGGGTAGGCGCGCGTGACGCCGTTCTCGCCGTCGGTCGACACCGTGCGGTGGTAGATGACCTTGGCCAGGTGCTCGATGTTGACCTGGTGCACGATGCCCGTGCCCGGCGGGACGACCTTGAAGTCGTCGAACGCGGTCTGGCCCCAACGGAGGAACTGGTACCGCTCGCCGTTGCGCTCGTACTCGATCTCGACGTTGCGCTCGAGGGCGTTCTCGGAGCCGAAGAGGTCGGCGATCACCGAGTGGTCGATCACCATCTCGGCCGGCGAGAGCGGGTTGATCCGGTTCGGGTCGCCGCCGAGGGCGACGACCGCCTCGCGCATGGTCGCGAGGTCGACGATGCAGGGCACGCCGGTGAAGTCCTGCATGACCACGCGCGCGGGCGTGAACTGGATCTCGGTGTCGGGCTCGGCCGTGGGGACCCACGAGCCGAGCGCCTCGATCTGCGCCTTGGTGACGTTGGCGCCATCCTCGGTGCGGAGCAGGTTCTCGAGCAGCACCTTCAGGCTGAAGGGGAGCTTCTCGTGCCCGGCGACCGTGTCGATCCGGTAGATCTCGTAGGCCGCATCACCGACGTGGAGCGTGTCCTTCGCCCCGAAACTGTTCACTGCAGACACGATGTCCTCTCCTTCGCGGATGCCGCCGACGCGACGTTCGTGGGCGGCGCCCTGCCGTGGCTCCCGGGCCCCGCCCCAGCAAGGCTAGCCCAACCGCGTCGCACGCCGACAGGCTCGTGCCGGCACCCGTGATTTATCTCGATATCGAGATAACTGTATCACTCCGCGGCGACCGGCTTCGCGGGGTACACGGCGCGGACGACGAGCCAGGAGAACACGAGCAGCAGCGCGTACAGCGGCACGCCCATCAGGAGGCGCGTGGCGCCGAGCGCCTCGACGTTGCCGGCGAAGTAGAACGGCAGCTGCACGGCGATCCGCGCGACGAACATGCCGAGCCAGACGAGGGTCAGGAACTGCATCGCGCGGTAGACGCGCTTCTGCTGCCGCCACGCGGTGCCGTCGCCCTTGAGGAAGCCGACGATGATGCCCACGAGCGGCCAGCGCACCAGAAGCGAGACCAGGAGGCCGATCGCGTAGGCGGCGTTGAGATAGAAGCCGAGGACGTAGTTGTCCTCGGCGCGCCCGGTCCAGAGGGCGAGCGCGGCGGATGCCCCGGCCCCGACGAGACCGGCGATCGCCTGCGTCGGCTGGCTGCGCGTGGCCAGCCGGGCGATGGTGAACACGACCGCGAGACCGAGCGAGGCCGTGAGCGCCCAGGCCAGCTCGCGCGTGAAGGTGTAGACGACGAGGAAGACCAGGCCGGGCAGGATCGCCTCGGCGAGTCCGCGGATGCCCCCGAGCGCGCCGACCAGGTCGGCGGGCCTCAGCGTCTCGTCTCGTGCGATGCGGCCGAGCCCTGACCGCTCCGCGGCCGCGGCCATCGAACGCTGCAACTCGTCCTTCGCCTCCGCGCGCCCGTCGTCGCCCGCCTCCCGCGCTTCCCGCGCCTCTCCGGAGTCGCGCCGGTCGTCGGTCACGCGGCCGGACCGCCCGGCGACGGGGCGGGCATCCGCAGCGGGATGAGGTCGCGCGGCGGCATCGGCGTGCTGCCGCGCACCACGACGATCGATCGGAAGAGATCCTCGACCTTGGCCGCAGCGGTCGGGTCGGCGGCCGCCTCCCCGGCGATGACGCCGCGCAGGAACCAGCGCGGGCCGTCGACGCCGATGAAGCGCGCGAGGCGCATCTGGCCCGTCTGCCCGTCGGCGGTCGTGACGGGGATCTGGGCGAGCAGCTCGGGGCCGAACGATCCCTCGCGGACCGTGGTCGTGCCGCCCTGGCGGGCGATCTGGTCGGCGATCTGATCGCGGATCTCATGCCACAGGCCGCTCGACCGCGGTGCCGCGAACGGCTGGACCTGCAGCGTCGAGTTGGCGTAGTCGAGCCCGACGGCCACGACCCGCTTCGTGCCCTCCTCGACCTCCAGGCGCAGGTGGAGGCCCTCGCGGGGCAGCACCTTCACGCCGCCGAGATCGACGTAGGGACGCACGGGGTTCGCCTCGGACTCGTCGAGCGGGCCGTTGGTGGCGCGGTCGGCCGGCGCCGACTTGGGCTGGTCGGCGGGGAAGTCGTCGATGTTCTCGATGTCGCTCACGCGTGTGCTCCTGACTGGTGTGCCCCGAATCCGGTGGACCCGAATCCCCCTTCGCCGCGGAGGCTGCCGGGCAGCCTCTCGACCTCGACGAACCGTGCGCGGCTGACCGGCATGACCACGAGCTGGGCGATCCGGTCGCCCTTCTCGATCCGGTAGACCTCGCGGGCGTCGGTGTTCAGCAGCGAGACCCTGATCTCGCCGCGATAGCCCGCGTCGACGGTGCCCGGCGCGTTCACGATCGTGATGCCGTGCGTGAAGGCCAGGCCCGAACGCGGCACGACGAACGCGACGTACCCGTCGGGCAGCGCGATCGCCACGCCGGTGCCGACCGCAGCGCGCTCGCCCGGCTCGAGCACGACCGCCTCGGCGGCGTGGAGGTCGGCGCCCGCGTCGCCGGGATGGGCGTAGGCGGGCATGCGGTCGGCCGTGATCAGCACATCGACGGAATCGGTCACCGTTCGAGGGTAGTCCAGAAGTCTGGTCTGATAGAGCCATGCCCGAGTACCGCGAACGGCTGTGGCCGACGCCCTGGATCTACCTGACGAGCCTGCTGCTGATCCCGGCGAGCATCCTGGTCCTGGCGCCCGTGTCGCTCCCGGCGGGGATCGCCACCGGGCTCGTGCTCTACGTCGCCGTGGCGGGCTCGCTCTCGCTCACGGCCCCCGTGATCGAGGTGGCCGACGGCCGGTTCCGGGCCGGCCGCGCGTCGGTGCCCCTCGAGCTGACCGGCGACGCCGTGCCCGCATCCGGTGAGGCCGCGCGCGTCGAGCGCGGCACCGGCCTCGACGCGCGGGCGTTCCTCGTGATCCGGGGATGGATCCGCGACGTCGTCCGCGTGCCCATCACGGATGCCGCCGACCCCGCCCCCTACTGGCTGGTCTCCACGCGTCATCCCAATGAATTGGCCGCCGCGATCAACGGATCGCGACGGCCACGCGTCGAAGGGGAGCCGGCCTAGGCGGCGCACTCCAGGCAGATCGGCCCGAGCTTGGTCTCGTGGTCGATCTGCGAACGGTGCTTCACGAGGAAGCAGTTCACGCAGGTGAACTCGTCGGCCTGCGGCGGGAGCACCACGACGTCGAGCTCGACGTCGGACAGGTCGGCACCCGCGAGGTCGAAGCTGCCGGGGTTGTCGGCGTCCTCCACGTCGACGACACCCGACATCTTGTCGGGCACGCGCTCCTTGAGGGCCTCGATCGACTCGGAGTCGTCTTCGGTCTTCCGCGGCGCGTCGTAATCCGTTGCCATTCCCATCCTTTTTTCGGTGCCGAGGATTCGGCGGCCATAGTCTGCATCAAATCAATGGCGTAAGCAAACCACTTGTCGGCGCCGGATCCGGTGGAATGCACAACTTCCGGCACGCCCGCCGTATTCCCGGGGCCCGCAGCCGGCACGTGGCATCCTTGGGCGGAGACTCCAGGCACGGAAGGGCTTCGCGCGATGCAGGAACTCAAGGTGATCGGCGTCGAGAACGGCGCCCTCGTGGCCGCCTCCGACGATGGGGCGCGCTTCCGGATCGAGATCGACGAGGTGCTCCAGTCGCGCATCCGCCACGCCGCCCCTCCCGCCGAGAGCGGACCGAAGCTGTCGCCGCGCGAGGTGCAGGCGCACATCCGCTCCGGCCTGTCCGCCGAGGAGGTCGCCGAGCTCACGGGCGCGTCCGTCGACTTCATCCGCCGGTTCGAGGGCCCCGTGATCGCCGAGCGCGAACACATGGTCACCTCGGCACTGGCCGTGCCGGTCCACGTGGTCGAGGGCGGCGAGCCCGATGAACCCGCTTCGTTCGGGTCGATGGTGCGCGAGCGACTGGCGCAGCTGTCGGCGCACGGCGAGCGCTGGGCGAGCTGGAAGGACGAGGAGCGCGGCTGGATGGTCAAGCTGGAATTCACCGCCGACGGGATCGACCACGACGCCCGCTGGACGTTCGAGCCGCGCAAGCAGGCGCTGCACCCGCAGAACTCCGATGCCGTGACGCTGTCCAAGCACGGCGAGGTCCGGGGTGGGATGATCCCGCGGCTGCGCGCGGTGTCGGCCGACGACGAGCAGTCCCGCTTCGACAGCGGCGCGTTCACCTTCGACGCGCCCGACACGGCCGACGACGATACGGCTCCGCAGCCCGACCTGGCGCAGCGCGCCACGGCGCCGGCGCCGTCGTCGAGCGCCGCGGTCGCCCGCGCGGCGATCAAGCGCGCCGACGAGCCGGCGCCGCCCAGCGGCGAGACGGCCGACCTGCTCGAGGCCCTGCGACGTCGGCGCGGCGAGCGCGAGGCGGGCTCCGCCGAGCGGATGGCGCCGCCCTCGCCGCTGGCCCCGTCCACCGTCGCGCGTCCCGACGCCCACCTCGCCGAGCACAGTGCCCCGAGTCCGTCCGCTCCCATGGCGCATGCCGCCGAGGGTGAGGAGAGCCCCGAGAGCCGTGCGGGTGCAGCGGCACGCGCGCTGTGGGGAGGCGCCTCCAAGGCCGCCCCGCCGCGCCCCAAGAAGGGTCGCGCGGCGATGCCGAGCTGGGACGAGATCGTGTTCGGCGCGCGCAGCGACGACGACCTGGCGTAAGCCGGAAGCGGAGTCGGGGCGCCGGTCGCGACGTCCCGGGTACGACGCGAGCGTCGCGACGTGCGTTACGCGGACTTCTCGGCGCGCCGCGGCTTCGAGGGCACGATCGTGGGGGCCGCGTTGTCGATGACCGTCTCCTTGGTCACCACGACCCGGGCGACGCCGGTGGTCGAGGGCACCTCGAACATGATGGGCCCGAGCACCTCCTCCATGATCGCCCGCAGCCCGCGCGCGCCGGTCTGACGCAGTACCGCGAGGTCGGCGATCGCCTCGAGCGCCGCGTGCTCGAAGTCGAGTTGCACGCCGTCGAGCTCGAACATCCGCTGGTACTGCTTCACCAGCGCGTTCCGCGGCTCGGTGAGGATCTCCATGAGGGCGTCGCGGTCGAGCGGCGTGACCGTCGCGACGACCGGAAGGCGGCCGATGAACTCGGGGATGAGGCCGAACTTGTGCAGGTCCTCCGGGAGCACCTCGCTGAAGAGCTCAGCCTCATCCTGCTTGGAGTGCAGTGGAGCGCCGAACCCGATCCCGCGCTTGCCCGCCCGGGAGGAGATGATGTCCTCCAGGCCGGCGAACGCGCCGGCGACGATGAACAGCACGTTGGTCGTGTCGATCTGGATGAACTCCTGATGGGGATGCTTCCGGCCGCCCTGCGGTGGAACCGACGCGACCGTGCCCTCGAGGATCTTCAGCAGCGCCTGCTGCACGCCCTCCCCCGAGACGTCGCGCGTGATCGAGGGGTTCTCGGCCTTGCGCGCGATCTTGTCGACCTCGTCGATGTAGATGATGCCCGTCTCGGCGCGCTTCACGTCGTAGTCGGCGGCCTGGATGAGCTTGAGGAGGATGTTCTCGACGTCTTCGCCGACGTAGCCGGCCTCGGTCAGCGCGGTGGCATCGGCCACCGCGAACGGCACGTTGAGCTGCTTGGCGAGCGTCTGCGCGAGGTAGGTCTTGCCGCAGCCGGTCGGTCCGATGAGCAGGATGTTCGACTTCGCAATCTCGACGTCGTCGTGGGCCCGGTCGGCCGAGGTGATCGCGGTCTTCGCGCGGACGCGCTTGTAGTGGTTGTAGACGGCCACGGCGAGGGCGCGCTTCGCGGCCTCCTGGCCGATCACGTACTCCTCGAGGAATGCGAAGATCTCCTTCGGCTTCGGCAGCTCGAACTCGCCCGACTCGGGCTCGCCCGCCTCGGCGAGTCGCTCCTCGATGATCTCGTTGCACAGTTCGACGCACTCGTCGCAGATGTACACGCCGGGACCGGCGATGAGCTGCTGCACCTGCTTCTGGCTCTTCCCGCAGAAGGAGCATTTCAAGAGGTCAGCGCTCTCCCCGATGCGTGCCATCGCGTCCTCCCTCGCAACGAAATCTGTACCGAGCCTAGCCCGATGCGGGCCCTGCCGGGCCGATCCGCCACGGTTTGGCGGAAACCGGACGAACGAGGGGTGGATGCGTTGCACGCATCCACCCCTCGTCGCGTCGTGGCGCTATCGCGCGAGCGCCGGCAGCGTCTTGCGCGAGGTGAGCACCTGGTCGATGAGGCCGTAGTCGCGGGCCTCGTCGGCCGACAGGATCTTGTCGCGGTCGATGTCGGCGTTGACCTGCTCCATCGTCCGGTTGGAGTGCTTCGAGAGCGTCTCCTCCAGCCACGTGCGCATGCGCAGGATCTCGGCCGCCTGGATCTCGATGTCGGACGCCTGCCCGTGCCCGGCCTCGCCCATGGCGGGCTGGTGGATCAGCACGCGCGCGTTGGGCAGCGCGAGGCGACGGCCCGGCGTGCCCGCCGCCGCGATCACGGCCGCGGCCGATGCCGCCTGGCCGAGCACGACCGTCTGGATCTGCGGACGGATGTACTGCATGGTGTCGTAGATGGCGGTCATCGCGGTGAACGAGCCACCCGGCGAGTTGATGTACATCATGATGTCGCGGTCGGGATCCATCGACTCGAGCACGAGCAGCTGCGCCATGATGTCGTCGGCCGACGCGTCGTCGACCTGCACGCCGAGAAAGATGATGCGGTCCTCGAAGAGCTTGGCGTAGGGGTCCTGGCGCTTGTAGCCGTAGGCCGTGCGCTCCTCGAAGCTCGGCAGGATGTACCGCGAGCCCGGGGCCGGCATGCCGCTGAACGCGGTGCCGCCGAAAGCGGGGATGTTCATTCGCATTCTCTCTTTCTCAGGCCTTCGGGTCCTCGAGCTCGGGCGCGGTGCCGCCGCCGCCCGAGACGTCGAGGGCCGACTCGCGGATGTGGTCGACGAAGCCGTACTCCAGCGCCTCGTGGGCGTTGAACCAGCGGTCGCGGTCGCCGTCGCGGTTGATCTGCTCGACCGACTTGCCGGTCTGCGCCGCGGTGATCTCGGCGAGCCGCTTCTTCATGTCGAGGATCAGCTGCGCCTGCGTCTGGATGTCGCTCGCGGTGCCGCCGAACCCGCCGTGCGGCTGGTGCAGCAGCACCCGCGCGTTGGGGGTGATGTAGCGCTTGCCCTTGGTTCCGGCGGTCAGGAGGAGCTGCCCCATGGACGCGGCCATGCCGATGCCGACGGTGACGATGTCGTTCGGGACGAACTGCATTGTGTCGTAGATGGCCATGCCCGCCGTGATCGAGCCGCCGGGCGAGTTGATGTAGAGGTAGATGTCCTTCTTCGGATCCTCGGCGGCGAGGAGCAGCAGCTTCGCGGCGATCTCGTTCGCGTTGTCGTCGCGCACCTCGGAGCCGAGCCAGATGATGCGGTCCTTCAGCAGTCGATCGAACACACTGGGCTGCAGTGTCGGTTCGGCCATGGATTTCGCTCCGTTTCCTTAGGCGTTGCAACGAATCTATCCGTTGGAACGCGCGCGGATCGGGCTGTTCGCCGTCGGCGGATGCCGCGGCGCGGCGCCGTCGTCAGGGCGCCGTCCGCGCCCCGTCGCGCGGCGGTCGGACGAGGTCGCGCGCGTACGCGTCGACCGCGCGTCGGTACCGCGTGAGGTGCGGCGCGAGGGCCACCAGGGCGACGGATGCCGCGGCATCCGGCGCACCCGAGGAGGCGAGCGCGAGCGCACGGAACGCCTCGACCGCATCGGCGAGATCGCCGGCCTCGTCCCGGACACGGTCGAGCAGCTCGAGCGACTCCGCCGGCCGGCCGAGGTTGCGCACCGTCGAGGCGAGCTGGATGTGGGCCTCGACCCGGGCGCGCCCGGCGAGCCCCAGCTCGAGCGCACGGCGGTACAGCGGCTCGGCCTCCTCCTCGAGCCCGGCGGAGTCGCGCGCCCCCGCGGCCTCGAAGGGTCCGCGCGGGTCGTGGTCGGGCAGATCCGCGACCAGCTCGTCGATCCGCTCGATCAGGGCGCGCTCCCCCAGGTCGGACGCCGCCGCCCAGACGGCATCGACGCGACGCTGCCACTCGTCCACGGCTCCTCCTCCTTCTCCGGAGACGGCCTCCTCCGGAGACGACGGACGGGGCCGGGCCCGAGAGCCCGACCCCGTCGTGTGGTCGTCCGACCGACTACTCGGCGTCGGCCTTCTTCGCCGTGCGCTTGCGCGCGGGCTTCGTCTCCTCGGTGGGCGCCTCTGCGGCGGCCTCGTCGGCGGCCTTCTTGGTCGAGCGCTTCTTCGCGGGCTTGTCCTCCGCCGGCGCGGCCTCGGCGGGCGCCTCCTCGGCAGCGGCCTCGGCCTCGTCGTCGGCGACGGCGGTGAACTCGGAGAGGTCGACCGCATTGCCGGCGGCATCCGCGACCTTGGCCTTGCCGAGCGCGATGGCGAGCGCCTTGTTGCGCGCGACCTCGCCGACCATGGCGGGGATCTGGCCGTTCTGGCTCAGGATCTGCACGAACTCGTTCGGGTCCATGCCGTACTGCGCGGCGCCCTGCACGAGGTACTGGGTCAGCTCCTCCTGCGAGACCTGGACCTTCTCGGACTCGGCGATCTTGTCGAGGACGATCTGCGTCTTGAAGGCCTTGGTGCTCGCCTCGGTGACCTCGGCGCGGTGCTCGTCGTCCTCGAGGCGACCCTCGGACTCGAGGTGACGGTGCACCTCGTCCTCGATGACGCTGTCGGCGACCGGGACGTCGACGAGCTCGAGGAGGCGGTCGACGAGGAGGTCGCGGGCCTGCGTGCCCTGGCCGAACGACTTGTTCTTCGCGACCTGCTCCTTGAGGCTCGCGGTGAGCTCGTCGAGCGTGTCGAACTCGCTGGCGATCTGGGCGAAGTCATCGTCGGCCTCGGGGAGCTCGCGCTCCTTGACCGCCGAGACGGTCACGGTGATCTCGGCCGTCTCGCCCTGGTGGTCGCCGCCGAGCAGCTTCGACTCGAACGTGGTGGTCTCGCCGGCGGTCAGCGAGTCGAGGGCCTCGTCGATGCCCTCGAGCAGCTCGCCGGAGCCGAGCTCGTACGATACGCCGCTGGCGGTGTCGACCTCGGTGCCGTCGATGACCGCGACGAGGTCGAGCGTCACGAAGTCGCCGGTCTTGGCCGGGCGGTCGACCGTGATGAGCGTGCCGAAGCGGCTGCGCAGGCGCTCGAGCTCCTCGGAGACCTCGTCGTCGCCGACCTCGACGGAGTCGACCGTGAGCTCGAGGCCCGCGTAGTCGGGCAGCTCGATCTCGGGCCGCACGTCGACCTCGATCGCGAGCAGCAGGTCGCCGGAGAAGTCCTTCTCGTTCGGCCACTCGACGATGTCGGCCGACGGGCGGCCGAGCGGGCGGAGCTCGTGCTCGGCGACCGCCGCGCGGTAGAAGCCGTCGAGGCCCTCGTTGACCGCGTGCTCGAGCACGGCGGCCTTGCCGACCCGCTGGTCGATGATGGGCGCGGGCACCTTGCCCTTGCGGAAGCCGGGGACGTTGATCTGCTCGGCGATGTGCTCGTAGGCGTGGGCGATGCTGGGCTTCAGCTCATCGGGCGTCACCGAGATGGTGAGCTTGGCGCGCGTCGGGCTCAGCTTCTCAACCGAAGTGGTCGGCATGGGGAAGATTCTCCTGTTGTGTGAAGTACGTGGTCGAGCCGATGCGACTCGTCGGGGCGACAGGATTCGAACCTGCGACCTCCCGCTCCCAAAGCGGGCGCTCTAGCCAAGCTGAGCTACGCCCCGAGTCGCCGGCTGACTCGCCGGTCCGGCGTGTCGGCGCGCCGGAGCACGACGAAGCACGGATGGACCCGGGAAAGTCTACTGCACGCGCCGCGGCGCGCCCCGCCGCGGACCCGTCCGCGGTGCGCCTGTGGACGGACGCCTCGGTGTGGACACCGAGGCCGAGCCGGTCGCGCCATGTCAGAGTGAGCCCATGAGCGCCCCGCCCCGCTTCGCAGCGCCCGATCTCCGCCGCTGGCCGAGTGATCCGTCACTCCTCGTCGACTCCACTCGCTGCCCGGCCTGCTTCGCACCGCTCGCCCGTGCCGCCTGCGATACCTGCGGCCTCCGGCTCGACGTGCCCGCGGCCGGCGAGCTGCTCGCCGCCGGTGCGCGGGTGCGCGATGCCGAGCTCGAGCGACAGGGACTCCTCACCCGGATGCGCGTCGATCAGGCGGCGCGCGCCGCGGCGTCTGCGGCGGCCGCCGCCTCACCGGCTCCGCCCCCGCCGCCTCCGTCGGTCCCGCCGGCGTCCCCGCCGCCGTCGACTGGTGAGGCGACGGCGAGCCGTCCGGTCCGCTCGGGTGTCCAAGTGCTCCTGCTCACGCTCGGTGTCGTGCTGCTCTCGGTCGCCGCCGTCGTCTTCCTCCTCGTGGCCTACCTCGTCGCGACCCTTGAGGTGCGGTCCGCGATCACCGCGGTCGTGAGCCTCCTCGTTCTCGGTCTCGCCTGGTTCCTCCGCACCCGTCGACTGCCGGGCACAGCCGAGGGGGTCGCGGCCGTGGCGGTGGTGCTGCTCGTGCTCGACGTGTGGATCGTCCGCGAGAACGACCTGTTCGGCACCGGACGACTCGACGTCGCCGGGTACTGGGGTGCGGCGCTCCTCGTCGTCACGGCCGTGCTGGCCGGTGCGCGGGCGGCGAGCGGCGTCCGCGTGCCCGGGCTCGCCGCCGCGGCGCTGGCGCCGGTCGGCGTGTTCCTCGTCGCGTACGGCGCCGCACCCGACGACGAGGTCGGCACGGCCGCGTGGCTCGGCGGCATCGCGATGCTCGCGGCGGGCGCGCTCTCCCAGATCGCGCGACCGTCGGTCGAGCGCGTGATCGTGCTCTCGGCGGGCGCGACCGGTGGCGCGATCGCCCTCGCCGCCGCGGTGTGGGCGCTTCCCGACGTGTCGTGGAACGCCGCGTGGACGTTCGCCGCGGTGGGCGTGGCGTGGCTCGCGCTGCTCGGCGCTCGCTTGCGGGCGACCGGCCGGGCGATCGATCCCTGGTCGCTCCTGGCCGTCCTCGCATCGGGCGTCGCGTTCGCGCTGGCGCCGGCGATCGGAGCCGCGCTCGAACTCGAGCGCGGGGTCGCCGTCTGGGCGGCACCGTCCGGTGCCGCCGCCGTGGCATGCGTCGTCGCGGGTATCGCACGCGGGCGTCGGGCCGCGGTCCGCCGCCTCGCCGAGCGCGCATTCCTCGCCGCCGCGATCGTGTCCGCCGTCGTCGCGATACCGGCGCTGATGGCGCCGGTCGGCTTCGCCTCCGACCTCCCTGGAGCCGTCTCGTCGGGTTGGCAGGCCGACGCGACCGCCCTGCGGCAACCGTGGGCCGGGGTCGCATCGGAGGACGATCGCCTCGGGGCGGTTCTGGCCCCGATCGCACTGTGCGTGGCCGCCGTGATCGCGTTCGCGCTCCTCGGGCGGCTCCGCAGCCTCGCCGCGCTTCCGCTCGCGCTGGCGTTCGACGCGGCCCTGGCGGTCGCCGCGGTCGCGCCGACCCTCCTGTCGGCGGTGGTCGTGCTCGTCGCGATGGCCGCGTCGGGGCTCGCGCTGGCCTCGATCCCCGTCGTGCGCTCCCTTCCCGGTGCCCTGATCGTGCTCGCCGCATTCGGGCTGACCGGAGCGGTCACCGCGTGGGTGCTCGCGCACGCGAGCACCGCGCTGTGGTGGTGGGCCGTACCGAGCCTCCTCCTGCTCGCGATCGCCGGCCGACTCGTCACGGGCCGTGTGTGGACGTCGGGGACGGCGCGCACGGTCGGACCGCTGCACGTCGTCGCGGCGACGCTCATCGTGGTCGTGGGCGCGTTCGCCCTCGCGGACTGGGCTGCCGCGGCGGGCCGGCCGCTGGGCGAGCCGTGGGACTCCGGGATCTTCCTCGCGGGCCTGGCGAGCGCCCTGCTCCTGGGCGTATCGGCGCTGCTCCCCGCCCTGCCGCGGGCCGACCGGCTCGCCATGGCGGTGCCCGCGTTCGGCGCGGCCGCGGTGTCGACGTCGATCCTGTCGGCGACCCTCGTGGAGCCGCTCGGCTGGCTCCCGCCGTTCGCGTTCGCCGCCGCGGGCGTCGCCTGGCTCCGCTCGTCGCTCATGCCGATGCGGTGCGCCGCGGCGGCGGCGGTGCCCTTCGCGCTGGGGTTCAGTGCGAGTGGGCTGGCGGTCCAGTTCGGCGAGCCGGAATCCGTCGGCTACGCGCTCGCCGGTACGGCCGTGCTGGCGTCGGTCCTCGCCCACGGGATCGCTCCCGAGGATCGGGTGGCCCGGCGCGCATGGAGCGCATCGGCCCTCCTCCTCGCGGTCGCCGTCGTCCTCGTCGCGTTCGTCCCGTGGCTCGCGCCCGACGCGACCTGGCTCGTCCTGCTCCTCCTGGCGCCCGTGCCGGTACTCCTCGCCGCCCTCGACGGCGACCCCATCGGCGGCACGGCCCCCAGCCGGCACCTGGCATGGGCGAGCCCGGCGCTCGCCGTCGGCAGCGCGTGGGCCTGGTTCGGCGGCGACGAGGTCGACGACGTCGAGGCGTACACGCTGCCCCTCGCGGCGGCGCTGCTCGCGAGCGGTGCGCTGATCGCGTGGCGACGCGCCGCGTCCGCCGACGCCGTGCCGGGGCGTACGACCCTGCTCGCCTCCGCGGCGGCCGTCGCCGTGCTGCCGAGCGTCGCGAACGCCGGGCAGTCCGAGCTGCGCACCCTGGTGCTGGCCGCCGCCGGCGCGATCGTGGTCGTCGCCGGCCTCTTCCTGCCCGAAGCGGTGCGGGGAGTGCCGCTCCGGCTCCTCGTGGTGTCGACCGGCTGGGCGTCGATCACCGGTGCGGCCATGGTGCGTGGTGCCGCGATCGCGGTCGGCGAGCCGAGTCGCCTCGTCGTCGAGTTCTGGCCCATGGCGGCGCTCGCGGTCGGCGCGTTCGCCGCGACCGCCTGGGCTCGGACGGGTTCGCGGCCCAGCCGCCTGGCCGAGTGGGCGCTCGCGACGACCGTGACCACGTCAGCGATCCCGACGGTGATCGCCGCCGTCGACGACCGTCACGCGCTCTTCCGAACCGGTGTGCTGATGTCGGCCCTGGCGGCGCTGCACATCGCGAACGCCGCGACCCGGGCCCGCCCGGTGGGCGGACCCGTGATGCGGTGGACGAGCCTCGGCGTCGCCGTGCTCGCGGGAGCGGTCGTCCTCGGTGCGGGCACGGTGGAGCCGTTCGACGTGATCACCGTCCCGGTCGCCGCCGCACTCATCGGAGCCGGGTCCGTGAGGATGCGGCGGGATCCGAGGGTCGGGAGCTGGCCTGCGCTCGGTCCCGGTCTGGCCGTCCTCCTCGTGCCGGCACTGGTCGCCGACTGGACGGAGCCCGAGCTGTGGCGACTCGTCGCACTCGGCGTCGCCGCGGTCGTCGCCGTCGTCGCCGGGGCCGCCCTGCGGCTTCAGGCGCCGCTGCTCCTCGGCGGCACCGTCCTCCTTGCCCACGCGGTCGCCCAGCTCTGGCCGTGGATCAGCCGGCTCTACGAGGCGGTCTGGTGGTGGCTGTGGCTGGGCATCGCCGGAGCGCTCCTCGTCGCGGTCGCCGCGACCTATGAGCGGCAGCTGCGTCTCGCGCACGGCATCGCCCGAACGATCGCGGGCCTCCGGTAGCCCGGCTCGACGGCTCGTCCGGCGCGACCGAGCGGCGGCCGTGTACTACGATGATCGGGTGCCCGCGAGGGTGCTCGGGGATGTAGCTCAATGGCAGAGCCTCAGTCTTCCAAACTGATGGTGCGGGTTCGATTCCCGTCATCCCCTCCGAAGATCTGCCGGCTGACCGGGCTTTTTCCGCGATGAATGCCGCGCCGGCCCCCGCTCGATTCGACCGGATCGCTCCTCGTCGGCCGGGGCCTGTCGTCGCGCTTCCGGAGTACGCTGGTCGCACCAGCTGGCACCGTGGCCTCGAGGGGGTTCGTCATGGGTGCAACACGGTCGGAACGGACGCGGCTCATCGCCGACCTGGCGTGGCTCGGCGGCCTGATCCAGGTCGCCCTCGGCACGGCGCTGCTCGCAGGCCCCGAACCGCCGATCATCGCCGCCTCGCTCGCGATCGTCGGTGGCGCGGCCGTGATGCTGGCCGGCACGCTCGTCTTCTTCAATGCGCGGGCCTCATTCTCGGTGGCGACGGTGGCCTTCGTGCTCTCGTTCGGCGCCGCCGCATATGGCGCCTGGGTGGCCGCGCCATACTGGCGCGGTGCGCTCATCGCCGGGGCGCTGGCGCTGTGCGGCCTGATCGTCGAATGGACCCAGCGACGGCCCGGGCCGGCCGCCGCACCGTCCGGACCTCGCAGGGAGTGGGGCGCATGACCTCCGGCTCGAACACGCGATCCGGGTCACGCCATCGTTCACGCATGCACCCGAGCAAGCCGGAGTCTCGCTTGGCCGGGCGCTGGACCGAGGTCGACGGTCTCGAGGTGTTCTACCGCGAGTCCCCCAACCCGCCCGATGCCCCGACGATGATGCACGTGCACGGGTTCGGCCTGTCAGGCCGCTACCTGCTCCCCACCGCGGAGCTGCTGGCAGACGAGTTCCATACCCTCGTCCCCGATCTCCCGGGGTTCGGCCGGAGCCAGGGCGCCGCGAACGGGCTCGACGTCCCCGACCTCGCGCGCGCGGCTGCGAGGTTCCTCGACGACCGCGGGGTCGAGAAGGCGACCCTGGTCGGGAACTCGATGGGGTGCCCGGTCATCACGGAATTCGCCCGCCTCCATCCCGAGCGCCTCGAACGCGCGGTGCTCGTCTCACCGGCCGGCGGCATGTACAACCAGCCGCTCCGCCGCGCGATCGCACAGCTCACGCGCGACGGTCCGCGCGAGCCCACCCGGATGGTCGGGGTCGCCGCCCCCGACTACCTCCGCTTCGGCGTGCCGAGCACGCTCAAGATGTTCCGCGCGCTGACTCAGTACCCGTCGCTCGACCGGTTGCTCGAACTGCAGATCCCGACGCTGGTGGTGATCGGCGATCGCGATCCGCTGATGCCGCCGCCCAGCCGGGTGCACCAGGTCGCGGCGATGACCGACTCGCACGTGCTCCTGGTCGGCATCCGCGGCGCGGCGCACGCGATCAACTTCAGCCATCCCGGCGAACTCGCCCACGTCATCCGCCAGTTCATGGCCGACCGCGAGATCACCGACGACCCCGAGTCGCCCGGCGTCGCCCGAGTCGTCGAGATCCACCGCGGCACGCACCATCCGCGACCCTCGCGCGACTGAGTCGATCACGGCACGAGGTCAACCCCCTGCGAATCCGGCGGGAAACGCCGCGCCGCCCGGGTCGGGCGGCGTAGCGTGGCACCGTCACGTCATCGAGTGGAAGGGGACCACATGACCGACTCCAAGACGGCATCCAAGACCGCGTCGCGCAAGCCCAAGGCGCCGATGAAGGGTGCGGACCCCGAGGTCGCCTCGGGGGTCTCGCAGTTCTTCACCCCGATGGTCCACGAGCTCACCGCGCTCGCCCTCAACGGCAAGCAGGCGCACTGGAACGTGCGGGGCCGCGACTTCCTCGAGGTGCACGAGTTCCTCGACGTCGTCGTCGAGCACGCACAGGAGTGGGCCGATCTCGCCGCCGAGCGGGTCGTCGCGCTCGGGCTGCCGATCGACGCGCGGCTGGCGACCATCGCGAAGGAGAGCGACGCCGTGAACCCGTCGGCGGGCTTCAAGCAGTCCGACGAGACCATCGCCGACGTCGTCGCGCAGATCGATGTCGCGACCGAGAAGGTCAACGCGGCGATCGAGGGCCTTGAGGAGCTCGACCCCACCAGCCAGGACGTCGCGATCGAGATCCGGCGCGGCCTCGACAAGGACCGCTGGTTCCTCGCCGCGCACGTGAGCGTGAAGTAGCGGGGACCGCCTCGCCGCCCGATTGCTGCGGCGGCCACGGGCCCGGGTGCACAATGCCGGTATGGCGGATGCGCCCGGGCCCGACCCGTCCCCGCCGGCATCCGGCGACGCACCGGGCGCCGGGCGGCTCACCGATGCGCAGCGAGCGCTCCGCGCCCAGCTGCTCGCGACCGAGCACTGGAGCCTGCTCGCGTCGCGCAGCACCACCCAGGGCGAGGTGCTCACCCGCATCGCGATCTTCCTCACGGTGGTGTCGGCGGGACTCATCGGTCTGGGCATCCTCGGCAATGCGACCGAGTTCCGCGGATGGTTCGGGGCGGCGGCCCTCGGCGTCCTGTTCCTGCTGCTCCTGCTCGGCCTGATCACGATGCTGCGCGCCTACAACACGGCGACCGAGGACCTCATGTACGTCCTCGCGATGAACCGGCTCCGCGCCGCGTACCTCGACCTCGACCCGGGGCTCGCGCCGTATCTCATGACGTCGCCGTTCGACGACATGCCGGGAGCGGATGTCACGTACCACGCGTTCTTCCCCCGGCCGAGGACGCAGATCCTCGGCAGTTCCATGATGATCATCACGGTCGTGGAGTCGGCGGTCGCCGGCCTGTTCGCGGGCGGCGTCGCGTCCGCGTTCGACGCTCCCGTGTGGGTCTCGGTGGCGGTGGGCGTCGTCGCCGGCGTGGCGGCGTTCACGTGGATGCTGCGGCGCGGCTACCGGCTGTACCGGCGCGCGTGGCGCCAGCACACGCCGTACCGCCGCACGCCGCCGACCGCGTAGGCCGGTCCGGCGTCGGCGTGGCGCGGTCGATCCGCCGCCCTATCGCCGGAGCCAGGCGAGCACGGCGAGCACCCGCCGATGGTCGGTGCCGGAGTCCTCGAGCCCGAGCTTCTGGAAGATCGAGGTGACGTTCTTCTCGACTGCGCCGACGCCGATGAACAGCTGGGACGCGATCCCGGCATTGGTGCGACCCTCGGCCATGAGCTCGAGCACCTCGCGCTCGCGCGGCGTGAGCGCCGCGAGCGGGTCGCCACGCCGGGAGAGCAGCTCGCGCACGACCTGCGGGTCGAGCACGGTGCCGCCGTCGCGGACGCGCAGCACGGCGTCCTGCAGATCTTCCAGCGAGGCGACGCGATCCTTCAAGAGGTAGCCCATCCCGCCCTCCGCCGACGAGAGCAGCTCATGCGCGTACGTGCCCTCGACGTACTGGCTGAGCAGCAGCACCCCGAGACCCGGCGCGCGGCGTCGGAGCTCGATCGCAGCGCGGACGCCCTCGTCGCGGAACGTCGGCGGCATGCGCACGTCGAGCACCGCGACATCGGGCGCCGCCCGCTCGAGGTCGGCCAGCAGGGCATCGGCATCGCCGTAGGCGCCGACCGTCTCGAAGCCCGCCTCGTCGAAGAGGCGCACGAGCCCCTCGCGCAGCAGCATCGAGTCCTCGGCGAGCACGACGCGAACCGGGGGCGCTGACTGGTCGGTCACGCGCCCACCCTAGCGGCCGGGACGTAGGGGAAGTGAGCGCCGATCACGGTGGGGCCGCCGGCCGGGCTCTCCACGACGAGCATCCCGCCGAGGCCGCGGACGCGCTCGTCGAGGCCGGCGAGCCCGTGCCCGGCCACCGGCGCTGCGCCGCCGTGACCGTTGTCGGTGACCCAGAGGTCGAGCCAGTGACCCGACGCGCCGGTGTCGCGCGTCGCGAGCCGGAGCCGGATGGCGGTCGCGCCCGAGTGCTTCACGGCGTTGGTGAGCAGCTCGGCGGCGATGAAGTAGGCGTTCCGCTCGATCGCGGCGGGCAGCCCGTCGTCGGTCGGCACCTCGAGCTCGAGGATGACCGGCACGGGGCTCCGGCCGGCGAGCGACTCGAGCGCGCTCGCGAGGCCGCGGTCCTGCAGAAGGGGCGGCGCGAAGCCACGCGAGAGCGCCCGCAGCTCGTCGAGCGTGTCCCGCGCCTGGTCGCGCGCCTCGCCGAGCAGCACGCGCGCCGCGTCGGGGTCGGCATCGAGCTTGCGCTCGATCGCGGCGAGGTCCATCTGCAGTCGCACGAGCCGCTGCTGGGGGCCGTCGTGGATGTCCCGCTCGAGGCGGCGCAGCGCGGCGTCCTCGGCCTGCACGGCCGCACCGCGGGAAGCCGCGAGCTGCTGCACCTGGCGCTCGAGCGCCTCCGAACGCCATGCGCCGAGCATGCCGCGCCCGACCTGGTCATGGATCCAGGTGAGCCCGGCCGTCACGAGCGGAAGCGTCAGCAGGAAGACGGCTCCGAGCACGAGCTGGGCGATCGACTCGACGACCATCGGATCGACGTCGACGGCCGCCGAGCCGCCCGGCCAGATGCGGTCGAGCACCCACTCGAGCGGGAAGACGTCGCGGCCGCCGACGGGAAGGAACATCGCCCAGAACCAGTACGTGACCCCGCCGAGCCCGACCGCGAGCCACACGACCGTGACGGTCCAGCTGAACAGCGTCACAATGGGCGCGACGATCATGCCGTGCAGCAGGTACAGCCAGTAGTGGCCGTCGACGAATGGCGCGAAGAACGCCCGCCAGGGCCCCTCGCCGGCGGGCGACGCCGCCTCCCAGTTCGGCCGGCGGATCTCGGGGCGCCCCGCCCAGCCGAGGCGCACGAGCTCCAGCGTGCCGAATCCGCGCGCCGTGTAGAGCGCGGCCACCACGAACACGAGGCCGACGACGATCACGAGCAGGCTCGCGCCCGTCGAGAACAGGGTGACGAGCACCGTGAACCCCACGATCGCGATCGGGAAGCCGAGGAGCAGGTAGCCGAGCTCGCGCGGCACCGCGGCCCAGAGGCCGCCGTACCCGCGTCGGCGTGGCCGGGTGGCCTCGGTCACTGGTTCGGTCGGGCGGGCCGCGCCCGCGCTCATCGCGTCAGTGGTGGTCATGGTCGTTCGTCTCCTCGGTCATCGTCGCACGCTGACCGGGTTCGACGACGGCGAACTGGCCCATCATCCCCTGGTCCTCGTGCCACAGCAGGTGGCAGTGGTACATGTACGGCGTGTCCGGGTCGGCGAAGTCGTCGAACCCCAGGATCAGCTCGTACCTGGTCTCGGGCCGGGCGAAGATCGTGTCCTTCCAGCCGGCGAGCTCGGGCGGCGGCGGGGCGCCGTCGATCGACGCGACGCGGAACTGCACGTCGTGCACATGGAAGCTGTGGGGCATCTCGCTGACGTTCTCCACGACCCAGCGCTCGGTCGTGCCGACCTCGACGATGTGGTCGATGCGGTCCAGGCGCATCGGCTCGCCGTCGATCTGGAAGCCGTCGAGCGTGAAGGTCCGCGTCGTCGCGATGCCGTCGGTCGCGACCGGCGGCACGTCGGCGAGCCGGTCGGGCAGGGTGGGCGCAGGGTCCAGCACGTCGGCGGCGCGCAGCTCGAGCACGTCGAACGCGTCGACTCCGCCGTTCATCCCGGCGATCACCGGTTGCAGGCCGGATGCCTCGGGCGTCATGACCGACTGCAGCGTGACGCGACCGCCCGGCGTCATCCGCACGAGCACTTCGGCCCGCTCGCCGGGCGACAGCATGACCCGGTCGAGTTCGACGGATGCCTCGAGCAGGCCGCCGTCGGTCGCGATGAGCTCGATCGGCCGGCCGTCGCTCCATCCGAACGCGTAGCTGCGCGCGGTCGACGCGTTGAGCAGCCGCAAGCGCACGAGCTCGTCGCGGACGTCGGCGTGCGGGCCGCGAACGCCGTTCACGAGCAGCTCGTCGCCGAGCCGTCCGGCGAAGGCCTGCGCCGCGGTCTCGAGGCGGCCGTCGTCGGTGAACGCGGCATCCTGCACGATCACCGGCAGGTCGTCCACGCCGTACTCGCGCGGGAGCGGCAGCGCCGCCTCCGCATCGTCCCGTACGAGGACGAGGCCGGCGAGACCGCGGGCGACGTGCTCCTCGGTGTCGCCGTGCGGATGCGGGTGGTACCAGAGTGTCGCGGCGGGCTGATCGACGGTCCATTCGGGCGACCACAGGTCGCCCGGCTCGACCATCTGGTGGGGCCCACCGTCCATCTCGGCGGGCAGGTGCATGCCGTGCCAGTGCACGGTGGTGGGCTCGTCGAGGGCGTTCGCGACGTCGACGCGCATGCGCTCCCCCCGCTCGGCGACGAGCGTCGGGCCGAGGTAGGAGCCGTTGAAGCCCCACGTGTCGCTCCCGACTCCCGGCGCGAACTCGGTCGTTCCGGCCTGCGCCTCGAGTGCGAAGACGCGCGTGCCGTCGGCGTCGACGGTCGAGTCGGCGAGCGGCGGCACGGGCAGCGGCGTGTCGAAGTCGACCTCGCCGACGGTGTCGACGCGGGCCGGACCGGCGAGGCCGCACCCGGCGAACGCGACGGCGACGAGCGCGCCGGAGGCGATGACGCCGAGCGCGACCGCCGTTGCGCGGGGACGTCGGACGGCGGCGCGATCGCGACGCTCGTGGCGTGGTTCGGTGATCATGCCTCGAGCCTTCCGGCGCCGGCGTCCCCGCCCCAGCCGGTGGGCAGCCCGATCGGAACGGGGGTCTGCCCCCGATCCGGCGGGGGTCGGCCGGAAGGACCGCTCGCCCTCAGCGGGCGTCGTGCGTCGCGCGGCCGCCGAGGAGCGTGAGCGCCACGGGCATCCGGCGCAGCTCGTCGGCGGAAGCTGCGAGCGGGTCGCGTTCGACCACGGCGAGATCGGCAGCGAGTCCCTCCCGAACCTCGGCCCCGGCGCCGTCGGTCGAGGCGGCGAGCGCGATGCGGGCGTCGACGGCCTGCTCCGGATGCCACGGCTCGCGGCCGTCGCGCGTGCGGCCGACGGCGGCGGCGATCGCGATCCAGGGGTCGAGCTTCGCGACGGGCGCGTCGGAGCCGAGGGCGAGCTGGACGCCCGCCTCGGCGAGGTCGCGGAGCATGAAGGCCCGATCGGTGCGGCCGGCCCAATACCGTTCGGCGATGTCGCGGTCGTCCATGGCGTGCTCGGGTTGCACGCTCGCGACGACGCCGAGCCGGGCGAACCGGGCGACGTCGTCGCGGCGGAGCAGTTGCGCGTGCTCGATCGCCGCCCGGCCGCGCCATCCGCTCGGCAGCACCGCCTCGAGGGCGTCGAGTGCGCGCTCGTTGGCACGGTCGCCGATGGCGTGCACGGCGGGGTCGAGGCCGATCTCGCCGGCGCGGCGCAGGTGCGGCACGAGCTCGTCGTACGGCACGTTGGCGACGCCGTACGGGTGTTCGTCGGCTGCGAGGCCCGGGTAGGGGTCGACGCACCAGGCGGTGCGGGTGTTGAGCGACCCGTCGGTGATGACCTTGTAGCCGCCGACGCGCACGAGCCCGCCGGTGTGCGGAAGCGGCTCGCCCGTGCGGAGCCCGGCCTCGGCCGCGCGCTCCAGGTGCTGGGTGTAGACGCCGAAGCGCACGCGCAGCGCGTCGAACCCGCCGGCGGCGCGACGCGCCCAGTCGTCGCGGTTCCAGCGCATCTCGTAGTCGACCACCCCGACGACGCCGCGAGCCGCGGCGGCGCGAGCGGCGTCGGCGACCCACGCGTCGAGCACCTCGTCGGCGACGTCGTCGAGTTCGCGCACGAGGCGGAAGCAGTCGTCCTCGCGGAGCACGCCGCTCGCCCCTGCCCGGTCGAGCAGGCCGTGCCGACGCGCCGCGGCCGAGTTGACCCAGCACGAGTGCAGGTCGCCCGAGACCAGCACGACGGGTACGTCGCCCGTCGCCGAATCGAGCAGGTCGATGCGCTGCCGGTCGGGCCAGAGCCCGTCGCGGTAGCCCATGCCGATCACCTCGGCGGCGCCGCCCCGCACCGCGGCGGCGACGAGCTCCGCGGCGTGCGCCGCCGACGACACGTCGGCGAGGTCGATCCGGCGCGCGGCCATCGCCCACTGCGCCATGTGCACGTGCCGGTCCCAGAGGCCCGGAACGATCCACCGGCCGTCGAGGTCGATGCGCTCGGTTCCGGATGCCGCGGCAGGCGAGGCCGGCGGCGCGATCGCGCGCACGACCCCGCCCTCGACGTGCACGTCGACGGGAGCGTCGCCGCCGGGAAGGCGGACGCCGGCGAGCACGAGCGCGGCGGCCGGCGCCGCGCCATCCGACCCGCTCACCCGCGTGCCGCCCGCAGGGCGTCGTGCGTGCGCCGCATCTCGGCGGCGAGCGCGGGGCTCGCGTACGGGCCGTCGCCCTCGAGCTCGGCGATGATGCGGTCGACGGTCTCGGCCGGACGGTTCTGGCTCATCTTGTTCTTCGCGACGAAGCGGGTGACGGGGATGCGCAACCCGACGGTGCCCGCCGAGATGCGCTCGGCGTACGCCGCGTTCTCGGGAGTGGAGCGCATGCCGCGCGGCTCGGGCATCCGCTGCTCGAAGTGGTCGACGAGCGCCTCGAGCACCCGCAGGTTCTCGTCGGGTTCGAGCAGCTCGGGCGTGCCGTGGAGGTGCGCGGTCACGAAGTTCCACGTCGGCACGGCGGGGTTCGCGTCGTACCAGCCCGGCGAGATGTAGCCGTGCGGTCCCTGCACGATGACGAGCACCTCGTGTCGCCCGAGCTCGTGCACCTGCTCGTCGGGGCGGCCGACGTGCGTCAGCAGCACGATGCCGTCGGCCGTCTCGTCGAGCAGCACCGGGTAGTGGGAGGCCACGAGTCCCGCGGCATCCGTCATGCTCACGATCGTCGCCCACGGGTGCTCGCGGATCAGACGCTTGACGCCCTCCTCGCTCGCCAGCGTGAAGCTCGGGTTCTGTCTCATGCCGCTTCCGTTCCTAGGCCTGGCAGTAGGGGCACCAGTACAGCTTGCGGGCGCCCATCTCCTCCATGACGATGTTCGTGCCGCACACGCGGCACGGAAGTCCCTCGCGCTTGTACACCCAGTGCCGGTCGGCGCGATTCGCCATCGCCGCGCGCCACGCCTCGTCGTCGAGGTCGTCCATGGTCATCATCTGGCCCGTCTCGACGCCGATGCGCAGCAGCGTCGCCCAGTCGCGCCAGAGGTGCCGGACGTGCTCCTCGGGCACGAGCCTGCCGGGCGTGTGCGGGTTCTGCCTCGCGCGGAACAGCAGCTCGGCGCGGTAGACGTTGCCGATGCCCGAGACGACGTTCTGGTCCATCAGGAGCAGGCCGATGGGCGTGGGCTTGCGGCGCACGACGCTCGTGAAGCGCTCCTCGGCGGCGGCGCCGTCGTCGATGAGCGGATCGGGGCCGAGCCTGCCGACCACCGCCTCGACCTGCGCGGGGTCGAGCACCTCGCACGCGGTCGGGCCGCGCAGGTCGGCCACGACCGTCTCGGTGAGCAGGCGCACGCGCACCTGCCCGACCGGCTCGGGCGGGAAGGCCTCGACGCCGTCCTGCTCGCGTTCGGACTCCGACATGCGCAGTCGTGCGCGCCGCGGTGCCCCGATCGAACGGAGCGAGTTCTCGCCGGCGGTGTCGTGCACGACCGCGTCGGGGTTGGGGCCGCCGAGGAAGGTGCCCTTCTGGTTCGTCTGGCCCATTCGGCCGTTCGACGACGCGATCGTGGCATCCATCAGGATGTCGCCCGCGAAGTCCCACGCCCCGTACATGCCGAGGTGCACGCGCAGCCACCGGTCGCCCTCGAAGCCGAGGAACATCTGCTTGCCGACGGCGCGCGCATCCGTCATGCGCCGCCCGTCGAGATCGGCCGCGCCCTCGGCGAACCGGCCCTGCGGGCTCGAGGCGCGCACGACGTGGCCGACGAAGTTGCGCTCGAACTGCCGGGTGATGCGGTGGACGGAATGGCCCTCGGGCACCGGCGCCTACTCCCCTGCTGGGGCCTCGGCCGGCGCCTCGACATCGACGCCCTTGCCCGCGATGTCGCCAGTGCTCTCGTACTCGGCGAGCTGCGCGATGCGCCGCGCATGCCGCTCGTCGCCCGAGAACGGCTCGGCGATGAAGGCGTCGATGTAGCGGATGGCCTCTTCGACCGTGTGCTGTCGCGCGCCGATCGAGATGACGTTCGCGTCGTTGTGCTGGCGCGCGAGGATCGCGGTGTCCATGCTCCAGACGAGTGCGGCGCGGATGCCGGCCACCTTGTTCGCGGCGATCTGCTCGCCGTTGCCCGAGCCGCCGAACACCACGCCCAGCGTGCGGACGCCCGCGGCCTGGTCGCGCGCCACGGCGAGCGCCGCGTTGATGCAGAAGGCCGGGTAGTCGTCGAGCGGGTCGTACTCGGTGGGCCCGTGGTCGACCACCTCGTGGCCGCCGTTGGCCAGGTGCGCCTGCAGCGTCCGGCTGAACTCGAGGCCGGCGTGATCGGTCGCGATGTGGATGCGCATGGGGCAAGTCTAGGGAGCGCCGACCCCCTCCCGAGCCGGATGACGCGGGGCTAGGCTGATCGGGTTGCCCGCGCCACGAACGCGGGCCGACGCATCCGTTCGCCGCCGATCGCATGGAGACCCGAGTGCCTGGAGAGAACCTCACCCGCATCGAAGCCGAGGAGCGTGCCGCGCTCGTCACGGTGCACGACTACGACGTCCGCCTCGACGTCACGACGGGTCCGGAGGTGTTCCGCTCCGAGACGACCGTGCGGTTCGCCGCCCGCGAGGGCGCGTCGACGTTCATCGACGCGATCACGGCGGCCGTGCACTCGGTGACGCTGAACGGCGAGTCGCTCGACCCGGCCGAGGTGAGCGACGGCGTGCGCGTCCGGCTGCCGAACCTGAAGGGCGAGAACGAGCTGACGGTCGTCGCCGACGGCCGGTACATGCACACGGGCGAGGGCCTGCACCGGTTCGTCGACCCGGTCGACGACGAGGTGTACCTCTACACGCAGTTCGAGGTGCCCGACTCGCGCCGCATGTACGCGGTGTTCGAGCAGCCCGACCTCAAGGCGGCGTTCCGGTTCACGGTCACCGCGCCGGCGCACTGGCAGGTCGTGTCGAACTCGCCGACGCCCGAGCCGATCGACGCCCACGAGGGCGCGAAGACGTGGTCGTTCGAGCCGACCCCGCGCATCTCGAGCTACATCACCGCGCTCATCGCGGGCCCGTACGACGTCGTGCGCGACGAGCTCACGAGCGCCGACGGCCGCGTGATCCCGCTCGGGGTGTTCGCCCGCAAGAGCCTGTCCGAGTACCTCGACGCCGACTACATCTTCGAGAAGACCAAGCAGGGCTTCGAGTACTTCGAGGCGAAGTTCGGCGTGCCGTACCCGTTCGCCAAGTACGACCAGCTGTTCGTGCCCGAGTACAACGCGGGCGCGATGGAGAATGCGGGCGCGGTCACCTTCACCGAGTTCTACGTGTTCCGTTCGAAGGTGACGGATGCGGTGAAGGAGCGCCGCGTCGTCACGATCCTGCACGAACTCGCCCACATGTGGTTCGGCGACCTCGTCACGATGAAGTGGTGGAACGACCTCTGGCTGAACGAGTCGTTCGCCGAGTGGGCCTCGACCATCGCGACCGCCGAGGCCACCGAGTGGCACGGCGCATGGACCACGTTCAACGCGATGGAGAAGAGCTGGGCCTACCGCCAGGACCAGCTGCCGTCGACGCACCCCATCGTCGCCGAGATCCGCGACCTGGAAGACGTGCTCGTCAACTTCGACGGCATCACGTACGCCAAGGGCGGCTCGGTGCTCAAGCAGCTCGCGGCGTGGGTCGGCGTCGACGCGTTCTTCGCCGGCGTCTCGGCGTACTTCCGGAAGCACGCATGGGGCAACACGACCCTGGCCGACCTGCTCGCCGAGCTCGAGGCCGCCAGCGGCCGCGACCTCTCCGACTGGTCCGGGCTCTGGCTCGAGACCGCCGGCGTGAACACGCTGCGTCCCGAGTTCGAGACCGACGACGAGGGCCGCATCACGGCGTTCGCGGTGCTGCAGACCGCGGTCGAGGAGCATCCGACGATTCGCCCGCATCGCCTCGCGATCGGGTTCTACACCCTGCAGGAGGGCAAGCTCGTGCGCGACCGGCGCGTCGAGCTCGACGTCGACGGGGAGCGCACCGAGGTGGCCGAGCTCGTCGGCCTCACCCGGCCCGACCTCGTGCTGCTCAACGACGACGACCTGGCGTACGCGAAGATCCGCCTCGACGCGGCCTCGCACGGCGTGGCGCTCGCGAACCTGTCCGAGATCGACGACTCGCTGGCGCGCGCGCTCGTGTGGGGGTCGGTGTGGGATGCCACGCGCGACGCCGAGACGCGTGCGAGCGATTACCTCGCGCTCGTGCTGGGCAACATCGCCAGTGAGACCGAGTCGACGACGCTGCGCATCGTGCTCGCGAACGCGATCCTCGCCGCGAGCGCCTACGTCGACCCGGCCCGCCGCGCCGACGCCCTCCGCCGACTGGCCGACGCGTTCTGGGAGCTCTCGGGCCAGGCCGAGCCGGGAAGCGACGCGCAGTTCCAGTTCGTGAAGTCGTTCGCCGCGATCGCCGAGCACGGCACCCGCCAGGACGACCTCCTCGCGCTCTACAACGGCGACCTGTCGCTCGACGGCCTCGCCGTCGACACCGACCTCGGCTGGGAGCTGCTCGTCGCGCTGGCCGCGGCCGGCCGCGCCGGCGACGAGGAGATCGACGCGCGCCTGGCCACCGACGACACCGTCACCGGCCGCGAGGCCGCCGCGAAGGCTCGTGCCGCGATCCCCACGCTCGAGGCGAAGGAGCGTGCCTGGGCGTCGATCGTCGACGTCGACACGGCGTCGAACTCGATCGTGCGCGACACCGCCGCCGGGTTCCTGCGCGCCGCCGACCCGACGCTGCTCGAGGCGTTCGTCGAGCGCTACTTCGGCCTGCTCGAGCGCATCTGGGAGGAGCGCAGCTACGCGATCGCCGAGAAGCTCGTCGACGGCCTCTACCCGTCGCCGCTTGCGAACGCCGCACTGGCCCGATCGAGCCGCGGATGGCTCGACGCCCACCCCGACGCCCCGCCCGCGCTGCGCCGCCTCGTGGTCGAGAGCCTCGCCGGCGTCGACCGGGCGATCGCCGCGCAGCAGCGCGACGCGCAGGAGGCGTGAGCATGGCGCGAGCAGAGCTCACGCGTCTCGAGGCCGAGGAGCGTGCGGCGCTCGTCGGCGCGCCCACCTACGAGGTGACGCTCGACCTGACCGGCGACGACGGGCGCTTCCGCTCCGAGACCCTCGTGCGATTCACGTCGACGCCGGGCGCGTCGACGTTCATCGAGTCGACGACGGCCGAGCTGCACGAGGTGACCCTGAACGGGGTCGCCCTCGACGCGGCATCCGTGTCGGACGGGCACCGCATCGCGCTCGCCGGCCTCGCCGCCGAGAACGAGCTCCGCGTCGTGTCGACGCGCGAGTACACCAACACGGGTGAGGGCCTGCACCGGTTCGTCGACCCCGTCGACGGCGAGACGTACCTCTACACCGAGTTCGCGGTCGCCGAGGCGAACCGCGTCTACGCGGTCTTCGACCAGCCCGACCTGAAGGCATCGGTGCGGTTCACGATCACCGCACCCGACCACTGGGTCGTGCTGAGCAACGCCCCGTCGCCCGAGCCGGCGCCGGACGCGGCATCCGGCACCGCCACCTGGGCGTTCGAGACCGGGCCGGTGATCTCGAGCTACATCGTCGCGATCATCGCGGGCCCGTACGCGTCGTGGCAGGCCTCGGCCACGAGCCGCGACGGCCGCGACGTGCCGCTCGGCGTCTTCACGCGCCGCTCGCTCGCGCAGTACGCCGAGCCCGACGTCATGTTCGAGCTGGTGCGCGACGGGCTCGCGTTCTACGAGGCGGCGTTCGACGTGCCCTACCCCTACGGGAAGTACGACCAGATCTTCGTGCCCGAGTACAACTGGGGCGCGATGGAGAACGTCGGCGCGGTCACGTTCAACGAGTCGTACCTGTTCCGGTCGCGGGTCTCCGACGCGCGTCGTGAGCAGCGCGCGATCGTCGTGCTGCACGAGCTCAGCCACATGTGGTTCGGCAACTCGGTGACCATGAAGTGGTGGAACGACCTCTGGCTGAACGAGTCGTTCGCCACGTGGGCCTCGACCCTCGCGACCTCGCAGGTCACCGAGTTCGCCGACGTGTGGGCGACGTTCGCCACCGACGAGAAGACGCACGCCGCCGAGCAGGACCAGTTGCCGTCGACGCACCCGATCGTCGCCGAGATCGAGCGGCTCGGCGACGTCGAGGTGAACTTCGACGCGATCACCTACGACAAGGGTGCCTCGGTGCTCAAGCAGCTCGTCGCGTGGGTCGGGCTCGACGCGTTCCAGCGGGGCGTCGGTGCGTACCTCGCGAAGCACGGCGGCGGCAACGCGACGCTCGCCGACCTGCTCGCCGAGCTCGAGGCGGCCAGCGGCCGCGACCTCGCCGAGTGGTCGGCGAAGTGGCTCGAGACGGCCGGCGTGAACACCCTGCGCCTCATGGTGGAGACGGATGCCGCGGGGCTGATCGCCTCCGCGCGCGTCGAGCAGTCCGCGGCCGCGTCGCACCCGACGCTGCGGCCGCACCGGCTCGCGATCGGCGCGTACGACGACGTCGACGGCCGCCTCCGGCGCGTGCACCGCGTCGAGCTCGACGTCGACGGGCCGTCCACCGACGTGCCCGGCCTCGTGGGCCTCGCGCGCCCCGCGCTGCTGCTCGTGAACGACGACGACCTCACGTACGCCAAGGTGCGGCTCGACGAGGGCTCGTTCCGGGTCGCCCGCGATCACCTCGCCGAGATCGCCGATCCCGTGGCGCGCGCCGTGATCCTCGGCTCCGCATGGGACGGCGTGCGCGACGCCGAGCTGCCCGCGTCCGACTTCGTCCGCCTGGTCGTGTCGAGCGTCGGGCACGAGACGCAGTCCGCCGCTCGCGGCCTCGCCCTCGCCCGCCTCGAGGTCGCGGTCGGCCGCTACCTCGCCGACGACCACCGGGACCGTCTCGCCGAGGAGGCCGCGGATGCGGTCTGGGCGCTCGCCGAACTGGCGGAGGCCGGATCCGACGCGCAGCTCCAGTTCGTCAAGGCGTTCACGCGGCTCGCATGCGTGCCCGCGCACGCCGACGTGCTCGCCGCCCTCCGCTCGGGCGAGGCGCGCCTCGACGGGCTCGAGATCGACCTCGACCTGCGGTGGGAGATCACGATCGCTCGCGCCGCGCTGGGCGCGGCCGACGACGAGGAGATCGGCGTCTCGCTCGCCGACGACGACACGGCGAAGGGGCGCCAGCTCGCCGAGACCGCGCGCGCCGCGCGGCCCGACCAGGCGGTGAAGGATGCCGCGTGGCGGCGCGTCGCGACCGACGCGACCCTGTCGAACGACGTCGCCCGGGCGATCGCCGACGGCTGGCAGCGCACGATCGACCCGACCCTGCTCGCCGGGTCCGTCGACGACTACCTCGGCATGCTCGAGCGCGTGTGGTCGGAGCGCAGCTTCACGATGGCGTCGCTCATCGTGCGCCGGCTCTTCCCGGCGCCCGTGGTCGACGCCGAGCTCGCCCGCCGCACCCGCGCGTGGCTCGACGCCCACGCCGAGCCCGCGCCGCTGCACCGCCTCGTCGCCGAACAGCTGTCCGAGCTCGAGCGCGCGCTCGCGGCCCGCGATCGCGACGCGGCGGCCGTCCGCGACGCCGCCGCCTGACCCTCCCGCGATCGGCGGGGGACGGAGCGCACGTCCAGCCCCCGCCGATCCGCGCTCAGTACACTGCTGGATCATGCGTCCGTTCGAAGAACCCGTCCCCGAACAGATCGACATCTCCACTCAGCTCGACGCGTTCTGGGCGACCCCGTGGGGCATCATCCTCTCGAACGTGATCCAGGTCGTGCTGATCATCGTCATCGCGCTCATCATCCGCTGGCTCCTTCACTTCGCGATCCGGCGCACGGTCAACCAGATCGTGTCGGGCGTGAAGCGCAAGCAGGATGTCACGGACACGCAGGCACTCGCCGCCTCGCCGCTGGCTGCCGTGCGCGTCGTGCAGCGCACGCGCACCCTCGGGTCGGTGCTGACGAACATCGTCAACGTCACCCTGTTCGTGGTGGTGCTGCTCGCCGTCGTCGGCGTCCTCGCGCCCAACGTGCTCGGCTCGTTCACGCTCCTGTCCGCCGCCATCGGCGCCGGCCTCGGCTTCGGCGCGCAGAACATCGTCAAGGATGCGCTCAACGGGCTCTTCATGGTCGTCGAGGACCAGCTCGGCGTGGGTGACATCGTCGACCTCGGGTTCGCGACCGGCATCGTCGAGGAGGTCCGCATCCGCGTGACGAGCGTGCGCGACGTCAACGGCACGCTCTGGTTCGTCCGCAACGGCGAGATCCTGCGCGTCGGCAACATGTCGCAGGGCTGGGCGCGGGTCATCATCGACCTCGCGGTACCCTACGAGGCCGACATCGACGAGGTCGAGGCGACCCTGCTGCGCACCGCCACCGAGATGGCGCAGGCCGGCAAGTGGCGCTCCCGCATCCTCGAGAAGCCCGAGGTGTGGGGCCTCGAGTCCATCTCGGCCGACGCGATGGTCATCCGCGTCGTCATGAAGGTGCGCACCTCGTCGAAGGACGACGTCGCCCGCGAGCTGCGCGTGCGCCTGAAGCGGGCGACCGACCAGATGGACCTCAAGCTGCCCAGCCTGTCGAGCGTCGTGCTCTCCGGCTTCGACGGCGTCACGCGCGTGAAGGGCGCGAAGCCGCCGAAGACCTCCCCGAGCACGGTCGTCGAGACCGCCCCGCCGTCCAAGCGCTCGCTGCGCGCCAAGCGGGCCGCCGCGTCGATCAGCGGTGCGGGCAGCGTGCCCGACACGAAGAAGGCGGCGGCGGATGGCGCATCCGACGCCGGATCGAAGGACACCCCGTGACACTTCCCTCCCCCAGCTTCTACGACGAGGTCGGCGGTCGCGACACGTTCGTGCGGCTCGTGCACGAGTTCTACCGCGGGGTGGCCGACGACCCGGTCCTGCGCCCGATGTACCCCGAGGAGGACCTCGGGCCCGCGGAGGACCGGCTGCGCATGTTCCTCGAGCAGTACTGGGGCGGCCCGACGACCTACAGTGCCGAGCGCGGCCACCCGCGCCTGCGGATGCGGCACCTGCCGTTCAAGGTCAACCCCGATGCCCGGGACCGCTGGCTCGCCCACATGCGCGCCGCGGTCGACACGCTCGAGCTCTCGCCGATCGCCGAGGCCACGCTGTGGGACTATCTCCAGCGGGCCGCCTTCGCGATGGTCAACACCTTCGAGGAGTAGGCCGCCACCCGAACCCCGCGCAGATCCTGCGGCGCCTGCCGAGCCGTCCGAGCCGAGCGGATGCCGCGACCGCCCGAGACGAAGGAGTCACCGTGGCCCCGCCCCCTGCCCCTGCCCTGCCCGCCGAGTACGACGCCATCATCGTCGGCCACGGCCTGTCCGGCCTCGTCGCCGCCGCCGAACTGGTCGACGCCGGCAAGCGGGTCGCGATCGTCGACCAGGAGTCCGAGGCGAACCTCGGCGGGCAGGCGTGGTGGTCCTTCGGCGGGGTGTTCATGGTCGACTCGCCAGAACAGCGTCGGCTGGGAGTTCACGACTCGCTCGACCTCGCGCGCGAGGACTGGCTCGGCAGCGCCGCGTTCGACCGCGACGAGGACGAGTGGGGCCGCCGCTGGGCCGAGGCCTACCTCGGGTTCGCCGCGGGCGAGCAGCGGGCCTACCTGCACGAGCGCGGTGTGCGGTTCTTCCCGATCGTCGCCTGGGCCGAGCGGGGCGGGGGCATGGCCGTCGGCCACGGCAACTCGGTGCCGCGGTTCCACATCACCTGGGGCACCGGTCCCGCCCTGGTCGCGCCGTTCGAGGCGAGGGTGCGCGCGGGCGAGGCGGCCGGCCTGGTCCGCCTGCACCCGCGGCACCGCGTCGACGAGCTCGTGGTGGACGGCGACGCGGTCGTGGGCGTTCGCGGCGCGATCCTCGCCGAGGACGACGCGCCGCGGGGGGCGCCGTCCAACCGCGACGCGATCGCCGAGTTCGAATTGCGCTCGCCCGCCGTGGTGATCGCGTCCGGTGGCATCGGGGGCGACCACGAGCTGGTCCGCGCCGCGTGGCCCGAACGGCTCGGCCGCCCGCCGGCCACGATGCTGACCGGCGTGCCGGCCTACGTCGACGGCCGCGCGCTCGGCATCGCCGCGGCATCCGGTGCCCGCCTCGTCAACGGCGACCGCATGTGGCACTACACCGAGGGCATCGAGAACTTCGAGCCCGAGTGGCCGCAGCACGGCATCCGCATCCTCCCCGGGCCGTCGTCGATGTGGTTCGATGCGACCGGCCGTCGACTGCCTCCCCCGCTCTTCCCCGGCTTCGACACCCTCGGCACGCTCGAGCACCTCGCGAAGACCGGACACGACCACTCGTGGTTCGTGCTGACGCAGCGCATCATCGAGAAGGAGTTCGCGCTGTCCGGCAGCGAACAGAACCCCGACCTCACGAACAAGGACGTCATGCTGCTCACCCGGCGGGTGCGCCCCGGTGCCACCGGCCCGGTCGAGGCGTTCATGCAGCGCGGCGCCGACTTCATCGTCGCCGACACCCTCCCCGAGCTGCTCGACGGCATGCGGCGGAATTCGCCGGACGGCCTGCTCGACACCGACAACGTCGAGCGGGAGCTCGTGGCGCGCGATCGCGAGGTCGCGCACGAGTACTCGAAGGACCTCCAGCTCACCGCCGTGCGGGGCGCCCGGCGCTACGTCGGCGACAAGCTGCTGCGCGTGGCGCCGCCGCACCGGATCCTCGACCCCGACGCCGGGCCCCTCGTCGCGGTGAAGCTCCACATCCTGACCCGCAAGAGCCTCGGCGGGATCCAGACCGACCTCGCCTCGCGTGTGCTCGACGCCGACGGCGGTCCGGTCCCCGGGCTGTACGCCGTCGGCGAAGCCGCCGGCTTCGGGGGCGGCGGCATGCACGGCTACCGCGCGCTCGAGGGCACGTTCCTCGGCGGTTGCCTCTTCACGGGCCGAGCCGCCGGGCGGGCGATCGCGGGGCGCGCGCACTGAGGCCAGCGCGGACGGCGCCCGCCCGCGCCATCCGAGGGGTCAGGCCTTGAGGGTCCACGCCTTCCGGCGCACCAGCACGTGCCCGCGGCGGGAGCTGAGTCGCGTCCACGGGCCGGTCTCGAAGAGCCCGACCGGGTCGTCGCCGAGGAAGCCGAGGCTGTACGCCGCGAACGCCGCGCCCGCCGGCACGTACTCGAGCCCGTCGACGCCGCGACCCCACACCTCGGAACGGACCCGCTGCACGAGCTGCTCGCCCGTGCCCTCGGGGATGGCCTTCGCGACCTCGTCGATGCCCGCACGGGCCGCGCGCTCGAGGGTCGCGGCGTCGGTCTCGCCGAGTGGCCGCCATCCGCCGCGCGGCGGCGAGATGCCCGCCCACGTGACCGTGTTCACCTCGGGCGGGCGGGTCATGGTGACGGGACGCGACTCGGCCTCGTCGTCGTCGCCGAGCTCGCCGCGGGCCCGGACGATGCGGTCGACCACCGAGCGCATCGGCACGACGATGTCGAAGTCCTCGGTCTCGAAGAGCTGGAAGGTGCGCAGGCCCAGCACGGTCGGGCTCTCGTCGAGGATGCCGCGCGGGTACAGGATGGCCGTGTAGACGGCGAGGATGCCGTTGCCGGCGACCAGCCGCACCGAGCCGTCCTCGACCCGCGCCGCGCGCTGCAGGTACGTGTGGAGGTCGCCGAGCGCCAGGCTGTCGGCGAGCGTGAATTGCTGGACCATGGCCTGTCTAGACTACCGAGAGAGCGCCGCGGCCCCCGCCGCGGGCGCCCACCGGCGGGCGGTTCTGCGGCCGACCGACCCGAACGGAGGAACGATGAACGGTCCCATCGACGGCCTGCTCAGCACGCTGCGACTCACCGACACGGGCGCGCGCACCAACGAGGACATCTTCACCGGCCCGTCGCAGTGGATGCCGCTCGGGCGCGTGTTCGGCGGGCAGGTGCTCGCGCAGTCCATCACCGCGGCCACCCACACCGTGCCCGACGACCGCACCATCCACTCCATGCACGGCTACTTCCTCCGTCCCGGCGACGTGCAGCATCCCATCACGTTCTCCGTCGACCGCATCCACGACGGCCGGTCGTTCTCGACCCGGCGCACCCAGGCCTTCCAGCACGGCGAGCCGATCCTCTCGCTCATCGCCTCCTTCCAGACCCACGACGACGGGCTGGAGCACCAGCTCGAGATGCCCGACGACCTGCCCGACCCCGAGGGGCTGCCCTCGACGGCCGACGTCCTCGGGCACCTCGACCACGATGTCGCGCGGTACTGGTCGAGCGAGCGCGCGTTCGACGTGCGCCACATCCCGTCGCCGGTGTACCTGAAGGTCGACGGCGAGCGGATGCCACGGCAGGCCGTCTGGATGAAGGCCTTCGGCCGGTTGCCCGACGACCCCCGTCAGCACCGCGCCGCGCTCGCGTACGCGAGCGACTACTCGATCCTCGAACCCGTGCTGCGCGCGCACGGCGTCGCGTGGGCGACGCCGGGACTCAAGGTCGCGAGCCTCGACCATGCGATGTGGTGGCACCGCGACGTGCGCGTCGACGAGTGGCTGCTGTTCACGATGGAGTCGCCCTCGGCGAGCGGTGGCCGCGGACTCTCGCTCGGGCGCATCTACACCCGCGACGGCAGGCTCGTGGCGAGCGTGGCCCAGGAGGGCATGGTGCGCGTGCCCGATCCCGGCGCGTTCTCGTGAGCGCGAGCCGCGCGGCTGGGTGATCGCCGCGCAATCGCCCGCTCCGCCCTCGCGGTGTCGCAGAATGGCACCAGTGCCGCGCCCGACGCGGCCCCGACGAGGAGGCACACGATGGACGACGCCCGTGACCTGACGCGCCGCACGGCGCTCGCGCTCGGTGGCGCCGGCGCGCTCGCGCTCGCCGGATGCGCCCCGGCCGGAGACGGCGACGGCGCAGCGACGACGACGCCCGACAACGGTGCGGGCGGGTCGGATGCGACGACGGCGCCCGACACGGGCGCGGCGGCGGGCGAGGAGGTCGCGGCCCTCGCCGACATCCCGGTGGGCGGGAGCATCTCGGCCATGATCGGCGAGGATCCGGTGCTGCTGGCCCAGCCGACGGCCGGCGAGGTCGTCGCGTTCAGTGCGATCTGCACGCACCAGCAGTGCGTCGTCGCCGCGGCCGGTGATCGCTTCGAGTGCCCGTGCCACGGCTCCGCCTTCGACGCGGCGACGGGCGACGTGCTCAACGGGCCCGCGATCGAGCCGTTGAATCCCGTGGCGGTGACGGTCGACGGCGACCGCGTTGTCGCGGGCTGACCCGGATGCTCGACTACCAGTTCGCCGGACTTCCGCTCCACGTCCTCCTCGTGCACGTCATGGTGATCGGCGTGCCCCTGCTGGCGGTGCTGCTGGTGGTGCTGTGCTGCTGGCCCGCCGCGCGCCGAGTGCTCTGGCTCCCGGCGCTCCTGGGTGCCATCGTGCTGCTCGGCGTGATGTACGTCACGATCGAGGCCGGGAAGTGGTTGCAGGCGCGCGTGCCGGAGGCTCCCCTCATCGAGGCGCATACCGCGCAGGGCGAGGACATCGTGCCGTGGATGATCGCCCTCGTCACCATCGCGGCGCTCGTGGCGGGGGTCGCCATCGTCGAGCGCCGCGAGCGCCGCGACCGCACCGACCCCGAGGTGGCGGCGAACCGCGGCATGACCGTCCCGCCCGTGCGCCGCAGCCCGCTGCGCACCGTCATCGCAGTGCTCCTCATCGTGGCTGCGGTCGGCGTAGGCGCGGGTTCGGTGTGGACCATCGTGCGGATCGGTGACTCGGGCAGTCGGGCGGTCTGGGAGGGCTCGTTCAGCGACGAGCCCCTGGAGCGCTGAGCGGCGGATCGGTCGGGCGTTCAGCGGCGACGGAATGGGATGGGCTCGCCGAGGTACGGCTCCCACGCACTCCGCTCGGCCTCGGTGATGCGCCGTGGCCGCTCGGTGGCGGTGTCGACGAGCACGATCGTGGTGACCGCGCGGGTGTAGAGCGCGCGCGGCTCGGCGCCGGCGGGCGAGTACACCTCGTAGCAGACGTCGAGGCTCGCGCCGCCCATGTGCCCGATCCACAGCTCGATGTCGAGCGGGAGCCGCTGGTACGGGATCGGCGCGAGGTATTCCACCTCCTGCCGTGCGATCAGCGTGAGCGTGGCCGCACCGGGCGACGCGTCGAGCACCGCGGTGGAGGCGCCGACCGCGTGCTCGGCCGTGCCGTCGTCGTTCACCCAGAACGCCTGGATGCGAGCCTCCTCGAGGAGGCTCAGCATCCGGGCGTTGTTGACGTGTCCGTACGCGTCGAGGTCGCTCCACCGGAGCGGGGTCGGCACGTGCAGGCGCACGTCAGTCCCTCGTGAGCTTGCGATACGTGGAGCGGTGCGGCTTGGCCGCCTCCGGGCCGAGTCGCTCGACCTTGTTCGCCTCGTACGCTTCGAAGTTGCCCTCGAACCAGTACCAGTTCGCCGGGTCCTCGTCGGTGCCCTCATAGGCGAGGATGTGCGTCGCGATGCGATCGAGGAACCACCGGTCGTGCGTGATGACCACGGCGCAGCCGGGGAACTCGAGCAGCGCGTTCTCGAGGCTGGACAGCGTCTCGACGTCGAGGTCGTTGGTCGGCTCGTCGAGCAGCAGGAGGTTGCCGCCCTGCTTGAGCGTGAGGGCGAGGTTCAAGCGGTTGCGCTCACCGCCGGAGAGCACGCCCGCGCGCTTCTGCTGGTCGGGTCCCTTGAACCCGAACGTCGACACGTAGGCCCGGCTCGGGATCTCGGTCTTGCCGACCTGGATGTAGTCGAGCCCGTCGGACACGACCTCCCACAGCGTCTTGTTCGGGTCGATACCGGTGCGCGACTGGTCGACGTACGAGATCTTCACCGTCTCGCCGATCTTGAGGGCGCCGTCGTCGAGCGGCTCGAGTCCCACGATCGTCTTGAAGAGCGTGGTCTTGCCGACGCCGTTCGGCCCGATGATCCCGACGATGCCGTTGCGAGGCAGCGAGAAGCTCAGTCCGTCGATGAGCCGGCGGTCGCCGAACCCCTTCTCGAGCTTCTTCGCCTCGAGGACGACGTCGCCGAGTCGCGGACCCGCGGGGATCTGGATCTCCTCGAAGTCGAGCTTGCGCGTGCGCTCGGCCTCCGCCGCCATCTCCTCGTAGCGGGCCAGTCGCGCCTTCGACTTGGCCTGCCGGCCCTTGGCGTTCGAGCGGACCCACTCGAGCTCGTCCTTCAGGCGCTTCTGGAGCTTCTGGTCCTTCTTGCCCTGGACCTGGAGGCGTTCGGCCTTCTTCTCGAGATACGTCGAGTAGTTGCCCTCGTACGGGTAGAGGCGACCGCGGTCGACCTCGCAGATCCATTCGGCGACGTGGTCGAGGAAGTACCGGTCGTGGGTGACCGCGAGCACGGCACCGGGGTACTTCGCGAGGTGCTGCTCGAGCCAGAGCACGCTCTCGGCGTCGAGGTGGTTGGTGGGCTCGTCGAGCAGCAGCAGGTCGGGCTTCTGGAGCAGGAGCTTGCAGAGCGCGACGCGGCGCTTCTCACCGCCCGACAGCACCGAGACGGGCGTGTCGCTCGGCGGGCACCGCAGCGCGTCCATTGCCTGCTCGAGCTGCGAGTCGAGGTCCCACGCGTCGGCCGCGTCGATCTCCTCCTGCAGCGTGCCCATCTCGGCGAGCAGCGCGTCGAAGTCGGCGTCGGGGTCGGCCATGGCCGCCGAGATCTCGTTGAACCGGTCGACCTTGCGCTTGATCGGCCCGACGCCCTCTTGGACGTTCTCGAGCACGGTCTTCGACTCGTCGAGCTCGGGCTCCTGCATCAGGATGCCGACCGAGAAGCCGGGGGTGAGTCGGGCCTCGCCGTTCGACGGCTGGTCGATGCCGGCCATGATCTTGAGGATCGTGGACTTGCCCGCTCCGTTCGGACCGACCACGCCGATCTTCGCTCCGGGGAGGAACGCCATCGTCACATCGTCGAGGATGACCTTGTCGCCGACCGCCTTGCGGGCGCGCACCATTGAATAGATGTAATCCGCCATGTCCCTACCAGTCTATGGGGCGAGCCCTGCCGACCAGACAGCCGCCGGTGCCGAGGGCCGGTCGCACGGCGCCGTGGTAGCCGCCGGACTTCGGCCCGTACTGCCCTACGAGGCACTCCCCTGCGAACGACACCGCGAACTGGACGGAGTCGGCCTTCTCGCCGACGGTCGTGCTGTCGGCGGTCACCTGCATGGCCGCCCGGTCGAAGCCGGCCACGGCGAGCGCGTCGATGAATGCGCGCCCGCCGGCGCTCGGATCGGCCCGGATCACCGCCATGCTGGTCGCGTCGAAGTACGGCAGGTTGGAGGCGGCCGAGCCCCCGGGCAGCAACGCGGGCGGTGCGGCGTCGGGCGTCGCGCTCGGAACCACGCCGCCGGACGGGTCGGGCGTCGCGGTCGCCGGCGCGCCGGTCGGTCCGACCGGCGCGTCAGACGAGCATGCGCCGAGGCCGAGACCTGCGGACAGTGCGAACACGGTCACGGTCGCCGCGGTCACCCGCCGTCGCATCGCGCCCCTCCTCCGTCGCCATGATCCGCCGCGCCGAGTCTATGGCGGAGGGGACGACGGCGAGGCGGGTGGGATCAGGCCGGCACGCGTTCTGCGGCCACGTCGTCGGGGTCGACGTGCTCGAGCCGGTCGGCTCCGATCCCGACGTCGGTGCCGAGGTCGTCGCCCGTCGCGGCACCGACCGCCCACCCGTCACCCGGCGTGCTCCAGGCGTCGGCCGACGCCGCCGCCTCGGATGCGCCGGTCTCGGACGACCCCGCCTCGGTCGTCTCCGCCGCGCGAGCTGCGGAGCTCTTCGCGTACGTCGACGTGCCCCACGCCAGGTCGTGCCCGACCGAGTCGGCCTCGATCTCGATCGCCGTGCCCGACTTCTCCGCCGTCTCCCAGTGGCGGATGCGCAGGCGGCCGTGCACGACCACGCGCTCGCCCTTTCGGATCGAGGCGGCGGTGTTGACCGCGAGCTGGCGGAACGTCGAGACGGTGTACCAGTTGGTCTCGCCGTCGGTCCATTGCCCCGTGGCGCGGTCGAAGTACCGGCGCGTGGAGGCGAGCCGGAAGTTGGTGATCGTCAGTCCGGCGGGCGTGACGGTCGGGCGCGGGTCGCTGCCCACGGCGCCGGTCACGGTGATGAGGTCGGTCATGCTGTGCTCCTCGGAGTCGGCGCCGCCGCGGATCGGCGGCTCGCGGCATCCGGGGCCCTCGTGCCGGAACGACCCCGGATGCCGCTCACCACAGCGTGGCGCCCGGGCCGCGCCCTCCGCCGACGCGACCGGACGACGGTGGGCAACCGCCGTCTGAGCGGACCTGTCGAGGAGGGGTCAGGCGACGACGTAGTCGGCGTACGAACGCCGGATCTTGTTCACCTTCGGTAGCGCGACCGCGAGGCAGTAGCCCTGGCCCGGGTTCTTCGCGAAGAAGTCCTGGTGGTACTCCTCGGCCTCGAAGAAGTCGCCGAGCGGCTCAATCGTCGTGACGACCTCGCCCGGCCACCAGTCGCCCGCGCGCCGGCGGGCGGCCTCGAAGAGCTCGCGCTGCGCCTCGCCACGGAAGAACATCGCCGACCGGTACTGCGTGCCCACATCGGCGCCCTGGCGGTTCAACTGCGTCGGGTCGTGCAGCGTGAAGAACACGTCGAGGATCACCTCGCGCGGGATGACGTCGGGGTCGAAGTCCACGCGCACCGCCTCGGCGTGGCCGGTCGCCCCGGTGCAGACGAGCTCGTACGACGGGCTCGGCACCGAGCCGCCCGTGTACCCCGAGACCACGTCGTGCACGCCGCGCAGCGTGCGGTAGACGGCATCCAGGCACCAGAAGCAGCCCCCGGCGAGAACGAAGCTTTCCATCGCCATAGGCTAACCGCATGACCTTCGTCGCCGTTCCCGACCGTTACGACCGCATGGCCTACAACCGGATCGGCCGGAGCGGGCTGAAGCTCCCCGCGCTCTCGCTCGGGCTCTGGCACAACTTCGGCCACGACCGTCCGCTCGACACCCAGCGCGCCATCGTCCGCCGCGCGTTCGACCTCGGCATCACCCACTTCGACCTCGCGAACAACTACGGCCCGCCGCCCGGCAGCGCCGAGGAGAACTTCGGCCGCCTCCTCGCGACCGACCTCAAGCCCTACCGCGACGAGCTCATCGTCTCGTCGAAGGCGGGCTACCTGATGTGGGACGGCCCGTACGGCGAGTGGGGGTCGCGCAAGTACCTCCTCGCGTCGCTCGACCAGAGCCTCGGCCGGCTCGGCCTCGAGTACGTCGACGTCTTCTACTCGCACCGCCCCGACCCCGAGACGCCGATCGAGGAGACGATGGGCGCGCTCGCGCACGCCGTGAGACAGGGCAAGGCGCTCTACGTCGGCATCTCGAACTACTCGCCCGAGCAGACGCGCCGCGCCGGCGAGGCGCTCGCTGCCGAGGGCGTGCCGCTCACCATCCACCAGCCCCGGTACTCGATGTTCGACCGGCACATCGAGGACGGCCTGCTGCCCGTGCTCGACGAGGTCGGGGCCTCGGCCATCGTGTTCTCGCCGCTGGCGCAGGGCCTGCTGACCGACCGCTACCTCTCGGGCGACGTGCCGGCCGGGTCGCGCGCGGCGACCAGCCACTTCCTCCCCGCCGACCGGATCAGCGAGGAGTACCTCGAGCGTGCCCGCGCCCTCAACGAGATCGCGCTCGGCCGCGGCCAGTCGCTCGCGCAGCTGGCCGTCTCGTGGGTGCTGCGCATCCCGCAGGTCGCGAGCGCGCTGATCGGCGCGTCCAGCGTCGCGCAGCTCGAGCAGAACGTCGCCGCGCTCGACGCCGCGCCGCTCGCCGACGACGAGATCGCGGCCATCGAGCCCTACGCCGCGCACGGCACGGCGCTCGGCTGAGCGGTGAGCCGCGACGACGGAGGCACGCCGCGAGGCCTCCGACACCGCGCACGCGCGCGACGCTAGCCTTCGCTCATGCAGTGGTGGAATGACTTCGTCGCCTGGCTCGTCTCGGATGCCGCACGCCCGATCCTGTTCGCGGCCGCGGTGATCTTCGTCTCGCTCGTCGCGGCGGGGCTGCTCTCCGCGTGGATCGCTCGGCGCGCCGTGCGCGGCATCATCCGCCAGCGCGACCGCGAGCTGCGCAACTCCGCCGTCGCCGCGCTCGTCGATGCCGCGACCGAGGCGTCGGTGTGGAACTCGCTCACGCCCCAGGAGCAGGTGCTCGTCGACCGATCCGTCGGGCAGGCCGACATCCAGGTCCGCCTGCTGCCGATCAAGGGCGCGGATGTCGCCGCCGACTGGGCGGCCCACCAGCTGCACGAGCTCAAGCGCGCGTCGGCCACCTTCGGCTACCAGCTCGACCCGGCCGTCGTCGAGTTCCGGGAGCGGATGCTCGAATGGCAGCGCCATCCGTCCCGCACGCGCCGCGACTTCAAGAACGACCTCGATCGCTGGCGCATGCAGCGGGACGAGCCCGACCAGACGCTCGCCACCGCCCAGGACTCGTGGGTCGCCGAGCAGCACCACGACCGCTACGCCGCCACTCCGCTGCCGGAGGCGACGACGGCCGTCGTCGACACGACCGCCGCGCCGGCCGAGCCGGCCGACGTCGACACCGATCGCCGACCGGTCGCCGCCGACTGAGGTCGGCTCCGGCTCCCCGCCGCGGCGGGACCGTGCCGCGGTGGTGCCGTGCCGCGGTGATGCCGTCGCGTCAGCCGCGCCACCAGGCGTCGAACATCGTGACCGGCTCGGCGCGCTTGTGTCGGGTCAGCAGGAAACGTGCCTCGATCTGCTCGGCGACCGCCGGGTCGACCTCACCGCCCTCGAGGAACTCGTCGATGTCGGCGTAGCGCAGGCCGAGGTTCGCCTCGTCGGACTGCCCCGGCTGGTGATCGAGCAGGTCGGCGGTCGGGACCTTCTCGTAGAGACGCTCGGGTGCGCCGAGATGCAGCATGATCGCCCGCCCCTGGCGCTTGGTGAGGCCCGAGAGCGGCAGGAGGTCGGCGCCGCCGTCGCCGTACTTGGTGAAGAAGCCCGTGACCGCCTCAGCAGCGTGGTCGGTGCCGACGACCAGGAGCCCGCCCTCGCCCGCGAGCGCGTACTGGGCGATCATGCGCATGCGCGCCTTCACGTTGCCCTTGCCGAAGTCGCTGATCGGCCCGCCGAGCGCCGCGTCGAAGTCGGCGGCGAGCCCGTCGACGCCGCCCTTGATGTTGAAGTCGACCACCTCGGCGGGGCGGATGAAGTCGAGCGCGAGCTGCGCGTCGTCCTCGTCGCGCTGGACCCCGTACGGAAGCCGGACCGCGACGAACCGTGCGGAACGCCCGTCGGCGGTCAGCTCGTCGACCGCGAGCTGGCAGAGCCGGCCGGCGAGGGAGGAATCCTGCCCGCCGCTGATGCCCAGCGCGAGCCCCCTCGCTCCCGAGGCGATGAGGTACTGCTTCAGGAAGTCGACGCGCCGGCGCACCTGCTCGGCCGGGTCGATGACGGCTTCGACGTGCAGTTCTTCGATGATCTGGGCCTGGAGGTCGCGCATGCCACGACCCTACGGCACGCGTGTGACCGGCGGATGTCGCGCATCGCGCGCCCCCGGCGATCGACCTCCGTCGGCTAGCATGCGGACCAACGCGCGATGAAGGGGGCTCCCGCGTGACCGTCGACCTCTCCACGCTGGTGCTCGTCCCCGCGATCGCCGCGATCGCACCGCTGGCGACGCGTGCGGTGGGTCGGTGGCTGGCGATCCCGCTCGTGGTGTTCGAGATCCTGCTCGGCATCCTGCTCGGGCCCGACGTGCTCGACTGGGTGCAGCCCGACGACTTCATCGGGCTGTTCGCGGACTTCGGCCTCGCGATGCTGTTCTACCTCGCCGGCCGCGAGATCGACTTCGTCGCCATCCGCGGCACGCCGATCATCCGCGCCGGGGTCGGATGGCTCGTCTCGCTCGCGATCGCCCTCGGACTCGGCCTGCTGATCGAGCCGGGTGCCGGCGCGGTCTTCGTGGCGGTGGCGCTCACCTCGACGGCACTCGGGGCGCTCCTCCCGATCCTGCGCGATGCCGGGATCCTGGGAACGCCGTTCGGCGTGTCCATCCTCGCGGTGGGCGCCGTCGGCGAGTTCGGGCCGCTGCTGGCCATCTCCCTGTTCCTCAGCGGCCGCTCGCCGCTGCATGCCGCCCTCGTGCTCATCGCATTCGCCGTGATCGCGGGCGTGCTGATGTTCCTCGCCTCGCGCGGCGACGGCGTGCGGCTGCACCGCGCGATCGAGGCGAGCCTGCACACGAGCGGGCAGTTCGTCGTGCGCCTCGTGATGTTCGTGCTGCTGTCGCTCGTCGCCCTGTCGATCTTCCTCGGCATCGACATGCTGCTCGGCGCGTTCGCGGCAGGCGTGCTGGGCAAGCTGCTGCTCGCGGGAGCGTCCGAACGGGAGGCCGAGATCACCGAGGCCAAGATCGAGGCCGTCGGCTTCGGCCTGCTCGTGCCGGTCTTCTTCATCAACACCGGCATCACCTTCGACCTGCACGCGCTCGTCTCCGATACCCGCACCCTCCTGCTGCTGCCGCTGTTCACCGTGCTGCTGCTCGTGACGCGCGGCATCCCGACGGCAGCGCTGGCGCCGAAGGGGTCGAGCGCGCGCGAACGCGTCGCGACGGGCTTCTTCGGAGCGACGGGCCTGCCGATCATCGTCGCGGTCACCGCGCTCGGCGTCGACGCGGGAGAACTCGACCCCGGCATCGCGGCGGCGCTCGTCGGGGCGGGGCTGTTCTCGGTCCTCGCGTTCCCCCTCGTCGCGCTCACGGTGCGGACGGGAGATCTTCGGCGCCCTCGGCAGGAATCGAACCTGCGACCAAGAGATTAGAAGGCTCCTGCTCTATCCGCTGAGCTACGAGGGCCGAACGCCACCACGATACCGCAGCCGCCTCGGGGCCTCCCGGCACGCGCACCCGCCCGGTGTCGGGGCTCGCGATTAGACTCACCGCATGGCTTCCTCGAGTGACCGACTGGTCTGGATCGACTGCGAGATGACCGGCCTCGACCTCGAGGTCGACGAGCTGGTCGAGATCGCGGTCATCATCACCGACTACGACCTCAACCCCGTCGACGCCGGAATCGAGATCGTCATCAAGCCCGACGCGAGCGCGCTCGAGACCATGAGCGACTTCGTCCGGGCCATGCACACCGAGTCCGGACTGATCGACGAGATCCCCGACGGAGTCTCGGTCGCCGAGGCCGAGTACGAGGTGCTCGAGTACGTGCTGAAGCACGTGCCCGACGAACAGCGCGCGCCGCTCGCCGGCAACTCGATCGGCACCGACCGGGCCTTCATCTCGCGGTTCATGCCGCGCCTCGACGCGCACCTGCACTACCGCAACGTCGATGTCTCCTCGATCAAGGAGCTCGCGAAGCGGTGGTATCCGCGGGCCTACTTCAATGCACCCGCGAAGGATGGCGGCCACCGTGCGCTCGCCGACATCCTCGAGTCGATCCGAGAGCTGCAGTACTACCGTCGGGCCGTGTTCGTGGCCGACCCTGGCCCGACCAGCCAGGAGCTGCAGGTCATCGCGGCCGAGGTGGCGGCCGACGCCGGTGCCGGCGCGGCGGCCGAGCCCGCCCCGGTGTCAGCGACGACCCCCAACGTGGTGTAATCTCGTAGGGTTGCGAATCGCGGAAGCGGGTCGCGCATGGTGGGTATAGCTCAGTTGGTAGAGCGCCTGGTTGTGGTCCAGGAGGTCGCGGGTTCAAGCCCCGTTACTCACCCCAATGGACTCCTGGTCGTGGTGCGGTAACTTCGAAGAGGTCGCGGGTTCAAACCCCGATACTCACCCCGATCCTCCCCGATGACTCCCGAACGGAGCCGCCCGTGGAACTCGACGCCGAGGCATTCGAGCGGCTCGTCGTCGACGAGCTCGACGAACTCCCCGACGACATGGTCGACGGCCTGGAGAACGTCGTGTTCGTCGTCGAGGACCGCCCGGAGGACGGCTCCCTCGACCTGCTCGGCATCTACGAGGGCACTGCGCTCACCGAGCGCGACCGATACGGCTTCGGCGAGATGCCCGATCGGATCGTGCTGTACCGCGAGCCGCTGCTCGCCGTCGCCGACACCGAGCAGGAGCTCCGCGACGAGATTCACGTCACCCTCGTCCACGAGATCGCGCATTTCTACGGAATCGACGACGACCGGCTGCACGAGCTCGGCTGGGCGTGACGGGTCCCGGGTTAATCTGATCGCATGAGCCCCTCCCCCGCCCGCGTGGTCGGCATCGCCGTCGGCACGCTCGCGATCCTCGCCGTCGGAGTCTACGGTCCGGCCATGCTGCTCGGCCCGCTGCCGGCGGTCGACGTCCGCGTCGACCAGGCGAGTGCGGCTGCGCCGGCGCCCGCCTCGGTCGCCCTTCCCGCCGACGGTGCTTCCGCCGTTGCGCTCGTCGGCGATTCGGGCGAAGCCGAGATCGTCGCGGCAGCGGCCGATGACGCGGCGGCGCCGATCGGCGGCGCCGCGAAACTCGTGACGGCGCTCGTGACGGTCGACTCGCTGCCCCTGCCCGAGGGCACCGACGGTCCCGACATCCCCATCGGCGCCGAGGACTACTCGAGCTACCTGCGCTACGAGGGCGAGGGTTCGCGCGTCCTCCAGGTCTCCCCAGGCGAATCGTGGAGCGAGCGCGACGTGCTTCGCGCCATGGTCCTCGCCTCGAGCAACAACCACGCCGACACGCTCGCCACGTGGGCATACGGCAGCATCGACAACTACGTGCGCGAGGCGAACGGATGGCTCGAGGAGCACGGGTTCACCGACCTGCGGGTCGCCGACGCGACGGGCCTGTCAGGCGAGAACGTCGGAACCGCGAGCGAGCTCGCTCGCCTCGCCGCGATGGTCCTCGCCGATCCGGCGCTCGGTGACATGCTCACGGGCGAGAGCCGACCGCTCGCCGCCGACCAGCGACGCATCCCCGACGTCATCGCCCACCTCGAGGGCGATGGGATCCGCACGATGAGCCGCAGTTACACCGACGAGGCGGCGCTGTCGTTCGTGTTCACGTCGCAGATCACGATCGCCGACGAGGTGCGACGAATGGTCGGCGCGATGACCGGAGTCGACGACTACGGGACGCTCGATCCCGCCGTGCTCGCCGCCGTGGAGAGCATGCAGGCGGCGTCCGCTCCGATCGAGATCATCGCGGCGGGCACCTCGTACGGCGAGGTGGAGTCGGCGTGGGGCGACCGGGCGAAGCTGATCGCCGCGGCCGGCCGGACCGACGCCGCGTTCGGCGCCGGGCCCGAGGCGGCCGCCGTCGAGGTCGAGCCGTTCACGACGGCGCCCGCGGGCCGGCAGGTCGGCACGGTGACGGTGCGCCTCGGTGAGCGCGACATCAGCTCGGTGCTCGAGCTCGACGACGCGATCCGCGACCCGGGACCGCTCTGGCGACTCACCCATCCGGGCGAACTCATCGGAGCATTCCTCGACGGGAACGCCTGAGGCCGACCGTCAGTCGTTCTCCTCGTCGTACTCCACGGGGTCGGAATCGTCGGCGTCGAAGCGGAAGCGCACGCGAAGCTGCCCGTTCACCTCGTGCTCGTCGACCGCGTCGTACCAGAACAGCGACTCGAGCCCGTCGACCGCGGCGACCATCCCGACGCGCTTCTCGGGCTTGCCGCCGACGAGCGCGCGCTGCTCGAAGTCGCCTTCGAGGGGGCCGTCGAGGAATTCAGCCACGTAGGTCGATGCATCTGCCATGCCCCAACCGTAGTCCTGCAGGGTCGGTGCGGTCATGCGCCGCGCTGCGCCGGTCCGCCGAGCCGCACGCGGATGGCCGGGACGCGGTGGGGCCGAACTCGGCCGAGGTAGCGCCGCCAGTCCGTCTCCCAGCCGTCCCAGTACGGATCGAACGCGCCCAGGTCGCGCGAGAGCGCGCGGTCGCGGCGTTCGGCGTACGGCGCGTCGAGCCAGACGCGCACGGCATCAGCGCGGCCGGCGCCGGCGAGGAAGGCACCGCAGCCGTCCACCACCATCGGAGCACCGGGAGCGATCCGCAGGTCCACGCCGGGGCGGTCGGCGACCCAGTCCCAGCGATGCACCACGCCGACGACGCCGCGGGAGTGCGGTTCGACGAGCGAGACGGCGAGCGCGGCGGCGCCGCTGTGGAGGCCGCGCCATCCGGGGATCGCCTCGTCGACGCGCACGACGGTCGGCGCGTCGCCGCGCCAGGCCTCGAGCAACGCAGCCGTGAAGGTCGACTTGCCGGCGCCGCTGGGCCCGTCGACGAGCACGAGCGGATGGCGCGTGCCGGCGGCGGCACGTCGTACCGCGGCCACCGCCGGGCCCAGCGCCGACGCGCGGGCGCCGGTCACGCCCACACCGGATGGAACGTGCCGGCCCAGACGGACCCCGCGACGGCGACGGCGGCGATCGCCGCAGCCAGCACGAGCAGCGCCGCGTCGCGAGGGCTTACCCGCGACGGCCGCGCCCACGTGCGCTCCACGTCGGCGCCGAAGCCCCGCGCCTCCATCGCGGTCGCGAGCTTCGTGCCGCGCCGGATGGCCAGCACGAGGAGGGCGAAGGCCATCGTCGCGGCGCGGCGAGGCGCACCGTGGTCGCCGATCCCCCGCGCTCGGCGGGCGAGCGACATGGCCCGCCAGTCCTCGACGAACAGGCCGACGAGCCGAGTCGCCGCGAGCGCGCCGAGCACGAACCGCGCCGGCAGCCGGGCCACCTGCGCGAGCCCGTCGGCGAGGTCGGTGGGGTCGACGCGCATGAACAGCAGCGCGGCGGGCAGTCCGATGGCGAGGACACGGACTGTCACGGCGATCGCGAGCTCGATCGAGCCGTCGGTGATGCGCGCGAGCCAGAACTCCCAGTGCACGGTACCGGAGGGTCGGCCGTACAGCAGCATGCTGAGGCCTGCGACGGGCGCCGCGATGAGGATCGGCCAGGTACGGCGCAGGAGCAGCCCCGGCGTGACGCCCGCGATGGCGAACAGCACGAGCTGGATCACGAGCGCGATCGCCGCGCTCACCCAGTCGACCGTGAGCAGCAGCGGCGTGGTGAGCACCATGGCCGCCGCGAGGCGCGTCGCGGGGTTCACGCCGTCGACGAATCGGAGCGTCGGCTCAGGAGCGGGCCGGTCGAGGTCGGGCGCGCTCACGGTCGGCTCCTGGCGGCGTCGCGCGTGTCATGCGGCTGGAGCACGAGGCGCTGCGCGCCGAGCGCTTCGGTGAACGCGAGGTCGTGTGTGACGGAGAGCAGCGTCGTCCCGCCGCGGACGAGCTCGTGCAGCAGGCGCACGAGCTCCACCCACCCGAGGCGGTCCTGCCCGAACGTGGGCTCGTCGAGGATCACGACGTCGGGGCGGGTCGCGAGCACCGAGGCCACCGAGAGGCGTCGGGCCTCGCCGCCGGACAGCGTGAAGGGGTTCGCCGCGGCGAGGTGCGCGAGCCGCAGCCGCGTCAGCACCTCGTCGACGCGGGCATCGACCTCGGGGTCGGCGAGGCGGAGCGCTCGCGGTGCGATGGCGATCTCATCGCGGACGGTCGCGGCGACGAACTGGTGCTCGGGCTCCTGGAAGACCGTGCCGATGCGGGTCAGGAGGTCGCGCGACCGCCACCTCACGGGCGAAGCTCCGAGCCCGCGCGCGAGCTCGGGCGCCGCGACGACCGAGCCGGCCCGCGGCTCGAGCAGCCCGCCGAGCGTGAGCGCGAGCGTGGACTTGCCGGCTCCGTTCGGTCCGGTGAGGACGCTCGACGTGCCCGCCGGGAGCGCCAGGTCGAGGCTCCGGTGCAGGACGGCGCCCCGTGCGCGCCCGATGGCGAGCTCGCGCGCCGCGAGCATCGGTGCGCCTCCGGCGCCCGCGCCATCCGCCGACGGCACCCCGAGCGGAACGCCCGGCACCCACACGCCCGCGGCCGCGAGCTGCTCGGCGCGGGTCGCGAGCACGTCGGAGGGCGGTCCGTCGGCGACGAGCGCACCGTCGGCGCCGAGCACCACGACCCGGTTGACGAGGTGCTGCCAGACCTCGACGCGATGCTCGACCACCACGAGCGTCGCGCCGGTGCGTTCGAGCACGCGTTCGACGGCCTCGCGCACCTCGGCGACGCCCTCGGGATCGAGGTTGGCGGTGGGCTCGTCGAGCAGCAGCAGGCCGGGGCGCATCGCGATCGCGCCCGCCAGCGCGAGCCGTTGCTTCTGCCCGCCCGACAGCCGTGCGGTCGGGTGATCGAGGGGCAGGTCGAGGCCGACCGCGTCGACGGCCTCGGCGACCCGGCGCCACGTCTCGTCGCGGGGCACGCCGAGGTTCTCGCAGCCGAAGGCCACGTCGTCGCCGACGCGGGCGAGGATGACCTGGGAGTCCGGGTCCTGGAGCACGAGCCCCGCGCGCCCGCGGGCTGCGGCGGCCGGCCGGCCGTCGATCCGGAGCGAGCCGGTGTGTTCGCCCTCGTCGTCGCCGCCGAGCACCCCGGCGAGCGCGTGGAGCAGCGTCGACTTGCCCGACCCCGAGGGGCCGAGGAGCAGCACGCGCTCACCCGGCTCGATGACGAGGTCGACGCCCTGCAGCGCGTGCCGGCGGCGTCCGGCGTGCCGCCAGCCCCACCCCGTGGCGTCCACGCGGGCGGGGCCGGCGAGACCGGCGGAATGCGCCACGGTCAGACCCGTCCGGTCACGTCCCGCCCGGCACCGAACCGGTTCAGTGCGCCGGTGGCTGCGAGCGCCCGCACGACGATCCAGCCGAGCAGGCCGGCGAGGACGGCGCCGGAGACCACGACGGTGCCGAGGTACAGGACGAGGAACTCGGCGGACTTCTGCAGGTTCCCGGAGAGGAAGAGCTCGAGCGTCCACGCGGCGAGGCCCGCCGCGGCGCCGGCGAGCATGGCCGTCACGACGCCGAAGCGGCGGTAGCCGCCGGCGAGGAAGACGAGCTCGGCCCCGAGGCCCTGCGCGATGCCCGAGTAGATCGTCTCGATGCCCCACTGGTTGCCGATGAGCGCCGACACGATCGCGGCGAGCAGTTCGACGTACAGCGCGGCACCCGGCTTGCGGATGATCAGCCCGCCGAGCACGCCGCCGATGAGCCAGATGCCCACGGCGATGCCCCCGAGGCCGGGGGTGACCGCGTCGGCCGCGCTGAACCAGGCGTAGCCGACGTTGTTCCAGATGAGGAAGACGAGTCCGGTGGCGACGCCGATGACGCTCGCCACGACGATGTCGACCACGCGCCAGCGCGAGCGCACGGGTGCCTGGTCTGCGGCCGTCGGGGCCGTGCCCTGGGATGCCGCGCGCTCGGTGGCTGCGGCCGTGGTGCGGTCGGTGCCGCTGGATGTCTCGTGCACTGTTCGTGCCCTTTCGTCTCGTGGAAAGCGGCACGGGAGATGAGATCGGATGCCCTCCCTGCGCTGGCATGACCCAGATCAGGTTCGACGGTCGAAGGTTGGAGAACCTTCCTCTCAGCCCGGCTCACCGGACTCCCGTGTTCGAGCACGAGTATACGCCCGCCGTGCACCGCATGACGCGGCCGGCGGGTGGGCGCGTGGCGTTCGCTCCCGCTACCGCTTCAACGCGCGGATGACGAGCTTCAGCGCCTTCCCGGTGACGGCCACGAGCGGGATCGCGACGATCAGCAGGCCGAGGATGTTCGGCTCGAAGCGCACGTCGCCGCCGCGGCTCACGTACGCGCCGAGCGGCACGGACCATCCGCCCCCGCCGCCGCCCGACCCCTCGCCCTGTTCCGGGGCGTTCCCGGAACCGCCGCCGAAACCGTACGCGCCGAGGGCGACCGGAACGAGGTCGACACCGCCCATCTCGACCTTCTCGGCGTACGAGGTGCGAACCCCGACCCCGGCGACCTTGTCTGCGAGCTCGAGCACGAAATCAGCCATGCGGCCACGCTACCGGTGCGGCCCGGGCCTCGAAAGGGTCTTGACGGATGCCGCCGGCCGCAGGATCACGAGAACGCGCGCGCGCCGGGCGGCAGCGGCCCGTCGGGACGGCCGGAGCGTGAGGGGCGGCCCCGCTGCGACGCCGGCTCGTCGGCGTCGTCACGTTCCCACCCGGTTCCGGCGGTCGGCAGCGGCCCCGGCGCGTCGGGTCGCACGAGCGAGGCGGGCCGCACCGCACCGCGCCCGAAGCGGCGCACCACTTCGTCGATCGTGCGTTCGGCGTCGCGCCAGTCCTCGTCGGGATCCCACAGCGGCGCGCCATCGCCCACAGCGCGAAGGTGCTCGGCGCGCACGCCGATGAGGCGGACGCGACGGCCGTCGCCGACGAGTTCGCCCAGCGGAACGAGTGCCTCCTCGTAGATGCGCCTGGCGACATCGGTCGGCTCGGCGAGCGTGCGCGACCGGGTGACGGTGGTGAAGTCGCCGTAGCGGAGCTTGAGCGTGACCGTGCGTGCGAGCATCGCCGCCCTGCGCAGCCGGACGCCCACGTCGGTTGCGAGCCGGAGGAGCTCGCGCGCGATCTCGTCGTGGTCGACCAGGTCGTGGTGGAACGTCGTCTCGTGTCCGATGCTCTTCTCGACGCGGCTCGTCTCGACATCGCGCGGGTCGACGCCGTTCGCGAGGCGCGAGAGCCGCGCGGCCAGCGCCGGGCCGACCGCGCGAGTCAAGGCGTCGGCGGGCATGTCGGCGACGTCGCCCACCGTGCGGAGCCCGAGCTTCAGCAGCGACTGCTCGGTCACGCGGCCCACCCCCCAGAGCGCCGACACGGGAAGCGGATGCAGGAATCGGGTGGTCTCCGAGGCCGGAACCACCAGCATGCCGTCGGGCTTCGCGCGCGAGGAGGCGACCTTGGCGACGTACTTGCTCGCGGCGACCCCCACCGAGCACGTCAACCCGGTCTCGTCGCGCACGCGCCGCCGGATCGTCCACGCGATCTGGGCCGGGCTGCCGTGCAGGCGTCGCGCCCCGGACACGTCGAGGAACGCCTCGTCGATCGAGAGCGGCTCGACGAGCGGCGTGAGCTCGCGGAAGATCGTCATGACCCGGTCGGAGTACTCGGCGTACCGCTGGTAGTCGCCGCGGAGCACGACCGCGTTCGGGCACCGCTGCAGGGCGACCGACATCGGCATCGCCGAGTTCACGCCGAAGCGCCGCGCCTCGTAGCTCGCCGCCGCCACCACCCCGCGGCCGGCGGTGCCGCCGACCAGCACCGGCTTGCCTCGAAGCTCGGGACGCCGCAGCAGTTCGACGGACACGAAGAACGCATCCATGTCGACGTGCAGGATCGGCGTCGCCGAATCGTCGACCGGGCCGGTGGTGACCTGTCGCGACGAGCCGTCCTGCTTGCTCATGCTGCGACCCTAGCGGCCACGGCCGACGAGGTCGCCGTGATCAGAATCCGCCGAAGTCGCCACCGAAGTCGCCGCCGCCGAAATCGCCGCCGAAGTCGCCCCCGGAGCCGCCCCAGTCGCCTCCCGAGCCGCCCCAGTCGCCACCGGCGTCGCCGCCGGCGTCCGCCGAGTCCGCGCCCGTGTCGCCTGCGGCATCCGCTCCCTCGGCGCCGGCCGCGTCGAACGCCGCCGGGTCGGGAAGGAACGCCTGGGCGATCGCGCTGCCGATCACGACACCGGCCACGGTGCCCAGCAGCGAGCCGCCGACCATCGAGCCGAAGGACGGACCTCCTTGGCGGCCGTAGGCGCCACCGCCCTGAGGGCCCGCGAAGGCGCGTTCCATGGACCCCGGCTGGCGGAGCTCCTGGCGCGTCGCGGCGCGCGCGAGCGACTGCGGGTCGTCGGAGCCGATCCGCTCGCCCGCGGGCGCCTGCTCGGCCAGCGAGCGGTACACCTGTTGGCGCTGCTCGGGCGTCAGCTTCGCGAAGGCCTCGGCGTGCACCGCCTCGATCGACTCGGGCGGCGCGGTGCGCAGCAGGTAGCGGTAGCGCTCGATCGCGAGCTCGTCGTCGCTGAGGCGGCGCTGCTGCGGCGCCTGCGGTACCTGCGGCGCGGGCCGGCGGTCGCGATCGTCGCCGCCGCCGAAGAGCCGGTCAAGGAAACCCATGATGTCCTCACTTCCGTAGGGAACGCCAGCGTATCGGCGCCCACCATGAACCCGCTGGGAAACGACGGATGCCGCGGTGCGACGGGGACGGGTCGCCCCGCGGCATCCGGTCGTCGATCGGGCTACGCGTCGCCGCCGGCGCGCTCGAGCACGAGCTCGCGGACCCGTGCCGCATCGGCCTTGCCCTGCATGGCCTTCATGACCGCGCCGATCACGGCCCCGGCCGCCTGCACCTTGCCGTCGCGGATCTTCGCGAGCACGTCGGGCTGCGCGGCGAGCGCGTCGTCGATCGCGGCGATCAGCGCGCCGTCGTCGGAGACGACCGCAAGCCCGCGCGCATCGACGATCTCGCGCGGCGAGCCCTCGCCGGCGACGACGCCCTCGAGCACCTGACGGGCGAGGCGGTCGGTGAGCACGCCCTCGTCGACGAGCGCCGCCAGCTCGGCGACCTGCGCCGGCTCGGCCAGCTCGGCGGCATCCGTGCCGCGCGCGTTCGCGATGCGCGTGAGCTCGCCAGTCCACCACTTGCGCGCGGCGGCCGGCGTGGCGCCCGCCTCGACCGTGGCGAGCACCTCGTTGAGCAGGCCGCCGTTCACGACGCCCTGGAAGTCGATGTCGGTGAAGCCCCACTCCGCCTTGAGGCGTCGGCGGCGTGCCGCGGGCGGCTCGGGCAGCGCGGCCCGGAGCTCCTCGATGAGCGCCGGCTCGGGCTCCACGGGCAGCAGGTCGGGCTCGGGGAAGTAGCGGTAGTCGTCGGCGTCGGACTTCGGCCGGCCCGGGCTCGTGGTGCCCGTGTCCTCGTGCCAGTGGCGCGTCTCCTGCGTGATCGTTCCGCCGTCGGCGAGGATCGCCGCCTGGCGCTGGATCTCGTAGCGCACCGCGCGCTCGACCGAGCGCATCGAGTTGACGTTCTTCGTCTCGGTGCGCGTGCCGAACTTCTCCTGGCCCTTCGGACGCAGCGACACGTTGGCATCGCAGCGCAGGTTGCCGCGCTCCATCCGCGCCTCGGAGATGCCGAGCGAGAGCACGATGTCGCGGATCGTCGCCACGTAGGCGCGGGCGAGTGCGGGCGCATCGGCCCCGGCGCCCACGATCGGCTTCGTGACGATCTCGACGAGCGGCACGCCGGCGCGGTTGTAGTCCACGAGCGAGTACTCGGCGCCGTGGATGCGGCCCGTCGTGCCGACGTGCGTGAGCTTGCCGGCATCCTCCTCCATGTGGGCGCGCTCGATCGCGACCTGGAACGTCCGACCGTTCGCGAGCTCGACCTCGACCGAACCCTCGAAGGCGATCGGCTCGTCGTACTGCGAGATCTGGTAGTTCTTGCCGAGGTCGGGGTAGAAGTAGTTCTTCCGCGCGAACCGGCTCGACGCCGCGATCGAGCAGCCCAGGGCCAAGCCGAGCGAGATCGAGTACCGCACCGCGGTGCCGTTGACGACCGGCAACGAGCCGGGCAGGCCCATGTCGACCGGCGCGACGAGCGTGTTCGGCTCGGCGCCGTGGTAGGCGCTGTTCGCCGGGTTGGGGGCCGGGGAGAACATCTTGGTGGTCGTGTTGAGTTCGACGTGCACCTCGAGGCCGATCACCGGCTCGAACCGGTCGAGGGCCTCGTCGAAGTCCATCAATGCCGCGCGCGCCATCAGACCACGCCCTCCTCGGTCGCCATGAGTTCGTGGGTGGACAGGTCGGGTGCCTGCGCGAGCAGCGGGCCGCCCCACCGGTCGACGAGCAGTGCCTCGAGCGCGCCGCCGACGTTGTACAGGCGGGCATCCTCGCGTGCGGGCGCGAGGAACTGGATGCCGACCGGCAGGCCGTCTTCGGGCGCCAGGCCCACGGGCACCGAGATGCCGGGCACGCCCGCCAGGTTGGCCGGGATCGTCGCGACGTCGTTGAGGTACATCGCGAGCGGGTCGTCGAGCTTCTCGCCCAGCTTGAACGCGGTGGTCGGCGCCGTGGGGGTGGCCAGCACGTCGACCTCGCCGAACGCGGCGTCGAAGTCCTGCTGCACGAGCGTGCGCACCTTCTGAGCGCTGCCGTAGTACGCGTCGTAGTACCCGGCCGAGAGCGCGTAGGTGCCGAGGATGATGCGGCGCTTGACCTCGGGACCGAACCCGGCTTCGCGCGTTGCCGCCATGACCTCCTCGACCGTGCCGCCGCCGTCGGGCGTGACGCGCAACCCGAAGCGGACCGAGTCGAACTTCGCGAGGTTGGAGGACGCCTCGGCGGGCAGGATCAGGTAGTACGCGGCGATCGCGTACTCGAAGTTCGGGGCGCCGACCTCGACGATCTCGGCGCCGTTGGCCGCCAGCAGCTCGAGCGCCTCGTGGAACCGCTGCCGCACGCCGGACTGGAAACCGTCGGTGTCGAGCTCCTTCACGACGCCGATGCGCAGCCCCGAGACATCCGCCCGCCGAACGGCCTCGGCCATCGACGGCCACGGGTCGGGGATCGAGGTCTGGTCGTGCGGGTCGTGGCCGGCGATCACGTCGTGCAGCAGCGCGGCGTCGAGCACCGTGCGGCTCACCGGGCCGACCTGGTCGAGCGACGACGCCAGCGCGATCGAGCCGTAGCGGCTCACGCCGCCGTAGGTGGGCTTGGTGCCGACCGTGCCGGTGACGTGGGCGGGCTGGCGGATCGAGCCGCCCGTGTCGCTGCCGAGCGCGAGCGGCGCCTCGAACGCGGCGACCGCCGCCGCGGATCCGCCTCCGGAGCCGCCGGGGATGCGCTCGAGGTCCCACGGGTTGTGGGTCGGGCCGTATGCGGAGTGCTCGGTGGAGGAGCCCATCGCGAACTCGTCCATGTTGGTCTTCCCGAGCGGCACCATGCCGGCCTCGCGGACCTTTCGGACGGGCGTCGCGTCGTACGGGGGAATCCAGCCCTCGAGGATGCGCGAACCCGACGTCGAGGGCATGCCCGTGGTGACGAGCACGTCCTTGATGGCGATCGGCACGCCCGCGAGGGGGCCGAGGTCATCGCCGGCGGCCCGCCGACGGTCGACCTCGGCGGCGGTCTCGAGTGCGGCCTCGTTGACATGCAGGAACGCGTGCACGGCGCCGTCGACGGCGGCGATGCGGTCGAGGTGGGCCCTGGTGGCCTCGACGGACGAGACCTCGCCGGCGGCGAGCTTGGCGGCGAGGTCGGCGGCGCTCAGGCGGATCAGGTCGCTCACTGCTCCTCCCCCAGGATCGCCGAGACCACGAACCGGTCGCCGTCGCGCTCGGGCGCGCCCGAGAGGGCCTCCTCGACGGTGAGCACGTCGCCGACGACGTCGTCGCGGAGCGGGTTGTGCAACGGGATCGGGTGACTGGTGGACGGCACGTCGGGCGTGGCCACCTCGCTCACCTTCTCGACCGCCTGCATGATCTGGCCGAGTTCCGTCGTGAGGTGGCCGATCTCTTCCTCCGTGAGCGCGATGCGAGCGAGGTTCGCGAGGTGCGCGACCTGCTCGGCGCTGATTTCAGACATGCTGCTCCGTCGTGTGGGGATGGGGATGCCAGCGATTCTATCGAGGCGCGCCGAACAGGCCGATGCCGTACTTCTGCAGCAGCTCGTACGCCTCGCCGTAGGTCTCCGGCTCGGGCTCGCTGCCGTCGCCGTACTTCGCGATGAGCAGGCCGAGCAATCCCCGGGCCGGTGGGCTGAGCGGCGCGGTGCGGTGCGCGTCGCCGGGGTGGGGCGGCTGCGACTCGGGGTTCGGCGGAGTGTACTGCGGGGTCGTGGCCGGCCAGGTCAGCGGATGACGCGGCGCGTCGAGGGTCACGGCGTTCAGGATGTCGGGCGCCCCGTCGTCGCGACCGGTGAGCGGATCGAGCCGGTGGAGCTTGCAGAGCGTGGCGATGACCGAGCCGTGGTGCATCGCGTCGTGGACGACGCCGCCCTCGGCCGTGTACGCGGAGATCGCGATGGCCGGGACCCGGCAGCCGAGCCGGTCGAACGTGAAGCCCATCTCGCCGGGCTTCGCATCGGCGTGCGGCGGCGTCGCGGCGGGCGGCGCGACGTGGTCGTAGGTGCCGCCGTGCTCGTCGAACGTGATGAGCAGCATGGTGTTCATCGCGTTCGATCCGCCGTCGGTCGCGCTCTCCCGGATGGCCGTGTAGATGCGGTGGACGAGCAGTTCGCCGGCCCGGACGTCGGAAATCGCGCTGTCGGTGACCTCGCGACCCTCGACGTCGGACTCGCGCAGGGGGCCCACCGGAGGGTGGAAGTCGTTGTGGTCGTAGATCATGCGCGGTTCGACGAAGGCGTACGGCGGGAGCGTTCCGCCCGCGACGTCATCCCAGAACTGCGACATGGGTGCGAAGTGATCGGTGCGCCAGTACTCCTCGAGGGCGGGGGCGTGGATGATGCCGGTCATGGAGACGAGCTGGACGTCGTCGAAGTAGATCCGCCAGTCGAGCCCCGCCTCCTCGAGCCGGTTGAAGATCGTCGGCGTCGCCTTGGCGTCGAGCCACTTGCGGTAGCCCTTGCCGCCACGGTTGGTGACGAACCCGTGCGACGTGGAGGCGTGGAAGAAGGAGCGGTTGCAGAAGGTCTGGCTGGGCACGGCGCAATGCCACGCGTCGTACACCGTGAAGCCCCTGGCGAGCGTCGAGAGCACCGGCAGCATCTCGGGCGAGAACGAACCCATGATCTGGTGGATGTCGCGGTGACCCGCATCGTGCACCTCGTGCTCGACGTGGTTGGCGTAGTCGACGAGGAAGCCGTCCATGCTCGGTGCGGTGCCCGGGTCGGGGGCGTTGAACGGCGCCTGCATGTCGTCGATCGCGGCGGAGGCGTTCGAGTCGGGGCGGATGGTGCCGAACAGCTGCGTGTTGACGTGCGGGAACTCCTCGCCCGGATCCGGGTGGGGCCGGCTCATGATCACGTCGGTCGAACCCGCGTAGAGGTGCACGGGGACGCGCTCGCCGTCGGGCGCGGTGTTGGCGTAGTCGCCGAACGCCAGGCCGTCGAACGCGGCGCCGTCGGGGAGCGTCTCGGCGTCGTAGAGCCAGCCGAGCAGGTTGTCGAAGGAGCGGTTCTCGCCCATCACGACGACGAGGTGGTCGAACCCGGGCTTGGAGCGGGGCGCGGGAGCCTTCGGCAGCGCCGCGATCCCCGCGGCGCCGTCGCTCACTCCCGTGGCATGTCCGACGGCCGCGCCGGCGGCCGCCGCTCCTCCCCCGGCGACCACGGCCGCGGCGCCGGCCACCCCGCCGATCTTGAGGAACTCGCGCCGGGTCGCGCCCGACGCCTCGGCGCCGCCCTCGTGCGCGCGTTCGTCGCCGCTCTCCGCCATGCCGCCCCCCTCAGCCGAGCGCGTCGGGCCCCTCGCTGACGAGGATCGCGAACTGCGCCGCGTCGAGGACCCGGATGCCGAGCTCCTCGGCCTTCGCGAGCTTGGACCCGGCCCCCGGGCCCGCCGCGACGAAGTCGGTCTTCTTCGACACGCTCGATGCCGCCTTGCCCCCTGCCGCGATGATAGCCTCCTGCGCTCCTTCGCGGGTGAAGCCCTCGAGGCTGCCCGTCGCGACGACCGTGAGCCCGGCGAGGACGCCGCCGGTGTCGGCGGCGCGCCCGGGGCCGGGATGGCCCGGCGTGGCGAACTGGACGCCCGCGGCGGCCCAGCGATCGACGATCTCGCGGTGCCAGTCGACCTCGAACCAGTCGATGAGCGAGTCGGCGATGATGCCGCCGACGCCCTCGACCTGCGCGAGCTCCTCGCGCGAGGCGGCCCGGACGGCGTCGAGGGAGCCGAAGTGGTCGGCCAGTGCGCGCGCGGCCACCGGCCCGACATGCCGGATGTTGAGCGAGACGAGGATCCGCCAGAGCGGCTTGGTCTTGGCCTTGCCGATCTCGTCGATGAGCTTCAGCGCGCTGGCGGACGGTTGCGGCCCGACGATTCCGGATTTGCGCTCGGCGGCGGTCGGGTTGCGCCGGAACGGCGCGCGGACTCGGGCGGAGCCGTCGGCCTCGAGCTTCTCGAGTCCGGTCTCGGCATCGCGCACGACGACCTCGATCGGGATGAGGTCGTCGACGACGAGGTCGAACAGCCCCGCCTCGGTGGGCAGCGGCGGCTCCTCGGGCACGCGCGGCTGCGTGAGCGCGGCCGCGGACACCTCGCCGAGGGCCTCGATGTCGAGGGCGCCGCGCGAGCCGATGTGCTCGACGCGGCCGCGGACCTGAGCGGGGCACGCGCGCGCGTTCGGGCAGCGGAGGTCGATGTCGCCCTCCTTCATCGGCCGCAGCGGCGTGCCGCACTCGGGGCACTCCGCCGGCATCACGAATGCGTGCTCGTCGCCGTCGCGCAGTTCGACCACGGGCCCGAGCACCTCGGGGATGACGTCGCCGGCCTTGCGCAGCACGACGGTGTCGCCGATGAGCACCCCCTTCGCCTTGACGACCTCCTGGTTGTGCAGGGTCGCCTGGCGGACGACCGAACCGGCGACGCGCACGGGCTCCATCACGGCGAACGGCGTCGCCCGGCCCGTGCGGCCGACGCTCACGACGATGTCGAGCAGCTTCGTGTTCACCTGCTCGGGCGGGTACTTGTAGGCGATCGCCCACCGGGGAGCCCGGCTGGTGGCCCCCAGTTCGTCGTGCAGTGCGAGCTCGTCGATCTTCACGACGACGCCGTCGATCTCGTGCTCGACCGAGTGCCGGTGCTCGCCGTAGTACGTGACGAACTCCTGGACGCCCTCGATCGAATCGACCACACGATAGCGGGCCGACGTGGGCAGCCCCCACCCGGCGAGCAGCTCGTAGACCTCGGACTGCGCCGACACGGGCGGATCGGGCCACGCGCCGATCCCGTGGACGAGCATCTGGAGGCCGGACAGCCGCCGGCGCATGAGCTCGAGCTGCGCGGCGCTCTTGCCCTCGGACTTCTGCCGCAGCGATCCGCTCGCGGCGTTGCGCGGGTTCGCGAACTCGCGTTCGCCCGCCTCCGCCTGTCGTGCGTTCAGTGCTCCGAACGCCTCGGTCGGGAAGAACACCTCACCACGGACCTCGACGAGCTCGGGGTGCCCCTCGCCCTCGAGCTTGAGCGGGATGCCGGGGATGAAGCGGACGTTCTCGGTGACATCTTCGCCGACCCGGCCGTCGCCGCGCGTGGCCGCGGAGACCAGGCGGCCCCGCTGGTAGCGCAGGCTCAGCGCGAGCCCGTCGATCTTCAGCTCGCACAGCCAGTGCACGCGCCGGCCCGCGGCGGCCTCGGCACGCGCAGCCCACTCGGCGAGCTCGGCGGCCGAGAAGACGTTGTCGAGGCTGAGCATGCGCTCGGCGTGTTCGACGGGCGCGAAGAGGGTGGTCTCGCCGCGGCCGCCCACGGTCAGGGTCGGACTGTCCTGGCTCTGGAGCTCGGGGTAGAGCCGCTCGAGTTCCTCGAGCCGGTGCATGAGCCCGTCGTACTCGGCGTCGCTGATGAGCACGGTGTCGCGCTCGTAATAGGCGTCGCGCGCCTCGTTGATGCGGATGGTGAGATCGGCGACCTCGTCGGCCGCGTCTTCACGGGTCACGGTCGGGGTCGCGATGTCGTCGACGGATGCCACGGGGCAAGCCTAACGAGGGCCTCCGACGCTCCGCCGGACCCCGGGCGGGCAGGTGCACCGGGCGGGGTGCGCGGCCCCCACCGCGCACCCCTCTCCGGCGCCGCGCCCCCTGCGTCAGGCGCCGAAGCCGGCGGCGTCCACCTTGCGGTGGTACCGCGTGCCGGCCTTGCCCCCGAGGATGGCTCCGCCGAGGCTCGCGAGGATCACCAGGACCAGGGTCACGATGCCCGTCACCGTGAGTGCGCCCTCGTTGACCGGGATCCGCGGGAACGCATTGAGGTTGGCGAAGATGTCGTACTGGCTTCCGGCGACCGCCGCGATCACCGCGGCGACGACGGCGATGACGATGGCCCAGAGCCACACCGCCAGCCCCTGCTTCATGCCGTTGAAGCGTGCCATGCGCCCGGCCACGTAGCCGCCGGCGAAGTACGCCACGAAGAGGATGACGAGCAGCGCGATGATGCCGACGATGCCGATCGTCTCGACGTTCTCGGCTGCGGCCTCGTCGACGGCCGCCCCCAGCGTGCCGAGGCCGAGCGCGGCGCCGGTCGCGGCGAGGAGGGCCGTGAGGAGCACGGTGACCCCGACGGCGGTGAGCCAGCCGAAGAACGCGGCGCCGAACTTGAAGCCGCCGAAGCGCTCGCGTTCGCGGTCGACGACGGCCGCGCGGAGTGCTGGATCGGAGACGAGCCGCTCCTCGCGCCCGACGTGGCGGCCGCGATCGTCGGGCACGCCGTCGCGGTTCCGGTCGGCGACCTCGCGGTCGTCGCGGACGCCGTCGCCGTCGCGGTCCGCCGGAGTGGGCGGGTACGCGTCAGGGCCGGGTCGATCGGATGAGGTGCTCATGACAGGTCCTCTCGTCGTGTACGCCGCACACGGGTGGAGCCTGCGGCGCCACTTCGACGATACGACTGCGGCCCCCCGGCGGCAGGGGCCTTGACACGAGGGCCTCCGGCGCCCTCGAAGCGCAGGCAACGCTCGGGAGACGTTCAGGTGTGCTCGCTTCCACCGATCGACGAGCGGTGACTAGGCGTCGGCGGGGACGGCGCTCACGGTGCGGTCGATCGTGCACTGGCCGAGTACGCGCGTGCCCACGTAGACCACGGCGGTCTGGCCGGGCGCGACGCCGCCGAGCGGCTGCTCGGGCGTGATCACGAGTTCGGCCGAGCCGGCGGCATCCGTCAGGACCTTCGCGACCGCGGGCACCGGATCGGCGTGCGCGCGAATCTGCACCTCGCACGAGAAGGGATCGCCCGGATCGACGGGCGGCAGACCCGCCCACGTGAAGCGGGCGCCGGCGATCTCGGCGATCGCGAGCGCCTCCCTGGGTCCGACCACGACGGTGTTCTCCTTCGGGCGGACCTCGAGCACGAAGCGGGGCCGGCCGTCGGGCGCGGGCGTGCCGAGGTGCAGGCCGCGGCGCTGGCCGACCGTGTAGGCGTGCGCGCCCTCGTGCGAGCCGACGACCTCGCCCGAGCGGTCGACGATGTCACCTGGGGCGATGCCGACCTTGTCGCCGAGCCAGCCGCGCGTGTCGCCGTCGGGGATGAAGCAGATGTCGTGCGAGTCGGGCTTCTGCGCGACGCTGAGGCCGCGGCGCGCCGCCTCCTCGCGCACCAGCTGCTTCGAGGGCGTGTCCCCGAGCGGGAAGTACGCGTGCGCGAGCTGCTCGGCGGTGAGCACGCCGAGCACGTACGACTGGTCTTTCGCCCACGCGCTCGCGCGATGCAGTTGGCGGTGGCCCGCGGCATCCGTCACGATCGTCGCGTAGTGGCCGGTGCAGACCGCGTCAAAGCCGAGCGCGAGGGCCTTCTCGAGGAGCGCGGCGAACTTGATGCGCTCGTTGCAGCGCATGCACGGGTTCGGCGTGCGGCCCGCCGTGTACTCGGCGATGAAGTCGTCGACGACGTCGGCCTTGAACCGCTCGGAGAAGTCCCACACGTAGTACGGGATGCCGAGCACGTTCGCGGCGCGCTGGGCGTCCATCGAGTCCTCGATGGTGCAGCAGCCGCGGCTGCCCGTGCGCAGCGTTCCCGGCATGCGGCTGAGCGCCAGGTGCACGCCGACCACGTCGTGCCCGGCGTCGACGGCGCGCGCCGCCGCGACGGCGCTGTCGACGCCGCCGCTCATCGCTGCCAGGACTCGCATGGCGTCCAGTCTACGAACCCGGTCCTGAGCGGATGCCGCGGGGGCCGTGCACTTCGTCAAGATCATGCAGTTCCGAGGCGACAGGGTCGCGCGTGAAACGCTCTACTTCGCCGACCCCTTCCCGGCGCCGGAATGGCGCCGGCCGTGGGCTGCGAAGCGACCGCGGCCAAGCGCCAGCATGACCTACCCGATCACGTCATCGGCGGGAACTGAGCCGGCTCCCGCCGGAAGTGCACGTGGTCAGTCGCCAGGTGGGCGACGCAATCGCTTGAGGTCGGTGCGCCGCTTCTTCGCCTGCAACCGCCGTTCTTCGGCCCCTCGACTCCGACGTGTCGGTCGTCGTGACGGTGACGGCGGCCGCAGGGCCTCGGCCACGACGGCGGCGAGCCGAGCGCGCGCAGCAGTCCTGTTGCGCAGTTGCGCGCGATGCTCGGATGCGGTGATCGTCAGCACTCCCCCGACGACGCGACTGCTCAGACGCTCGAGGAGTCGCTCCCTCTGGAGCGGAGTGAGGACGGCCGACCCTGCCACATCCCACACGAGTTCCACTCGGGAGTCGGCGGTGTTCACACCCTGCCCGCCGGGACCGGACGATCTCGAGAACCGCCAGGACAACTCGGACTCTGGGATCGTGAGTCCGAAGCCGATCCGAAGTCCGGGACGGTGGGCAGCGGGCATGGATCCATCATCCTCCTGCGCTCGACGTGCTCGCCGCAGACCGGCTCGGGATCCCGGACGGCAGGTCAGCGGTCGAAGCTCGTGGCGCGGCTCGCCATGCCGGCGCGCGCGGCGCGCTCGTAGGCGGCCGGGAGGGCGTCGAGGAACGCGTCGACGTCGGCGTCGGTCGTCGTGCGGCCGAGGGTGATGCGCAGCGCACCGCGCGCCTCCTCCTCGGAGCGGCCCATGGCCAGCAGCACGTGCGAGGGCTCGGGCACGCCGGCCTGGCACGCCGAACCCGTCGAGACGGCGACGCCTGCGGCATCCAGCAGGAACAGCAGCGAGTCGCCCTCGCATCCGGGGAAGGAGAAGTGCGCGTTGCCGGGCAGCCGGCCGGCAGGGTCGGGATCGCCCGAGAGCCGAGCCTCGGGCACGCTCGCCGCGACACCCGCCACCAGCCGGTCGCGCAGGCGCGACATCCGCTCGTCTTCGACCGCACGCTGCCCGGCGGCGGCGCGCGCAGCCGCCGCGAAGCCGGCCGCGGCGGCGACATCCTGCGTGCCCGAGCGGATGCGTCGCTGCTGGCCGCCGCCGTGCAGGAGCGGCTCGATGCGCGTCGAGCGGTCGAGCACGAGCGCGCCGATGCCGACGGGGCCGCCGAGCTTGTGCGCAGAGACGCTGATCGCGACGAGTCCGGCGCCGGGCGGCGCGTTCGTGTCGAGGCGGATCGCGTGCAGGTCGATCGGCACGTGACCGTACGCCGCGATCGCATCGACGTGCAGCGGCACGCCCGCCCGCGCGCACAGCTCGGCGACCTCGCGCACCGGCTCGATCGTGCCGACCTCGTTGTTCGCCCAGAGCATCGTGACCAGGGCGACGGATGGCGCGCCGCGCCCGAGTACCGCGGCGAGCGCGTCGATGCGCAGACGTCCGAGCTCGTCGAGCGGGAGCTCCTCGATCTCGGCGCCCTCGGCGCCCGCGAGCCACTCGACCGTGTCGATGGTGGCGTGGTGCTCGCCGGCCGGCATGAGGATCCGGTGCGCGCCCGTCTCGTGCCGCCGACGCCAGTACAGCCCCTTGATCGCGAGGTTCACCGCCTCGGTGCCGCTGCCGGTGAACACGACCTCGATCGGGTCGGCGCCGAGCGTTTCGGCGACCTGCTCGCGCGACTCCTCGAGCACGCGCTTGGCGTGCTGGCCGGCGCTGTGGATCGACGACGGGTTGCCCACGATCCCGAGCGCCGCGGTCATCGCATCGATCGCCTCGGGCCGCATCGGCGTGGTCGCGGCATGATCGAGGTACACGGCGTCGCCGGCCGGCATCGCGCACCTCCTGATCGGGAACCGGTTCCCTACGAACTACTGTAGTTCGCATGTCCTCCGCCGATCCGCTCCACGACCTGGGCGTGCGCAGCGGACCGGACGGCGGGAGCATCCGCGTCTGGTCTGAGCACGCGACCTCCGTGGAACTGGTCGTGTTCGACCCCGACGACCTGGACTGGGCGACCAGCCGTGTGCCCCTCGAACGCGGCGCCGACGGCGTGTGGAGCGCGACATCCGCCGCCCTGATCACGGGCGCCAGGTACGGCCTGCGGGTCGACGGGCCGGCGGGCATCGAGCACGCGTTCAACCCCGTGCACACGCTGCTCGACCCGTGGGCGCGCGGGCTGCAGGCCGCGGCCGACGGCTCGTGGCGCGGCGTCGTGCTCGACTCGCTCGAGTCCGAGGGCTTCGACTGGGGCGGGGTCGCCAAGCCGCGCGTGGCCCTCGACCACACGGTGGTCTACGAGACGCACGTCCGCGGGTTCAGCAAGCTCAACCTGCGCATCCCCGAGCAGCTTCGGGGCACATATGCGGGACTCGCGCACGACGCGTCGCTGGAGTACCTGACGGGCCTCGGCGTCACGACCGTCGAGCTGCTGCCGGTGCAGGCGTTCGTGCCCGAGCAGCGGCTGGTGCGCCAGGGCCAGGTCAACTACTGGGGCTACAACACGCTCGGGTTCTTCGCCCCGCACACCCCCTACGCCAGTGCCGCGGCCCAGGCCGGGGGGCCCGCGGCCGTCCGCCGCGAGTTCGCGGGCATGGTCAAGCGCCTGCACGAGGCCGGCCTCGAGGTCGTGCTCGACGTGGTCTACAACCACACCGCCGAGGAGGGCCGGCAGGGCCCGACCTACAGCTTCCGCGGCATCGACAACGCGTCGTACTACCGGCACGACGTGCACGGACGCTACGTCGACACGACCGGATGCGGCAACACCCTCGACTTCGGCCACGACGCCCCGACGCGGCTCGTGCTCGACTCGATGCGGTACTGGGCCGAGGAGCTGCAGGTCGACGGCTTCCGGCTCGACCTCGCCGCGACGCTCGGTCGCGACGCGCTCGGTGCCTACTCCCCCGACCACCCGCTGCTGCAGGGCATGCTCGCCGACCCCGTCATCGGCGCGTCGAAGCTCATCGCCGAACCCTGGGACGTCGGCCCGTTCGGATGGCAGACGGGCAACTTCCCCGCCGGTTTCAGCGAGTGGAACGACCGCTTCCGCGACCGCATGCGCGACTTCTGGCTCGGCGACCTGCGCCGCGAACGGGCGGGAGAGCCCGGAAGCGGCATCGGCCGGTTCGCCACGCGCCTCGCCGGCTCGTCGAACACGTTCGCCGCCGAGCGCGGCCCGCTGGCCAGCCTCAACTTCATCACCGCGCACGACGGGTTCACCCTCGCCGACCTCACCGCGTACGACGTCAAGCACAACCTCGGCAACGGCGAGCACAACCGCGACGGAACCGACCACAACAACTCCTACAACCACGGCGTCGAAGGCCCCACCGACGACGCCGACATCGCTGCGGCGCGGCGGCGCAGCATCCGGAACCTGCTCGGCACGCTGCTGCTCTCGGCCGGCGTGCCCATGCTCACCGCCGGCGACGAGTACGGCCGCAGCCAGCGCGGCAACAACAACGCGTACTGCCACGACTCCGAGCTCACCTGGCTCGCGTGGGACGGCGTCGACCGCGACTCAGCGCTCGAGGCGACCGCTCGGCACCTGCTGCGGCTGCGCCACGAGAACCCGGCGCTGCGGCCCGTGCGGTACGGGCGCTTCGGCGAGACCGTGCCGAGCGCCTCGCAGATGGACTGGTACAACGCCCAGGGCGACACCATGACGATCGACCACTGGAACGACGCGTCGCACCGCACGCTGCAGTTCGTGGCGGCGTCGACGCCCGAGGTCGAGGAGTACAACCGGATCCTCCTCGTCGTGCACGCCTCGGAGACCGATGCCGAGGTCCTGCTGCCCGAGCATCCCGGCGTCGACGACTACGAGCTGTTGTGGGACTCCTCGCGCGAGGAGCCCGACGGCGAACTCGGCGCGCGATTCGCTCCGGGTGAGCCGATGGCGGTGGCCCCGCAGTCCATGCGCCTGTTCCGCGCCACCGGTGAGCCGTCGCCGGGCCCCGCCGCCGCGGCCGCATCGACCTTCGCCACCGACGTCGATGCGCTCCCCGACGCCGACGACACGGTTCCACCGGAGGAACGGGCCGAGCGGCGCTGATGGCCAGGCGAACGGATGGCTCGGCCGGGACGCCGGCCACCGTCGCGCTCGCGCGCGCCGGCATCCGCTTCACCGCGCACGCGTACGAGCACGACCCCCGCGCGGCGGGCTACGGGCTCGAGGCCGCCGAGAAGCTGGGCCTCGAACCGGCGCGGGTGTTCAAGACGCTGCTCGCGACGGTCGACGGCGCACTCACCGTCGCGATCGTGCCCGTCGCCGACCAGCTCGACCTGAAAGCGCTCGCGGCGGCACTCGGAGGGAAGCGCGCCGAGATGGCCGACCCGGCCGTCGCCGAGCGGAAGACGGGCTACGTCATCGGCGGCATCAGCCCGATCGGCCAAAAGACGGCGCTGCCCACCGTACTCGACGAGACCGCGATCCTCTGCGAGTCCGTGTTCGTGTCCGGGGGCCGGCGCGGCCTCGACCTCGAGCTGGCGCCCGACGACCTGATCGCCGTCACGGGCGGCCGCTACGCCCCGATCGCGCGCCCCCGCTGACGCGTGCCGCGCAGCCGCGGCCAGCGTTCTCGATGAAGCGCTTCAGTCGGCGGCGGCGACCAGGCCGAGCTCGGCGGCGGAGAGCAGGAGCGGGTGGCGCGGCACGACCCTCACGGTGTACCCGAACGCGCCCGCGCGGTCGAGCGTGACGGTGCCGACGTAGACGCGGGTCGCGGCATCCGTCGTGGAGGTGCCGTCGGGCTCGAGCACCGCGATGCGCGCGTCGTCGATGCGGTCGTCGCCGTGCGAGTGGCCGTAGACGACCTCGACCGACACGTCGTCGGGCGAGAGCCAGCCGAGGGCGACGTGCGCGCGCAGGTGCAGTTCGTCGCCGACGTGCGGCGTCGACTCGACTCCGCCCGACTCGACGTGCGAGACCTGCACGCCCGACCACGCGGCCCGGACGCCGGCGACCCACTCCGCGAGCTCGCGCGCGGGCTTCGCGCCGTTCGCGCCGACGAGCGCGGCGTGCTCGGCCGCGGGGCGGTAGAGCCGCTCGACGTACTCGCGCACCATCCGGTCGGCGCCCAGCTCGGGCGAGAGGTTCGCGAGCGTGCGCCGCACGCGCGTCATCCACTCGGTCGGAACCCCGTCGTGGTCGCGGTCGTAGAACAGGCGCGTGATGCGGTGCTCGATGAGGTCGTAGAGGGCGGATGCCTCGAGCCGGTCGCGCTCACCGGGGTCGGGCGCCGCATCGGCGGTCGGGATGACCCAGCCGTGGTCATCGGCGGCGTACTCGGCCCACCATCCGTCGAGGATGGACAGGTTCAGCGCCCCGTTCATGGCCGCCTTCATGCCGGACGTGCCGCACGCCTCGAGCGGGCGGAGCGGGTTGTTCATCCAGACGTCGCAGCCCGGGTAGAGGGTCTCGGCCATGCCCATGTCGTAGTCGGGCAGGAACACGATCCGCTCGCGCAGGTCGGGGCGCTGCGCGAACTGGACCAGCTTCTGGATGAGGCGCTTGCCCTCCTCGTCGGCGGGATGCGCCTTGCCGGCGATCACGAACTGCACGGGCCGGTCGGGGTTCGTGAGGATCGCGGCGAGCCGGTCGGGGTCCTGCAGCATCAGCGTGAGGCGCTTGTACGTGGGCACGCGGCGCGCGAAGCCGATCGTGAGCACGTCGGGGTCGAGGACGCGGCGCACCCAGTCGGGCGCGACGGCCCCCGCGTGCTGGTCGGCCCAGGCCGCGGCGAGACGACGGCGGGCATCCTCGACGAGTTGCAGCCGCATGCCGCGCTTGACGCTCCAGAGCTCGGCGTCGCTCACGGCCTGGCTCATCCAGTCGGCGTGCTCGGTGTCGCCCGTGCCGAGTCGCTCCTCGGCGAGTTCGAGCAGGGCGGGGTCGGTCCACGTGGGGGCGTGCACCCCGTTCGTGATCGAGGTGATCGGCACCTCGTCGGGATCGAAGCCCGGCCACAGGTCGGCGAACATGCCGCGGCTGACCTCGCCGTGCAGCTTCGAGACGCCGTTGGCGTGCCGCGCCAGCCGGAGTCCCATGAACGCCATGTTGAAGGCGCTCTCGTCGGGGTGCGCTCCCGGTTCGAGACCGAGCGGCAGCGCGTCGGCCGGGTCGACGCCGGGCAGCAGGCCCGACTCGAGGTACCCGGCGACGAGGGTGCGGTCGAAGCGGTCGATTCCCGCCGGCACCGGCGTGTGCGTCGTGAACACCGTTCCCGCGCGAACCAACTGGAGCGCCTCGTCGAACGTGAGCCCCTCGCCGATGCAGGCCGAGATGCGCTCGAGGCCGAGGAAGCCCGCGTGGCCCTCGTTCATGTGGAACACGTCGGGGAAATGGCGGCCGGTGAGCTCGCTCCAGGCACGCAGCGCGCGGACGCCGCCGATGCCCAGCAGGAGCTCCTGCTGCAGGCGGTGCTCGCCCCCACCGCCGTAGAGCCGGTCGGTGACCTGGCGGAGGTCGTCGTCGTTCGCGGGGATGTCGGTGTCGAGCAGGAGCAGGGTCACGCGTCCCACGGCGGCCTGCCAGACGCGCGCGTGCAGGCTGCGATCGCCCGGCACCGCGAGCGTGACCTGGACGGGCGTGCCGTCGGCTCGCCGCAGCACCGACAGCGGCAGCCCGTCGGGGTCGAGCGCGGGATAGCGCTCCTGCTGCCATCCGTCGGGTGCGATGGCCTGCGAGAAGTAGCCGGCCTTGTAGAACAGCCCGACGGCGACCAGGGGCACGCCGAGGTCGGACGCGGCCTTGAGGTGGTCGCCGGCGAGGATGCCGAGCCCGCCGGAGTACTGCGGCAGTGCCGCCGAGATGCCGAACTCGGGCGAGAAGTACGCGATCGTCCGCGGCGTGTCGGCGCCGAGCGACTGGAACCAGCGCGGCTCGCTCACATAGGCGCGCAGGCCCTCCCGCTCGCGCTCGGCCCAGCCGACGTAGCCCTCGTCGTGCGCGAGCTCCTCGAGCCGGCGCGGGTCGACGTCGCCGAGGAACGCGATGGGGTCGCGCTCGGACCGGCGCCAGCCGACGGGGTCGATGTGCTCGAACAGCCGTCGGGTCGGCTCGTGCCACGACCAGCGGAGGTTCGCGGCGAGCTCCTCGAGCGCGCTGAGCTGCGGCGGCACCACGGCCCGGACGGTGAACTTGCGGATCGGCTTCACGGGACCACATTAGGCGGGCGCGTGTGACATCCGGGTGAACGGACATCACGATCCGGTCGCGAGGCGCGAGCGAGCAGCCGTAGCACGCCTCGTCATGCGGGCGAAACCGTGCTGCCGTTCGCCGGACATCCGCGCTACGGTCGGAACGTGACCAGCCGACCCGTTCGTGCCGGCCGGATCCCCGTGACCCGGCTTACGCCCGCCCTGCCCGATCCGCGATGGAACCCGAAGGCGTTCGCCGGGGAGGTGGTCCCGTTCCGCGCCACGGTCTTCCGCGAGGGGCACGACCTGGTCGGGGCCATGCTCGTGCTCACGAGCCCGTCGGGTGCGGTGCAACGGCACCGGATGTCGCCGCTCGCGGCCGGCACCGACCGGTGGGAGGCCAGGGCGCGGCTCGACGAGACGGGCGCCTGGTCGTGGCACGTGACGGGGTTCGGTGACGAGGTGGGCACGTGGATCCACGACGCCGAGGTCAAGATCGACGCCGGCGTCGACGTCGAGCTCATGTACGAGATCGGCGCGCGCCTGGCGGAACGAGGGGCCAAGCAGGTCGAGCGGCCCGCGGCGGTGCGCAAGCGCCTGAGGGCCTACGCGGCGGCGCTGCGTGCGACCGATGGCGAGCCATCCGCCCGCCGCGCCCTGCTGCACGACCCGCTGCTCGCCGAGTTCGACGTGCGGCCGCTCGCGCGGCTGACGACCGACTCCGAGGAGCACGAGATCGTCGTCGAGCGCCGGCGTGCCGGCGTCGGCTCCTGGTACGAGTTCTTCCCGCGCTCCGAGGGCGCGCGGCAGCTGAAGAAGGACGGCTCGTGGAAGTCGGGCACGTTCCGCACGGCGCAGCGCCGGCTCGACGGCGTCGCCGCGATGGGCTTCGACGTCGTGTACCTGCCGCCGATCCATCCCATCGGCGTCGCGTTCCGCAAGGGGCCGAACAACACGTTGAACCCCGGCCCGCACGACCCCGGCTCGCCGTGGGCGATCGGCGGCGCGGCGGGCGGCCACGACGCCATCCATCCCGACCTCGGCAGCCTCGCCGACTTCCGCGCGTTCGTGCGCCGGGCCGCCGCCCTCGGGATCGAGATCGCGCTCGACCTCGCGCTGCAGGCCTCGCCCGACCATCCGTGGGTGACCGAGCACCCGGAGTGGTTCACGACGCTGCCCGACGGCACGATCGCGTACGCCGAGAACCCGCCGAAGAAGTACCAGGACATCTACCCGATCAACTTCGACGACGACTTCGAGGGCCTCGTGGTCGAGGTGACCCGCATCGTGCGGCACTGGATGAAGCAGGGCGTGCGGATCTTCCGCGTCGACAACCCGCACACCAAGCCGCTGGCGTTCTGGGAGCGCCTCATCGGCGACATCAACGCGACCGACCCCGACGTCGTCTTCCTCGCCGAGGCGTTCACCCGCCCGGCCATGATGCAGGCGCTCGCGATGGTCGGCTTCCAGCAGTCGTACTCGTACTTCACTTGGCGAAACACGAAGCAGGAGCTCGAGGAGTTCCTGACGAGCGTGTCGCAGGAGACCGCCGACTTCATGCGGCCCAACCTGTTCGTGAACACGCCAGACATCCTCACCGAGTACCTCCAGTTCGGCGGGCCGGCCGCGTTCACGGTGCGCGCCACCATCGCCGCGACCGCCGCACCGACGTGGGGCGTCTACTCGGGCTTCGAGCTGTTCGAGTCGGTCGCCCGTCCCGGCGCCGAGGAGGCCATCGACAACGAGAAGTACGAGTTCAAGCCGCGCGACTTCGTGGCCGCCGAGAAGGAGGGTCGCTCGCTCGCGCTCTACCTCGGCATCCTCAACCGCATCCGCGCCGAGCACCCCGCGCTCGGCCAGCTGCGCAACATCCGCTTCCACTACAGCGACGACGACTCGGTGCTCGTCTACAGCAAGCACCTCGAGGGGCGGTTCATCGACGGACACGCCGACACCGACCACGACACCATCCTCGTCGTCGCCAACGTCGACCCGCACTCGGTGCGCGAGACGACCGTGCACCTCGACCTCGCCGCGATCGACCTCGACCCCGGCACGACGTTCGCCGTCGAGGACCTCGTCACCGGCGAACGCTGGGACTGGGGCGAGCACAACTACGTGCGCCTCGACGCGTTCACCCAGCCCGTGCACATCCTCCGAGTGATTCGAGGCGCCTCATGACCGACACCTCCCCCGTCCAGGCGCCCCCGGTGCCCGACGACCTCATCCTCGCCGTCGCGGAGGGCCGCCACCACGACCCGCACTCGGTGCTCGGCCAGCACGGGTTCGACGCGCCGGCGCACGGCGGCGCGCACACGGTCATCCGCGTGCGGCGGCCGCTCGCTGCAAGCGTCGACGCGCTGCTCGACGACGGCACCGAGCTGCCGCTCGAGCACGTCGCGTACGGCGTCTGGGCGGGCGCTGGCGCGTTCGGGCCGACCGGATACCGCGTACGCGCCCGCTACGGCGACGGCAGCCAGTGGACCGCCGACGACCCCTACCGGTATGCGCCCACCATCGGCGAGGTGGACCTGCACCTCATCGCGGAGGGCCGCCACGAGGAGTTGTGGAAGGTCCTCGGCGCCCACCACCGGGAGTTCCCGTCGGTGACCGGCCCGCTGCGCGGCGTGTCGTTCACCGTGTGGGCTCCGCGCGCCCGCGCGGTGCGCGTCGTCGGCGACTTCAACCGCTGGGACGGCGTGGGCCACCCCATGCGGAACATGGGCGCCAGCGGCGTCTGGGAGCTCTTCGTCCCCGACGTGGAGCCGGGGGCGTCGTACAAGTACGAGATCCTCACCCAGTCGGGCGCGTGGGTCATGAAGGCCGACCCGATGGCTCGCCGCGCCGAGGTCGCGCCGGCGACCGCGTCGGTCGTCGCGACCTCGCAACACGAGTGGGCCGACGGCGAGTGGATGTCGCGGCGGGCGCACTCGAACCCGCACGAGCTGCCCATGAGCATCTACGAGCTCCACCTCGGATCGTGGCGGCCGGGCAAGGGATACCGCGACATCGCCGACGAGCTCGTCGAGTACCTGCAGTGGCTCGGCTACACGCACGTCGAGTTCCTGCCCCTCGCGGAGCATCCGTTCGGCGGCTCGTGGGGCTACCAGGTCACCGGGTACTTCGCGATCACCTCGCGATTCGGCAGCCCCGACGACCTCAAGTACCTCATCGACCGGCTGCACCAGGCCGGCATCGGCGTGATCATGGACTGGGTGCCCGGGCACTTCCCCAAGGACGAGTGGGCGCTCGCGCGCTTCGACGGCGAACCGCTGTACGAGCACGCCGACCCGCGCCGCGGCGAGCAGAAGGACTGGGGCACGCTCGTCTTCGACTACGGCAACCCGCGCGTGCGCAACTTCCTCGTCGCGAACGCGCTGTTCTGGCTGGAGGAGATGCACGTCGACGGCCTGCGCGTCGACGCCGTGGCATCCATGCTCTACCTCGACTACTCCCGCGAGGACGGCGAATGGTTGCCGAACTGGTACGGAGGCCGCGAGCACCTCGAGGCGATCGGCTTCTTGCAGGAGGCCACCGCGACCGCGTACAAACGCAACCCCGGCGTCGTGATGATCGCCGAGGAGTCGACCTCGTGGCCCGGCGTCACGGCCCCCACCACGTCGGGCGGCCTGGGCTTCGGCTACAAGTGGAACATGGGGTGGATGCACGACACCCTGCAGTACATCCAGCGCGACCCGATGTACCGCTCGCACCACCACGGCGAGCTCACGTTCTCGTTCCTGTACACGTTCAGCGAGCACTTCATCCTGCCGATCAGCCACGACGAGGTCGTGCACGGCAAGGGCTCGCTCGTGCGCAAGATGCCCGGCGACCATTGGCAGCAGCTCGCGAACACCCGCGCGTACCTCGCCTACATGTGGGCGCACCCGGGCAAGCAGCTGCTCTTCATGGGGCAGGAGTTCGGGCAGCTCTCCGAGTGGAGCGAGGAGCGCGGCCTCGACTGGTGGATCCTCGACCAGCCGAGCCATCGCCAGCTCGCCGAGCTCGTCGGCGCGCTGAACCGCCGCTACCGCGACACGCCCGCGCTCTGGCAGCTCGACGACGACTCCGCCGGCTTCGACTGGGTCGAGGGCGGCGCGGCCGACCTCAACGTGATCGCGTTCCTGCGCTACGACCGCGAGCGCCGGCCGCTGCTCTGCATCGTGAACTTCGCGGGGCGCCCCCACGAGGGCGTGCGGTTCGGGGTCCCGTCGGCCGGTCGGTGGCGTGAGGTGCTGAACACGGATGCCGCGGAGTACGGCGGCTCGGGCGTGGGCAACCTCGGCGGGGTGGAGGCGACCGACGAGCCGTGGGGCGGCAAGCCGGCCTCGGCGGTGTTCACGCTGCCGCCGCTCGCGGCCGTGTGGTTCCAGCCCGAGTGACGCAGGGAGCACCCGGAGGATCCGGGCGCGGACCGAGACCTCAGTACAGGAGCATCGCGAGCCGGCGACGCGCCGCGGTCACGCGCGGGTCCTCGGCGCCGACCACCTGGAACAGCTCGAGCAGGCGCTCGCGCACCGTGTTCTTGCCCGCGGCATCCTGCTTCGGGAAGAGGTCGAGCAGGCGCGCGAAGGCGTCGTCGACGTGCCCGCCCGAGAGGTCGAGGTCGGCGACGTCGAGCTGCGCCTCGAGGTCGTCGGGCGCCGACGCCGCGCGATTGCGGATCTCGTCGAGCGTCTTGCCCTGCAGCCGCCCGAGCAGGTTCGCCTGCGCGAGGCCGGCGACCGCGAGGTCGTCGCGCGGATCCTGTGCGATGGCCGTCTTGTACGCGGATGCCGCGGCGGCGTAGTCGCCGCGGCTGATCGCGTCGAACGCCTCCTGGTGCAGCGGCGGCAGCGGCTCCTCCGCCGGCTCCTCCGGCTCGCCGGGCTCGGCCCCCTCATCCTCGCCGGACACCCGGCCGGTCACGCCGTTGCGCTCGGCGATCTCGAGCAGCTGGTCGAACACCTGCTCGATGACGTCGTCGGGCTGGACGCCCTCGAACAGCGGGACGGGCTGCCCGGCGACGAGCGCCACGAGCGTGGGGATGGCGCGCGCCTGCAGGGCCTGGACGAGCTGCGGACTCCGATCGGCGTCGGCCGCGGCGAGCACCAGCCGGCCGCCACGGGCGCGCACGAGCCGCTCGAGGGACTCGACGAGCTGCACGGACTGCTCGCTCCACGAGGCCCAGAGCACGACCACGACGGGCACCGTGCGCGAGAGCTCGAGCACCTGGCCGAAGCCCTGGTCGTCGGTCGCGACCACCACACCGCCCTGCGCGCGGCCGGGCGTGTCTCCGCCCGGCGCGGCATCGGCCCGCCGTTCGTCGCGGTGCACCAGCGCAGACAGGTCGACCGCGCCGCGGAGGTTCGCGGGTTGCTGCGGGGGAACGGCGTTCGTCACTGGACCTCCGATGCTCCGATGAGGGACTCCGACCAGCCGAGCAGTCGGATCTGCTCGTCGGATCCGACCGCGGGGACGTAGAACATGAGCTGGATGCCGATCACGCGCTGGACGCCCTTCGCGCTCTTCTCGCTGAATCCGGAGAGGGCGGCACCGGGCGCGCCGGCCTCGAACCCGATCGTACCGCCGTCGTTCGGGGTGACCTTCTCGGTCTGCTCGAGCGACACGGTCACGAGCGCTCCGGAGTCGTTCGTGGCGAGCGCGACCGTCGGGCTGTCGCCCACCACGTTCGAGAACGCGATGTCGGCCGTGTCGGGCAGCGCCTCGGCGATGGCCTTCTGGCCCTCGACGCCGAGCTGCTGGCGGATCACGTCGCCCTCGGGGTCGAACAGGGCCGCGTGCGGCGACTCGTCGCCCTTCAGCAGGACGTCGGCGTAGGCCGGCGCGACCTGGCCGGTCGGCATGACGAGGCCCTTGAACTCGGGGTTGATCGGCGGCGCGCCGATGCTCGCCGGGGCGACCTCGGGCACGTCGGCGTCGGGCACGAGCGCCGTCGCGTAGAGCACCTTGTAGTTCTCGCGCGGGGACTCCTGTCGGAGGACGAGCGCGGTCGGCGCCACGGTCTCGTCGTCGCTGTTCTTCGCGATCGTCAGCACCGTGCGCGGCCAACCGGTCGCCTGCTGCGGGAGCGTGAGGGTGAGCGGCGAAGCCGGGATGGCGGGCAGTGCGGGATGCTCGGCGATCGAGCCGCGGATCGCGTAGTTCGCCGTGCGCGCCTCGAGCGCAGGGCCGGTGAACCGCTCCCCGAGGCGGTCGGTGTCGCGGGCCTCGTCGACCTCGGTCGTGAAGACGGCGATGCTGCGCATGATGCGCTCCATCTGCGGCACGGTGACGGCCGGGACGACCTCGGGCGCCTCCGACTCCTCGGTCTCCTCGTCGCCGTCGGCAGTCGCCACCGGCGTCGCAGGCGCGGTGGTCTCGGGTGCCGAGCCGAGGTCGGGCCAGTAGTCGGCGGAGCAGGCAGAGAGGGCGAGCGCGGGCACGAGCAGCAGGGGTGCGACGAGGGCGCGACGCTGGCGGCCCAGCGATCGCCGAGGTCCGGCGCCGGATGCGGCCCTCTGCTGCGACCGCGACGGACGCGGCGCGCGCGCGAGCTTGCCCTTGGGGCCGCGCGGGAGGTTGCGGCGCGGGCCGCGCGAGCGGCGGTGGGCGATCAGCCCGGAGACGACCAGAGCGATGCCCACGAGGAACACCAGTGCACCGCCGACGATGAGCGGTCCCGCCCACGGCGTGGAGTTGTCGAGCGGCCAGGCCACCTCGATGGAGCCGGGCGCCGGCTCGGTGCCGTCGGACGCGAGGAGCACCGAGATGCCCTCGGGCACGTCGACCGTCGTGGTGAGCGTACGCTCGCCGGTCAGCTCGTCGAGCCACAGGTCGCTTCCGGCGGGCGAGGCCGCCGGCGTCTCGGCCTCGGAGGCGGCGCCGGCCTCCGGTGCCGGCGTGGCGGGCGTGTCGTCGTCGGCGGTCGAGGAGGTGACCACCTCGTCGGTGAACTCGCCGGTCTCGGCGTCGTACCCGACCGCGACGTACGAGTCGTCGCCGATCCAGGCCTCGACGTCGGCGGTGCGACCGTACGACAGGAACACGGACTCGGCTCCGGAGACCGTGATGGTCTGCTTGCCCGGGTTCGCCGCGAGGGCGTCGGGCTGGAGCACGATGTAATCGGCCTGGCTGTCGACGACGGTCTCGAGGGAGACCTCATCGGGCTCCAGGAAGACCGTCCGTTGCGCGATGCCGAAACCGATCAGCACGGCCGCGGCGGCGAACGCCAGAATGGCGAGAACGAATCGCACGCAGTTACCTCCAGGCCGCCCACGCGGCATCCGACAAAGACACCCAACACTACCGACCCTGTCTGGGAGTCGCCTCACCGATGACTGGATGGTGGCGGGGCGGGGCCACCCGCGGCGGCGCGGGCCGACCCTGCGGTCACAGGACGGACACGAGGGCCCCGCGTGCGGGCGCCCGGCCGTATGATCGGAGGCGACCCGCGCACCCCCACAACCCCCCACATCGCGGGACACGACTCCGGAGGAAGAATTGGCCGTCGAAGAGACCGAGTTCACGCAGGTTTTCCGCGGATACGACAAGGACGAGGTCGACCGGAGCATCAACGCGCTCCGCCGCGAGATCATCGCCGCGAACAACGCGTCCGGCGAGGTGCAGAAGGAGAACAAGCGACTCCTCGCCCGCATCGAGGAGCTGACCGCCGAGCTCGAGGAGGTCGGCAGCCCCACGTTCTCCGGACTCGGCACCAAGCTCGAGAACACGTTGCGCGTGGCGGAGGAGCAGTCCACGCGCCTCATCGCCCAGGCCGACATCGACGCCGAGAAGCTGCGCCGCGCCGCCGAGGACGAGGCGCACCTGATGCGCTCCGACGCGCACGAGCTCGCCGAGCGCACGCTCTCCGAAGCGCGCGCGCAGGCCAACCGCCTCCTCGAGAACGCGCGTGCCGAGGCCGACGACATGGTCGCCCGCGCGCAGGAGTCGAGCGAGCAGTTCCGCGACGACGCCGAGCGCGACGCGGCATCCGTCCGCGGCGCCGCCGCGACCGAGGCGGCCGAGGTGCGCTCGACCGCCAAGCGCGAGGCGTCCGCGCTCATCGCCGAGGCCGAGCGCAAGGCCGCCGAGATGCTGGTCGCCGCCAACACCGAGGCGAACGAGGCGCGCGCCGCCGCCGCGGGCCTCCAGGAGGAGACCGAGCAGACGCGTGCCGAGGTGGCGATCGAACTCGACCAGAAGCGCGCCGAGCTGGCCAAGGAGACCGAGCAGGCCCGCATCGACCTGGCCCGCGAGACCGAGCAGGCCCGCCTCGATCTCGAGCGCGAGACCGCGGAGTCGCGCGCGGCCATTGCGGCCGAGGTCGAGGAGCGTCGCGCGGCGCTCGACCACGAGCTCGAGCAGGCGCGCACCGACCTCGAGCGCGAGCTCGAGGCCGAGCGCGCGAAGCTCGAGCAGCAGCGCCGGCAGACCACGGTCGACCTCGAGCGGGAGTCCGAGACCACGCGCCTGAAGCTGCAGCACGAGCTCGACCGCATCCGTGCCAAGCACGCCGCCGAGCTCGACCAGATGCGGGCCGACCTCGCGCTCGAGCAGGAGCAGGCCCGCGCCGACTTCGAGGCCGAGGCCGAGCAGGCGCGCATCGACCTCGACAATCAGCTCACGTCGATGAAGAAGAAGACCACGCACGAGGTCAACCGCATGCGCCGCGAGATCGAGCGGGCGCGAATGGACCTCGACTCCGAGCTCGCCACGAAGCGCGACGAGGCCGAGCAGGAGCTCCTCGCCGCCCAGCAGCAGGCCGCCGAGCAGACCAGGAAGTTCCTCGACGACGCCAATGCCGAGCTCGAGGAGGCGATCGCCCGCACCAACCAGAGCCGTGCCGAGGCCGAGCGACTCGAGACCGAGGTTCGGTCCGAAGCGGCCGCGTCCCGTGAGAAGGCCGATGAGGAGGCGCGCGAGCGCGTCGCCGCGGCCCACGCGCAGGCACGCAAGCTCATCGCCGACGCCGAGGAGCGCACCCGCTCCCTCGTCGCTGACGCCGAGGACCGCCTCGCGCAGATCAAGATCGAGCGCGACGCCGTCGCCGGCTACTTCGAGAGTCTGCGCGGCGTGCTCACGCAGGCCGAGCAGGTCGCGAACCGGAAGTAGCGGACGGGAACGGCCTGGGCGCGGCGGTGAGGATCCAGAACGCGTTCCGCATCGCCCTCGTCGGCACGCTCGGCGTGGGCGTCGGACTCCTGATCCTCTCGGCCGTCTCGAGCCTGTCCACGATCCTGACCTACATCGGGGCCGCGCTGTTCCTCGCCCTCGGCCTCGAGCCCGCCGTCAGCGGGCTCGAGCGCCGAGGGCTTCCGCGTTGGGCCGCGATCGTCCTGGTCATCCTCGGCGTCGCAGCCGTCGTCGCGGCGCTGCTGCTCGCGGTGATCCCGATCATCGTCGACCAGGTCGCCGAGCTGATCGCCCAGATCCCCGGGATCGTGGCGCAGCTGAATCGGGTCGACTGGATCGAGTGGCTCCAGGCGCAGTTCCCGCTGCTGAAGATCGACGAGATCAGCGAACAGGCGGGCGCGGCGCTCACCGAGTTCTTCACCAACCCCGACAAGCTCAGCGAGCTGCTCGGCGGCGTCTGGGCGGTCGCGCTCGCCATCGGCGGCGGCGTGTTCGCGGTGATCGTCGTCGCCGTCCTGACCGTGTACTTCACCGCGTCGCTCGACGCCATGAAGCGCGCGACGTACCAGCTCGTCCCGGCCTCGCGACGCGCGCGGTTCGCCGACCTCACCGAGCAGATCACGCAGTCGGTCGGCCGCTACGTCATCGGCCAGGTCTCCTTGGCCGCCGTGAACGGCTTCCTGAGCTTCGCGTTCCTCTCGATCATCCAGGCGCCGTTCCCCGCGGTGCTCGCGTTCATCGCGTTCCTGTTCTCGCTCGTGCCGCTCGTCGGCACGCTCACCGGTTCCATCCTCATCGTGCTGATCTGCCTCATCCCGGGCATCGGGTCGCCACTGACCGCGCTGACGGCGGCCGTGTACTACCTCATCTACATGCAGATCGAGGCGTACGTGCTGTCGCCGCGCATCATGAGCCGGGCCGTGAAGGTGCCGGGCGCGCTCGTGGTCGTGGCGGCGCTCGCGGGCGGCGCGCTGCTCGGCATCCTCGGCGCCCTGGTCGCGATTCCGATCGCCGCGGCCATGCTGCTCATCATCAAGCAGGTCGTCATCCCCCGACAGAACGAGCGCTGACCCGCGCCCCGCCGTGGCTCCGTCGCCGCGGCTCAGGCCGTCGGCTGGGTGACGGACGCCGCTGGCCACTCGGTCGGCAACGGCAGCGCCGACGGATTGACCGCCCGAACGATCTCGTCGAGGACGCGCCGCGTCTGCGACTCCCCCACCCAGAGGTGCTTGCCGCCCGCGACGTCGATGCGGGTCAGGTGCGGCAGGTCGGCGAACCGCTCGGCCGCCTCGGCGGGCCGCAGGTAGTCGTCGTGCTCGGGGATGACCGCGATGAGCGGCACCGGAGCCGATCGCCACCGCGCAAGCTCCTCGTCGCTGGTGCGGTGCAACGGCGGCGAGAGGAGGATCGCACCCGCGATGCCGTGCTCGAGGCCGTACTTGAGCGCGAGCTCGGTGCCGAACGACCAGCCGACGAGCCACGGGTTCGGGAGGCCGCGCTCCTCGACGAAGCGCATCGCCGCCGCGACATCCGCCCGCTCGGCGACGCCTTCGCCGAACGCGCCGTCGCTCGTGCCGCGCGGCGAGGTCGTGCCACGCGTGTTGAACCGGAGGACGGCCAGGCCGGCGAGCGCCGGAAGGCGCGCCGCTGCCTTCCGGATGATGTGGGAGTCCATGAAGCCGCCGGCCGTGGGGAGCGGATGCAGCGTCACGAGCGTCGCGACGGGCGCGCGGTCGACCGGCGTGGCGAGCTCGCCGACCAGCCGGAGGCCATCGCTCGTGCGGAGCTCGATCTGCTCGCGGTTCGCGGGCAACTCGACGCCCGCGCGGATCTCGGTCATCGTCTCGTCGGTCACTTCGGTCCGATCCTCCAGCAGTGCGTGTGCCAGTGCCGCCTCGAGGCGAGGTCGGCCGCGTCGCCGAGCACGCCATCGGCGCGCCAGGCCACGAGATGCGCGGTCCCGGGCTCGATCTCGAGGCCGCAGCCGGGACACAGGTAGGCCTTCGCCGCCTGCGCCTCGCCGACGGGCTGCACGTTCCATTCGCGACCGCCCCGGACCTCGGTGCGCCGCCAGCCGGCGGTCAGTCGCTCGACGTCGAGTTCGGGATGCGGTTCGCGGGCCTTCGCCGCGCGACCAAGGGAGCGGTGCGAGCGAGGCATGCTCCCAGTCTATGGCCGGGCCCGAAGGGGCTCAGTACCAGCCGACGCTCTGGGAGTGAGCCCACGCGCCGCAGGGCGCGTCGTAGCGGGCGGTGATGTAGCCGAGGCCCCACTCGATCTGCGTGGCGGCGTTCGTCGCCCAGTCGGCGCCGGCGGTGGCCATCTTGGAGCCGGGCAGGGCCTGCGGGATGCCGTACGCCCCGCTCGATGCGTTGTACGCGTTCACGCGCCATCCGGATTCCTTGCTCCAGAGCGCGACCAGGCAGTCGAACTCGGTGCTCGGCCAGCCACGGGCGGCGACCGCCCCGGCCGCGTACGCCTGCGCCGAACCCGGGTCGGGCACGACGGCGGGCGGCGCCCAGCCGGCCGCCTCGGCGGGTTCGGGCTCGGGCTCGGGCTTCTTCTCGACGAGGTAGCCCTCGGACGCGACCGATGCCGCGGCGACCTCGCCGTCGACGGCGAACTGCTGCGCGGCCTGCCCGCCGAACCGGTCGGCGGGGACGTAGGTCGACGACGCCGTGGCGCCGGAGTACGGGTCGACGATGTTGACGAGGAGGAAGCTGACCGAAGCGGCGAACGCGACCACGACCGTCGCCCCCTGCTTCACGCGGCCGGCGACGCTCATACCGCGGGGCGCGCGAGCGACCTCGATCGGCTCATCGCCGTATTCGCCCGAATGCCTGCCCACGATTCGACGAGTGTATCGGAGGGAACTCGCCGAATCGAACCGATCCCGCGTCACCTGACCGCGAGCATCACATCGACGACCGCGTCGAGCACGAGATCGACCTGCGACTCGCGATAGCCGCCGCGCTGCGCGGAGAACACGACGCCGCGCACGTCGTCGATCGCGATCGGCCAGCCGTCGCGGAAGTACCGCGTGAGACGGTCCGCGAAGCGGTCGACCTCGTGCACGTCGTAGCCGAGTGCCAGCACGCTGACCCGGTCGAAGCGCTCGCCCTCGGGACGGGCGAGCCGATTGGCGACGACCTGCGCGGTCGTGCGCGCCTCGGCGAGCCACGCCTCGTCGCCGTGCAGCCGTGAGGCGATCTGCCGCTCGCGATGCGCGAAAGCATCCTCGAGCCGCTCCATGGCCGCGTCGACGTGCGCCGTCGAGTAGCCGCCCTTCTGCATCGAGAAGGCGGTCAGGCGGATGCGCTCCGCGTCGAGCTGGGGGTCGTCGGGCTGCGGCCGTCCGTCGTACGCGCGCCGCGCGCGCTGGAGGAATTCCTCGACCTCGATCGTCTTGTAGCCCAGCTGGTTCCTGCGGGCGCGGGGGAACGTGGCATCCACCGCACCAGTATCGCGCACGATCACCCGAAGACCCGGAAGGCCGCGTACGCCACCGCGGCCGACGGCAGGATCGAGTCGAGCCGGTCGAGGAAGCCGCCGTGGCCGGGCAGCCACGAGCTCATGTCCTTGATGCCGAGGTCGCGCTTGATGAGCGACTCGGCGAGGTCGCCCAGCGTCGCCGTCAGCAGGATCGCGGCGCCGAACACCAGACCGAACCACCAGGGCTGGCCGAGCATGAACAGGGCGAGGATGACGCCGGCCACGAGGCTCATCAGCGCCGCCCCGGCGAAGCCCTCCCAGGTCTTCTTCGGGCTGATGACCGGGGCCATCGGATGCTTGCCGAATGCGAGCCCGAACGCGTACGCGCCGGTGTCGGTCGCCACGGCCGTGATGATGAAGGCGAGGGTCCACCACTGCCCGCCGTCGCCCGCGGTGAGCACCACGATGAAGGTCGCGAGGAACGTGACGTAGCCCTGCACGAACACGCCCGCGCCGAGGTCGCGCACCAGCCCGCTCGAGCCGGTGCGGACCGTCGGCGACGCCTGCTCGGCGAGCCGCCAGACCACGACCAGCGCCATGCCGCCGAGCACTGCGACGAGCTGCCCAGCGGCGCCTCCGTAGTAGGAGATCGGCACGGCGATGACCGCGGCCGCCACGGTCGGGATGCGCGGCACGAGGTAGCCGCCATGACGGAGCGCGGCGGCCAGTTCCGAACTGGCGAACCCGGCGACGACCACCGCGAACACCATGAACAGCTCTTTGACGACCAGGAGGCTCAGCAGCAGCGCACCGCCGAAGACCACGCCGATGACGATCGCGACCAGCAGGTTGCGACCCGTGCGGGCGTTGATTCGCTCCTGCGCCTGGTCGAACTGCGCGCGCGACGTCTCGAGCTGCCGCTCGAGGTCGACGCGCGCCTGGTGCATCTGCGCGCGGAACTCCCCTCGCCCGGGATGCCGTTCGTCGCCGGAGTCCGGACCCTCCCCCTCGGGACCGCCTGTCATGTTCGGCCCCTAGACCTCGAGGAGTTCGGCTTCCTTGCGCTTGAGCGCATCGTCGATCTGGTCGACGTGCGACTTGGTGATGTGCTCGAGCTCCTTCTCGCCGCGCGCCACCTCGTCGTCGCCGACCTCGCCCTTGAGCGCGTCGAGGTCGTCCTTCGTCTTGCGGCGGATGTTGCGGACCGACACCCGCGCATCCTCCGCCTTCGAGCGGACGATCTTGACGTACTCCTTGCGGCGCTCCTCGGTGAGCTCGGGCAGCGTCACCCGGACGATGTTGCCGTCGTTGGTCGGGTTCGCCCCGAGGTTCGGGGTGTCGCGGATGGCCTGCTCGATGTCCTTCAGCGCGCTCTTGTCGTACGGCGTGACGACGAGGGTGCGGGCCTCGGGGTTGTTGAGCGAGGCGAGCTGCGACAGCGGCGTCGGCGTGCCGTAGTAGCTCACCATGATCTTCTGGAAGAGCTGCGGGTTCGCGCGCCCGGTCCGGACGGATGCGAAGTCGTCCTTCGCGACCTCGACGGCCTTCTGCATGCGTGCACTTGCTTCGGAAAGTACATCCGCGATCACGGGAACTCCTTCTCTCGGGCTCGGGCCAGTCTATCGAGCGATGGCGGGCTCGCCGTTGCTCACCACGGTGCCGAGATCCTCGCCGAGGATCGCCTTCGTGACGCTGCCGGCGGGCTGCATCCCGAACACGACCATCGGCATGCCGTTGTCCATGCAGAGGCTGAACGCGGTCGAGTCGACGACCTTCAGTCCGCGCTGCAGGGCCTCCTGATAGCTGATGCGGTCGATCTTGCGCGCGTCGGGATTCGTGCGCGGATCGTCGGTGTAGACGCCGTCGACGCCGTTCTTGGCGACGAGCACCACGTCGGCGTCGATCTCGAGGGCGCGCTGCGCCGCGACCGTGTCGGTCGAGAAGTAGGGCAGGCCGGCGCCCGCGCCGAAGATCACGACCCGCCCCTTCTCGAGGTGGCGCTCGGCGCGACGGGGGATGTAGGGCTCGGCCACCTGCGTCATCGAGATCGCCGACTGCACGCGCGTCTCGGCACCGGCCTGCTCGAGGAAGTCCTGCAGGGCGAGGGAGTTCATCACGGTGCCGAGCATGCCCATGTAGTCGGCGCGTCCGCGATCCATCCCGCGCTCGGAGAGCTCGGCGCCGCGGAAGAAGTTGCCGCCGCCGACCACGATGGCGACCTCGACGGTGCGGGCGGCATCGGCGATCTCGCGGGCCATCTGGCTCACCACGTCGGGGTTGACCCCGAGCGCCCCACCGCCGAACGCCTCGCCCGACAGCTTGAGCATGACCCTGCGCCTGTGTTCCGTCATGAGCGACCGATCCTTCCCCTCTGGGAGTCAAAACTAGTGGTTCGCCGGTCCGGGCCGCAGCGACCCGACCGGTTCCGCCCGGCTGCCGGCCGGGCGGCGCCCGCGTGCCGCAGGGAGTCGCGGCATCCGGACACAGCAAAGGAGTCCGGATCGCCGAGGCGATCCGGACTCCCCTGTCGCAACTTACGCGCCGACCTTGAAGCGGGCGAAGTCGGTGACGGTCAGCCCCGCGTCGGAGACGACCTTGCCGACGGACAGCTTGTTGTCCTTGGCGTAGTCCTGCTCGAGCAGCGCGACCTGCTTGAAGAAGGCGCCGAGGCGACCCTCGACGATCTTCGGGAGGGCGGCCTCGGGCTTGCCCTCCTCGCGCGTGATCTGCTCGACGATCGTGCGCTCCTTCTCGACGGCCTCGGCCGGGACGTCCTCACGCGTGAGGTACTCCGGCGCGGCGAACGAGATGTGCTGCGCGATCGAGCGGGCGGTCTCGGCGTCGGCGCCGGCGTAGCCGAGCACCACGCCGACCTGCGGGGGCAGGTCCTTCGACGTCTTGTGCAGGTAGATCGAGAAGTTCTCGCCCTTGACGAGGCGCACGCGGCGCAGCTCGACCTTCTCGCCGAGGATGGCGGCATCCTCGTCGATCACGGCGGCGACGGTCTTGCCCTCGGCCGGCGCGGCCAGGGCGGCCTCGACGGTCTCGGCACGGGCCGCGGCGACGGCGGCGAGCACGCGGTCGGCGAGGCCGACGAACTTGTCGCCCTTCGCGACGAAGTCGGTCTCGCAGGCCAGCTCGATGAGCGAGGCGGTGCCGTCGCCGTTGTCGACGGCGGCGACGAGGCCCTCGGCGGTCGAGCGGTCGGCACGCTTCGCGTTGCCCTTCGCGCCCTTCAGGCGGAGGATCTCGACGGCCTTCTCGAGGTCGCCGTCGGCCTCCACGAGCGCATTCTTGGTGTCGACCATGCCGGTGCCGAGGCGCTCGCGCAGGGTCTTGACGTCTTCGAGGGTGAAGTTGGCCATGTTGTGGCAGTCTCCTGGACTCGTGGTCTGGCTGATGGAGTGGTGGGCTTACTCGGCCTTGGCGGCCTCGGCCGCCTCGGCGCCCGCGGCGTCGGCCTCGGACTCGGTCGCGGCGACCTCGGTAGCCGCCTCGTCGACGACCTCGGCGGCCTCGGCCTTCGCCTCGGCCTCGGTGCCGGCGACCTTCTCGGTCTCGGCCGACGACTGCTCGGGGGTCTCGGCGGCGCCGGCCTGCAGGAGCTCCTGCTCCCACTCGGCGAGCGGCTCGGCCTCCTCGCCCTCCTCGGGCTTCTGGTGGCGCTGGATGAGGCCCTCGGCCGCGGCGTCGGCGATGATGCGCGTGAGCAGGCTCACCGAACGGATCGCGTCGTCGTTGCCCGGGATCGGGTACTGGACCTCATCGGGGTCGCAGTTCGTGTCGAGGATGCCGATGACGGGGATGCCGAGCTTCTTGGCCTCGTCGATCGCGAGGTGCTCCTTCTTGGTGTCGACCACCCAGAGCGCCGACGGGGTCTTCGCGAGGTTGCGGATGCCGCCGAGCGACTTGTGGAGCTTGTCGAGCTCGCGCTTCTTGAGCAGCAGCTCCTTCTTGGTGAAGCCCGAGGTGGTGCCCTCGAAGTCGAGCTCCTCGAGCTCCTTCATGCGAGCGAGGCGCTTGGAGACCGTGGTGAAGTTGGTGAGGAGGCCGCCGAGCCAGCGCTGGTTGACGTAGGGCTGGCCGACGCGCGTCGCCTGCTCGGCGATCGACTCCTGCGCCTGCTTCTTGGTGCCGACGAAGAGGATGGTGCCGCCGTGCGCGACCGTCTCCTTGACGAAGTCGTAGGCCTTGTCGATGTAGGCCAGCGACTGCTGCAGGTCGATGATGTAGATGCCGGAACGCTCGGTGAAGATGAAGCGCTTCATCTTCGGGTTCCAACGGCGGGTCTGGTGCCCGAAGTGCACGCCGCTGTCGAGCAGCTGGCGAATGGTGACGACGGCCATGGCCGTTCTCCTTCTGTTCTCAGTTGTCGCCCCGGCCGGCGGCCGGAAGCCCTGGTGCCCGGCACGGCTCCGCCGGCCCGGCTTCGAGAGCACGGGCGGGACTGAGTGGAGTCGGTGGCCGAATGGGCACGCGTAGTCGCCCCGACAGGCGGGGCGCTCCGGACATGCTATCACGGCACGCCCGGCCGGACCGGTCCTCCACAGCCGCTCGTCGACGGCCCGTTCCGCTCCGGTACGGGGTCGGCGGAACGGGACGGATGCCACGGCGGGCATGCTCCACGCATGTCCTCTCCAGTCGGCCGCGGCGTGGTCCGCGTGGTGCTCACGATCGGCGTCGCGCTCGTGCTGCTTCCGCTGTGCCCCGGGACCGCTGCCTCCGCTGCCCGGAACCTCGTCGCACCGCAGGTCGCCGTACCGGCGTCCGGCGCGCCGGCGATGTGGACGTGGCCGGTGACCCCACCGGTGCGACTGGTCCAGCCGTTCCGAGCGCCGCCCACGCCGTATGCGGCCGGGCATCGCGGCATCGACCTCGCCGCGGCAGCCGGAGACGTGGTCCATGCACCGGCCGACGGCGTCGTGTCGTTCGCCGGGCCCGTCGCGGGCCGCCCGGTGCTCTCCGTCGACCATGGCGACGGCGTCGTGAGCTCGATCGAGCCCGTCGCAGCGACGGTGACGACCGGCGCCGCCGTCGCCGAGGGCGGGGCGGTCGGCGTCGTGGCGGAGGGGGGTCACTGCGACCGTGTGTGCGTGCACTTCGGCGTGCGCGTGCACGGCGAGTACGTCTCGCCCCTGCTGCTCCTCGGCGGTGTACCGCGCGCGGTGCTCCTGCCGCTCGAGCGCTGAGACGACGGCGATTCAGGCCCGCGGGTGCGCGGTCCGGTAGGTCTGCTTGAGCCGTTCCGCGGAGACGTGCGTGTAGATCTGGGTGGTGCCGAGGCTCGCGTGGCCGAGGAACTCCTGCACCGCCCGGAGGTCGGCGCCGCCGTCGAGGAGGTGCGTCGCCGCGCTGTGACGGAACGCGTGCGGGCCTGCGGGCCCGGATCCGGGCAACTCGCGGAGCAGCCCGGCGACGAGGCGGTGCACGCTTCGCACGCCGAGTCGCGCACCGCGCACGCCGAGGAAGACGGCGAGCTCGGCCCCCGGCGCTTTGGCCCCGACCCGCCCGTCGGGGTGCGCGCTCGCCAGGATCGCCGCTCTGGCGCCGCCGAGGTATCGGTCGAGCGCCGCGGCCGCCGGCGCCCCGAAGGGAACGACACGCTCCTTCGATCCCTTGCCGGTCACGCGCACGGTGCGGTTGCCGCGGTCGACATCGTCGATGTCGAGCCCGACGAGTTCCGACACCCGCAGTCCGCACGCGTAGAGCAGCTCGATGATCGCGAGGTCGCGCACCGCTACCGGGTCGCCGTCGGCGGCGTTCGCCTGCAGGCCGTCGAGCAGCGCGGTGACCGCCGGCGCGGCGACGACGCGCGGCAGCGTGCGTGAGGCGCGGGGTGCGCGGAGCCGGACGGCGGGGTCGGTGGAGACGACGCCCGCGCGCTCGAGCCAGGCGCCGAAGCCGCGCGCGGATGCCGCGTGACGCGCGACCGTCGCTCGGGCGAGTCCGCGCTCCGTCGCGACCCAGAGCCAGTCGCGGAGGAGGTCGAGACCGAGTCCGTCGGCGTCGCGGATTCCGCGCGTTTCAGCATATCTGGCGAGGTCGGCGAGGTCGGAGGCGTAGGCCGCGACGGTGCGAGCCGAGTAGCCGCGCTCGATGGCGACGTGTTCGAGGTACCGGTCGACCAGCGCGTCCAGCCGGGCGGGCGCGATCGCGTCAGCCATCGGCGGAAGCCTGGCGCTTGCGCGAGAAGCGCTCCAGACGGCCGGCTTCGTCGAGGCCTTCGATCTCGCGCAGGAACTGCTCGCCGAAGCTCGTGATCTCGGGGAACTCGCCGACCGGGACCACCGAGGTCACGACATCCTCCTCGAACAGGTGCACGAGCGAGACCGAGTGCCCTCCGTCGATGCCGACGAGTTCCCGCGGCGGCGCCGACAGGTCCATGGTGTAGGCGAGCGCTCCGGCGACGAAGACGGGGATACCGGCGAAGCTGCCCTGCGTCGGGTAGTGCAGGTGGCCGCCGAGGATGGCGCGGACGTCGCGTCCTCGCACGACCTCGGCGAGCTCGTCCTGGCCCCTCAGTTCGAGGATGTCCATGAGCGCGAGCGGCGTCGCGATCGGGGCGTGATGCATGGCGAGCACGGTGCCGCCGGTGGCGGGCTCGGACAGCACCTCGTCGAGCCAGGTGAGCGTCGCGGGTTCGAGCACGCCGTGGTGGTAGCCCGGCACGCTCGTGTCCAGCGTGATGAGTCGGAGGCCCGCGAGGTCGATCGCCCGATTGACCGGTGCGTCGCCTCCGGGCTCGCCGAGCAGGATCTCGGTGAACGGCCCCCGTTCGTCGTGATTGCCCATGGCCCAGACGAGGCGCGCGCCGGTCTCCGCGGCGAGCGGCTCGAGGATGCCGCGGATGCGACGGTACGCGTCGGGTTCGCCGAGGTCGGCGACATCGCCGGTCACGACGATCGCCGTGAGCGACCCGGCGAGCCGGCGCAGCTGGGTCACGGCGCGTTCGAGGTGGGCGACGGTGTCGGCGCGCCCGCCGAGGGGCGCACCGCCCGCGAGGAAGTGCGTATCGCTGAGGTGGGCGATCACGTGCCGTGCCGCGGGGTACCGTCCGAGCCGAGGGTGGTCCATGTCTGCCTCCGCGGCCAGCCTAGGACCACCGTCGGCGCGCGCGCCGCTGTCACGCCGATCGACGGCGAACCCACCCGTCGCGCTCCGCGCGTGCCAGCCCGGTCGCCTCGAGGGCGCCCAGCGCGCCCATCACGGAACCGACGCCGAGGTCGGCGCGTTCGGCGAGCTCGATGATGGTCCGTGCGCGGCGGACGCCGAGTGCGTCGAGCACGCGCCGCTCGTCGTCGGTGAGCTCGTCCGACGCACGCGCAGCCACGAGGCCGTGCGCATCGTCAGCGGGCGCGTCGTCGGTCGCCGAACCGGTCGTGGGCACGAGCTCCGCCATCTGCGCGGCATCCGTGACGCAGACCGCGTCGAACTCCCGCATGAGGCGGTGGCAACCCGCCGAGGCGGGGCTCGTGACCGGCCCGGGAACGGCTCCGAGCGGGCGGCCCAGCGCCGCGGCGTGCCCGGCGGTGTTGAGCGAGCCCGACCGCATGCCCGCCTCGAGCACGACCGTGGCGTCTGACGACGCCGCGATCAGGCGATTCCGTTGGAGGAACCTCCAGCGGGTGGGTGCGGCGCCGCAGGCCAGCTCCGACACGACGGCGCCGGTCTCGGCGATACGTCCGAGGAGCGCCTCGTGGCCCGCTGGATAGAACCGGTCGACTCCACCGGCGAGGAACGCCACCGTGGTGCCGCCGTTGGCGAGCGCCGATCGGTGCGCCGTGCCGTCGATGCCGTACGCGCCGCCGGAGACGATCGCGAAGCCTCGGTCGACGAGTCCGGCTGCAGCCTCGATGGCGACGTGCTCGCCGTAGTGCGTCGCGGCTCGCGCACCGACGAGCGCGATCGAGGGTGATGCGGCGAGCGCCTCGAGGCGACCGCGAACCCAGAGGGTGAACGGGGCGTGCGCATCGAGCCCGTCTACGCCGTCGGGCCAGTCGGCGTCGGAGGGCAACAGCAGCCGGGCGCCGACCCGGGCGGCCTGGCCGATCGCGCGAGCGAACGCCGCGGAGTCGACCCTCGGGCGCCAACGGTCGAGCCCGGCACCCAGCTCGCGGGCACTGACGGCGGCGCCCGCGTCGCTCGCTGCGGTGATCCACTCCTCCGCAGGCCGGTGCTCGATGAGTGCGGCGGCGGTCCGCTCGGCGCCGAGCGCGGCGACCAGCCGCCCGAGCACGCCGTCGCCGGGCTCGGAGACGAACCCGAGGATGGCCGAGGCGATCACGAGCCGCGGGGGCGTCGCATCATGCTGCCCGCGGATCTCCAGGAGCTCGCCCGCGAGATCGGTCACGGCATCGTCGAGTCGAGTCATGCCGCCATCCCCCGTCGCATTCCCAGCGCGCGACCCACGTGCTCGGCGCGCGGCCGGTCGGCTCCCTCGAGGTCGGCGATCGTCCACGCGGTCTTCAGCACGCGGTCATAACCGCGCATCGTCACGGAGCCGCGCTCGAGCGAGGCGTCGAGGGCACGAGTGGCCCGACCGCCGGGATGCAGGCCGCCCTCGCCTCGGAGCCACGGGCCGGGGACCTCGGAGTTCGTGCGCCACGGGGTTCCGGCGAGTCGCTCGGCCGCGGCGCGCCGCGCGCGGTCCACGACCGCCCTCGCCTCCGCAGAGGTCATCCGCCCGGCCTCGAGGGGCATGCGGAGCGTCGCCGGCGTGATGCGGTTGACCCAGAGCTGCAGGTCGACCCGGTCCAGCAAGGGCCCCGAGATCCGGGCGAAGTACCGGCGCTTGGCCGCCGGCGGGCACGTGCAGCCGTCGTTCGGCGTCTCGCCCCCGCCGCACGGGCACGGGTTGGCGGCGAGCACGAGCTGGAACCGCGCTGGATAGGTGGCGACGGCGTTCGCGCGGTGGATGCTGATCTCGCCGGACTCGAGCGGTTGACGGAGCGCGTCGAGCACGGCGGACGGGAACTCGGGCGCCTCGTCGAGGAAGAGGACGCCGTGGGAGGCGCGCGCCGCGGCGCCCGGCCGGATGACACGGCTGCCGCCGCCCACCATGGCCGCGGCCGACGCGGTGTGGTGCGGCGCCTCGAACGGCGGCCGCACCGAGAGCGTCTCGCCGACGCGCCGCCCGGCGAGTGAACGCAGCGAGGCGACCTCGAGCGCCGCCTCGGCGGTGAGGTCGGGCAGGATCCCGGGCAGCCGCGACGCGAGCATGGTCTTCCCGGCACCGGGTGGTCCCGCGAGGAGGAGATGGTGCCCGCCCGCGGCGGCGGTGAGCAACGCGTCGATCGCCTGGGGGTTGCCGACGACATCGGCGAGATCGCCGACAGGGGCGCGGTCGGGATCGCCGGCGTCATCCGCGTCCACGGCGTCGGGTGATGTCCCGGCGGCGGTCGCGAGGTCGTGGTCGAACCGGCCGCCATGGTGAACGGCCGCTTCGAGCAGGGTCGTGACCGCGACGACCTCGATGCCGGGCACGAGCCGTGCCTCGGCGGCATTCGCCATCGGCACCATGACGCGCTCGATCCCCGCGCGCGCGGCCGCGAGCACCGCGGGCAGTATTCCGTGCGTCGGACGAAGCCGCCCGTCGAGGCCGAGCTCGCCGAGGTGCGCGAACCGGTCGACCGACAGCAGATCGACCGTTCCTGCTGCCGCGAGACACGCCATGGCGATCGCGAGGTCGAAGCCGGATCCCTGCTTGGGCAGGGCGGCCGGCGACAGGTTCACGGTGAGCCGGCGCGAGGGCAGCGGGCAGCCGGCGTTGGTGGCGGCCGAGCGGACCCGCTCGCGGGCCTCGCCGAGCGCGGCATCCGGCAGTCCGATGATCACGAAGGCCGGCAACTGGCTCGAAAGGTCGGCCTCGACCTCGACGACCGAGCCGGCGAGCCCGACGAGGGCGATCGAGCGCGTGCGGGCGACCGGCATCAGGCGATCCCCTCGAGGTGCTCGACGATCGCGGGCGACGTCGCGGGCGCGAACACCGCGATCGCGTCGATGCGGATGCGACTCGCCGGCGCGCCGCGTTCACCGCACCACTCGAGCGCGAGGCGCCGGAGCCGGGCGAGCTTTCGCGCCGTGATCGCCTCGAACGGATGCCCGAAGCCGTCGCCGGCGCGGGTCTTCACCTCGACGAAGACGGTCTCGTCGCCGTCGCGCGCGACAAGGTCGAGCTCGCCGTGCCGGCAGCGCCAGTTGCGCTCGATGACGCGCATGCCGCGCGCCTCGAGGTGGTCGGCCGCGAGCTGCTCGCCGCGCCGGCCGAGTTCGGTGTTGTGGGCCATGGGGCCAGCTTCGCCGCGCCCTCGCTCCGGCGATCACCCAGGCCGAGGGTCGGTGGGGAAGGCACCACGGATCGATGCTGGGGAGGACGAATCGCCCGTGCACGGCACCGGGCAGTCGACCCCGCTACTCCTCGAGCGCGAGGTCCTTCGGCAGCTCGAACTCGCGCGTCGCGAGCTCCTCGACGTTGACATCCTTGAAGGTCAGGACGCGCACGGCCTTCACGAACCGGTCGGCGCGGTAGACATCCCACACCCAGACGTCCTTCATCGTGAGCTCGAAGTAGAAGTCGTGCTCGGTGTCGCGGCGCACCAGTTCCACCTCGTTCGCAAGGTAGAAGCGCCGCTCGGTCTCGACCACGTACTTGAACTGCGCCACGATGTCGCGGTATTCGCGGTAGAGCGCGAGCTCCACTTCCCGGTCGTAGTCTTCGAACTCGTCCTCATCCATCGCTGATCATCCTACTTCGAGGTCGAACGGCGACGGGGCCTCCTCGGCCGCCCGCTCGTGCAGCCACGTGTGCCGGTGCAGACCGCTCGGGCCGTGCTCGGCGATCGCCGCGAAGTGCGCCGGGCTCGAGTAGCCCTTGTTCTCGTGCCAGTGGTAGAGCGGCGTCTCGTCGTGCGCCCGACGCATGCCACGGTCGCGGTGCACCTTGGCGATGACGGATGCCGCCGACACCGACGCGCAGTCGCGATCGGCCTTGATGCGGGTGACCACCTGGGCGCGGTGCTCGATGGACGGGCTGAGCCAGTCGTAGTTGCCGTCGAGCAGGAGCGGCGCCCCGGCGACCAGGCCGCGGTCGACGGCGAGCGCGGCGAACGCGCGAGCGCCGGCGAGCCCGAGGCAGGCCATGATGCCGAGCCGGTCGATCTCCTCGGCCGAGGCCTCGCCGACGGCCGACGCGAGCACCCATGACGCTGCGCGCGGCGCGAGCAGCTCGCGCTTCGGCTCGGGCAGCAGCTTCGAGTCGCGCAGGCCCGCCGGCATCCGCTTCACCGACGCGTCGATCACGACGATGCCCACGCTCACGGGGCCGGCAAGCGCTCCCCGGCCGACCTCGTCGCAGGCGAGGACCACGGGCGCTCCCCCCGCCAGCAGTTCGCGCTCGACCCGAAGTGTCGGCACGCCGGCGGGGCTCACCTCACTCGGCCCCTTCGTCGACCCCGGCGAACACCTCGGGGTAGTTGTCGAGCCAGACCCAGTGCGAGATGGGCCAGCTCACGACCACCGCGCGACCGACCACGTTCTCGGTCGGCACGAAGCCCTTCAACGGCGTCTCGGTGTTGTAGCGGGAATCCTTGGAGTTGTAGCGGTTGTCGCCCATGACCCAGAGGGAGTCGTCGGGCACCACCGTCTCGAAGTCGTCGCGCGAGACCTTGGTCTCGCCGGGCGGCAACGCCACGTACGGCTCGTCGAGCGGCACGCCGTTGACGGTCATCTGTCCGAGGGCGTTGCAGCAGACGACCGTGTCGCCGGGCAAGCCGATGACGCGCTTGACGAGGTGGTCATTGGAGTCGGGCGCGGAGAGTCCGACGAACGCGAGGAACCAGTCCACCGCCGCGACGAGCGGCGGCTGGGACTCCTCGGCGCGCGCCGGCAGCCATCCGCCCGGGTCCTTGAAGACGACCACGTCGCCGCGCTCGATCGGAACGACTTCGGGCACGAGCTGGTTGACGATGATGCGGTCATCCTGCACGAGGGTCATCTCCATCGACTGCGACGGGATGAAGAACGACCGGATGAGGAAGGTCTTGATGAGGAACGACACCAGGACTGCGACGAGGAAGATCACCACCAGGTCGCGCAGGAACAGCAGTGTGCTCCGGCGACGCGACGACGGCGTCCCGGATCCGGCGCGTTCCCCGCGCTCGGTGCGTGTGTCTTCAGTCATGAAACGGCTCGAGCTCCCCGACCCAGTCTAGGGGTGGGGAGCTCGAGCGAATGACGCGATGCGTGCGGCGGACGCCGATCAGCTCTCGCGCTTCTCCTTGATCTTCGCCTTCTTGCCGCGGAGCTCGCGGAGGTAGTACAGCTTGGCGCGACGGACGTCACCGCGGGTGACGACCTCGATGTGGTCGATCACCGGCGAGTGCACCGGGAACTTGCGCTCGACGCCGACCTGGAAGCTGATCTTGCGGACGGTGAAGGTCTCGCGCACGCCTTCGCCCTGGCGGCCGATGACGACGCCCTGGAAGACCTGGATGCGCGAACGGTTGCCTTCGACGATGTTCACGTGCACCTTGACGGTGTCGCCGGGGCGGAAGTCCGGGATGTCCGTACGGAGGCTCGCGGCGTCGACGTGGTCGAGGATGTGCATGATGGTTCGCTCTCTGCGCCCGCCACCGGTCGAACGCGGATCATGGATGGAAGTGTCTGGTGCCGCTTCGCGCGATTCCTCGCGTCATGCGGGCCCCCCGGAGGCAGGGCCATGCGACGGCACAATCGTCCATTCTGCCAGACCGCGGGCCTCACGACCAAAAGCAGCCGGTGACGGATGTCGCGGCGTCGGTCGCACGCCGACGATCAGTCGCGGCGCTCCTCCCAGCTGCGCTCCTCCCGGATCACGATGACCTCGCCGCCGTCGGCCGGCGGGCGTCGTTCGCTCTGCCCCGGAATGCCCGCGGAGGGCGCTCCGCCCGAGTACGCGATCCGCTCGTATTCCTCCATCGTGGCCCGCACCCGCCGGGCGCCGTCGCTGAGCAGGCGCCATACCGCGTACCAGAACGCACCGATCGCGCCCACCATGGCCAGGATCGCGAAGGTGATGCCGGTCTCTCCGTAGAACCCCGCGGCGATGATGAGCAGGTGCCAGACGCCGAGCACGGCGACATCGGCCCAGTCGACGGCCTTGAGGCGTCGCACGTCGGGCCGGGCCGCGACCAGGAGGGCCACGACGCCGAGCGTGATGAACGCGATCGGCGTGGCGAACATGAGGCCGATGACGCCCCAGCCGCTCGAGCCGAAGATCGCATAGCCGATGAGCAGCCACACGGGCAGCACGATCGCGGCGGCGAACTGCCACCGGTAGAACGCGCGTCGGATGAGCATGTGGAAAGCGTACCGGCGGCACCTGCGGGTCGGCCGGGTGTTCACTCAGGGCGGAGCCGACAGAATGGGAGCGTGATCGAACTGAGGACCCCTGCCGAGATCGAGGAGATGCGTCCTGCGGGCCGCTTCGTGGCGAGCGTGCTGGAGGCGACGTCGAAGGCGGCTGCGGTGGGCGTGAACCTGCTCGAGCTCGACGCGCTCGCGCACGACATGATCCGCAGGGCCGGCGCCGAGAGCTGCTACATCGACTACCACCCGTCGTTCGGCGGCAGCCCGTTCGGCAAGGTCATCTGCACGTCGGTGAACGACGCGGTCCTGCACGGGCTCCCGCACGACTACGCGCTGAAGGACGGCGACCTGCTGAGCCTCGACTTCGCGGCATCGGTCGACGGGTGGGTCGCCGACTCGGCGATCTCGGTCGTCGTCGGAACCCCCCGCGACGAGGACCTGCTCCTCATCGACACCACGCGCCGCGCGCTCGACGCGGGCATCGCGGCCGCGCGCCCCGGCAACCGCATCGGCGACATCTCGCGCGCGATCGCAGAGGTGGCGAAGGCCGAGGGCTTCTCGATCAACACCGACTTCGGCGGCCACGGCGTGGGTCGCACGATGCACGGCGAGCCCCACGTGCCGAACAACGGCCGGCCGGGCCGCGGGCTGCCGCTGAAGCCCGGGCTGGTGCTCGCGATCGAGCCGTGGTTCCTCCACACGACCGACCGCATCTTCACCGACCCCGACGGGTGGACGCTCCGCAGCGCCGACGGGTCGCGCGGCGCGCACTCCGAGCACACGATCGCGGTCACCGAGGGCGAGCCGATCGTGCTCACGCAGCGCGGCTGAACGCCGGTCGCGTCAGCCCTCCAGCTCGACCTCGATCATTCCGCCGACGACGCGCGTGCGATACGTCCGCAGCGACAGCGCAGGGTCGGTGAAGCACTCCCCCGTGCCCAGGTCGTATACCTCCTTGTGCAGGGGCGACGCGATGGTCGGGCGATCGCCGCGCGACCCGACGATGCCGCGCGCCATGACGGGCGCACCCGTGTGCGGGTCGTGGTGGTCCACGGCGTACACCTCCTCGTCGACGACGCGCACGAGGGCGACCCGCCGCGCGTCGAGCAGCGCGACCTCGCCCCAGCCGGGCTCGAGGTCGCTCACCGCGCACGCGCGGACCCAGGTGGTCGTGATCTCCAGCGTCGACGTCATCTCGGCTCCTCCTTCTCGGTGCACCCGACGCTAGGCGTGCGATGTTTCCCCGGCCGCCTCCGCCGTGTTTCGCACGGGTGAAACCGCCCTCACATCGACCCGATGCGCCCGTAAGGTCCCCGTGCGCTTGCGTTACGACCACGAAACAGGGAGGAAACGCCCCCGCCGTACGCTCGCCGTCAACCTGAGCCCGGGAGGCAGCCATGAACGAGACCGCGAACGCCGCGGCCGGCACGCGACACGTCGTCGTCGTCGGCGGCGGGCCGGCGGCGCACCGCCTGGCCGACAGCCTGCACGCTCGCGACACCGACCGGCGCCTCCGCGTGACGGTCGTGGGCGAGGAGACGTGGGCGCCGTACGACCGCGTCGCGCTCAGCACGCGCCTGGCCGACACCGCGGCCGACCTCACCCTTCCGGACACGCCTTGGGACGACGGGCATGTCCGCCTGCTCACCGGCGAGCGCGTCGTCGAGGTGAGCCGCGCCACCCGGACCGCGACGACGGCGACCGGCCTCGAACTGCGCTGGGACGACCTCGTGTTCGCGACCGGTTCCAGCGCGCCCGTGCCCGATATCCCCGGTCGCGAGCACGCCCGCGTCTACCGCACGATCGACGATGTCGACGCCCTCGTCGCCGAGACCCGCGACCTCGCCGAGCGGCTCGGCCGGGCGCCCCGCGCGATCGTCGCCGGCGGCGGTCTGCTCGGCCTCGAGGCCGCGGGCGGCCTCGCCGAGCTGGGCGCGGAGGCCGCGATCGTGCACTCCGGCTCCTGGCTCATGTCGGCGCAGCTCGACGAGGGCGCCGGGCGCGCGCTCGGCCGCATCATCGCCGGCAAGGGCATCACCCTGCACCTCGGGGTCCGCCCCGCGAAGGTGCTCGAAAGCAGCGGCGGCGTCGTGGGGGTGGAGCTCACCGACGGCCGCCGCGTCGACGCCGACCTCGTCGTGTTCGCGATCGGGATCACGCCGCGCGACGAGCTGGCTCGGGCGATGGGGCTCGAGCTCGGCCCGCGCGGGGGCGTGTCGATCGACACGGCGTGCGCGGCATCCGTGTCGAACGTCTGGGCGATCGGCGAGGTCGCGAGCTTCGAGGGCCGCTGCACCGGCCTCGTCGCCCCCGCGAACGCCATGGCCGAGGTCGTCGCCGATCGGCTGCTGGGTGGCGCGGCGGAGTTCACGACGGTCGACGACGCGACCAAGCTCAAGCTCGCCGGCGTCGACGTCGCAAGCTTCGGCGACGCGCTCGCGCGCACCGAGCAGGCGCTCGAGATCGTCTACGCCGACCCGGCGCGCGGGCTGTACCAGAAGCTCGTCATGACGGACGACGCCAAGACGCTGCTCGGCGGCGTCTTCGTGGGCGACGCGTCGCCGTACGCGTCGCTGCGGCCGCTCCTCGGCACCGAGCTGTCGAGCGAGCCGGCGGCCTACCTCTCCGCGTCGGGCATGGAGGCGCCCGCGGGCGACGAACTGCCGGCCGCGGCGCTCGTGTGCGCGTGCAACAACGTCGCCGCAGGCACCATCCGCGACGCCGTCAACGGCGCGCACGGCGCGCACCAGGAGGGGTGCACCGAGCTGGGCGCGCTGAAGGCGTGCTCGCGCGCCGGCACGCAGTGCGGCTCGTGCGTGCCGCTCGTGAAGAAGCTGCTCGAGGCCGAGCTGAAGAAGTCGGGCCAGACCGTGTCGCGCGCCCTCTGCGAGCACTTCGGGATCTCGCGCCAGGAGCTGTTCGAGTCGATCCGGGTGCTCGAGCTCACGTCGTTCGAGGACATCGTCGCCCGCCTCGGGACCGGCCGCGGCTGCGACGTGTGCAAGCCCGTCGTCGCGTCGATCCTCGCCGCGCAGCACGGCTCGTACATCCTCGACGGCGGTCGCGGCGGCCTGCAGGACACGAACGACCGCGCCATGGCGAACATGCAGAAGGATGGCACGTACTCCGTCGTACCGCGCATCCCGGCCGGCGAGATCACCCCGCAGAAGCTCGCCGTCATCGCACAGGTCGCGACCGACTTCGGCCTCTACACCAAGATCACCGGCGGCCAGCGCATCGACCTGTTCGGCGCGCGGCTCGAGCAGCTGCCCGACATCTGGAAGCGGCTCGTGGACGCCGGGTTCGAGTCGGGCCAGGCGTACGGCAAGGCCCTCCGGAACGTGAAGAGCTGCGTCGGGTCCACCTGGTGCCGCTACGGCGTGCAGGACTCCGTCGCCATGGCCATCCGCCTCGAGCTCCGGTACCGCGGGCTCCGATCGCCGCACAAGCTGAAGTTCGGCGTCTCGGGCTGCGCGCGCGAGTGCGCCGAGGCGCGCGGCAAGGACGTCGGCGTGATCGCGACCGACCAGGGCTGGAACCTCTACGTCGGCGGCAACGGCGGGTTCCAGCCGGCGCACGCGCAGTTGCTCGCGAGCGACCTCGACGACGAGACGCTGCTGCGCTACATCGACCGCTACATGATGTACTACATCCGCACCGCCGACCGCCTGCAGCGCACCGCGCGGTGGATGGAGGACATCGAGGGCGGGCTCGACCACGTGCGCGACGTCGTCGTCAACGACTCCCTCGGCCTGGCCGACGAGCTCGAGGCCGCCATGGCCCGGCACGTCGACACGTACGAGGACGAGTGGGCGGCCACGCTCGCCGACCCCGATCGGCTCCGCCGCTTCCGCTCGTTCGTGAACGCGCCGGAGGCCGCCGACACGCCGCTCGCGCGTATCGAGGAACGCGGCCAGATGCGCCCGGCGACACCCGACGAGATCGCACGCGGCGAGGCCGTGCTCGTCGCCGGGACGACCATCCCGGTCCGGGGGGACGGCGCATGACCGGCCGCGTGACGCTCGTCGGGGGTGGACCCGGCCGCGAGGACCTGCTCACCGTCGCCGCGGTGCGCGCGCTCGGCTCGGCCGACGTCGTGCTCTACGACCGGCTCGCGCCGCACGCGCGCCTCGCCGAGCTCGCACCCGACGCGGAGCTTGTCGACGTCGGCAAGCGACCCGGCCACCACGCGATCCCGCAGCCCGAGATCGAGGCGCTGCTCGTGGGTCACGCGCTCGCGGGCCGCCACGCGGTGCGGCTGAAGGGCGGCGACCCGTACGTGCTCGGTCGCGGCAGCGAGGAGGTGCTCGCGTGCCACCGTGCGGGCGTCCCCGTCGAGGTCATCCCCGGCGTGACGAGCGCCATCGCGGTGCCCGGCGCCGCCGGCATCCCGCTCACGCACCGCGGCGTCAGCCACCTCTTCACGGTCGTCTCGGGGCACGCCCCCCTCACCGACGACGAGCTCGGGCACCTCGCCGGGCTCGGCGGCACCATCGTCGTGCTCATGGGCGTGAACACGCTGCCCATGCTCGCGGCCGGCCTCGCTCGCCACGGCATGCGCGCGTCGATGCCCGTCGCGATCGTCGAGCGCGGCTTCCGCGGCGACCAGCGCACGACGATCGCCGACCTCGGCGGGATCGTGACCGCGGCCGGAGCGGCCCGCGTCAGCTCTCCCGCCGTCATCGTGGTCGGCGAGGTCGTCCGCCTCGCGCACGACGGCGACCTCAGCGCCGCGCAGCTCATGGAGCGGGCGGCGGGATTCGCGGCGGTGGCCACGTGACCGATCAGGCGGAGTTCGCGATCGGGTTCCGGCCCGACCAGCTCCACGGCTTCCGGATCGGCGTCACGAGCGACCGACGATCCGGGGACCTCATCGACGCGTTCGCGCGCCGCGGGGCGCAGGTGGTGCATGCGCCGACCATCCGCATGGCGAATGCGAGCTCGGACGAGCCCGTGATCGCCGACACGCGCGCGATCATCGAGGCGCGCCCCGACGTGCTCCTCGCGACGACGGCGTACGGCGTCCGGCGCTGGTTCGAGGTCGCGGATGCCGCGGGGCTCGGCGATGACCTCCTCGACGCGCTGCACGACACGGCCATCCTGGTCCGCGGTCCGAAGGCGCGGGGAGGCATCCGCGCGGCCGGCCTCGACGACGTCGGCATGAGCGCCGAGGAGACCACCGAGTCCCTCATCGACGAGGTGCTGGCGACGTATCCGCCCGGCCTCACCGTCGCCGTGCAGCTGCACGGCTACCTGCCTCCGTCGCAGCTCGACCGCCTTCGGGATGCGCACGATCGCGTGCTCACGGTCGAGCCGTACCGGTGGATCGACCCCGACCTCTTCGACGAGGGCGTCGACCGGCTCATCGAGGCCGCCTGCACGGGCGGCCTCGACTGCATCACCTTCACGAGCGCGCCGGCCGTGCACGCCCTGCTGATGGCGGCGGAGGCGCGCGGCCGGTACGACGACCTGGTCGACGCCATGCGCGGCCCGGTCGTCGCGGCCACCGTCGGTCCCGTCACCGCCGCGCCGCTCCTCGCTGCCGGCATCGAGCCGCTCCAGCCCGAGCGGTTCCGCATGGGCGCCATGATCCGGCAGGTGTGCGAGCACCTCGAGACCGAGCGCATCGTCCGCCTCGAGACGCAGCACGGGCCGCTCGCGCTGCGGGGCTCGGTCGTCGAGGTCGCCGGGCGGCGGGTCGAACTCGCCCCGGTCGGTCGCACCATCCTCTGCGCCCTCGTCCGCGCGCGCGGTTCCGTCGTGTCGCGGGAACGCCTCGCCGCGAGCCTGCCAGGCACGACCGACGAGCACGCGCTCGAGGTCGCGCTGAGCCGCCTCAGGCAGACGATCGGAGTGCCGGGGCTGATCGCCACCGTCGTCAAGCGGGGGTACCGGATCGATGTCTGACCACCACCTCACATGCGCCGCCTCCCGGGGTGAGCAGGTGGGAACGCAGGGTTCACAGCCCGCGCCGTTCGGGGAAACACACGGTCGATAGCGTCGGCGACACCACCTCGAACTTCGAGACCGAGACCTCCCGGAGGCACACCGATGACCGAGACCATGCAGGCTCCCCCGCCCTCGTCCACCCATGCGACGAACGTCGCCACGCCCGTCGACCAGGGCCTGCTCACCACCCGGCCCGGCCGCTGGATCGACGGCTGGGACGCGGAGCACCCCATCCAGTGGGAACGCGAAGGCCGTCGCATCGCACGACGCAACCTCAACTGGTCGATCTTCGCCGAGTTCCTCGGCTTCGTCGTCTGGCAGCTGTGGAGCATCGTCGCCGTGGCGCTCCCCGCCGCCGGCTTCGAGCTCTCCACCGGGGAGCTCTTCTGGCTCATCTCCATTCCGAGCCTCGTCGGCGCAACCCTCCGCATCCCCTACTCGTTCCTCGTACCGATCTTCGGCGGCCGGAACTGGACCATCATCTCGGCTGGCCTGCTGCTGGCGCCGACGATCGCCCTCGCGATCTGCGTGTCGAACCCCGAGACGCCGTTCGGCGTGCTGCTGTTCGCCGCGGCGCTCGCGGGCTTCGGCGGCGGCAACTTCGCCAGCTCGATGTCGAACATCACGTACTTCTACCCGCAGCGTGAGAAGGGATGGGCGCTCGGACTCAACGCGGCCGGCGGCAACCTCGGCGCGTCCGTCGCGCAGTTCACCGTCCCGATCGTCATCACGATCGGTGCCGGTGCGAGCCTGAACCTGCCGCTCGCGGGAATCATCTGGGTCCCGTTCATCCTCGTGGCGATGTTCGGCGCATGGAAGTACATGGACAACCTCTCCAACGCGAAGGCCGACCTCTCGGGCTCGGCGGCCGCGCTCAAGGAGCCGCACCTGTGGCTGCTGTCGCTGCTCTACATCGGCACGTTCGGCTCCTTCATCGGCTTCGCGAGCGTGTTCCCGAAGCTCATCGCCGACCAGTTCCCGGAGTTCTCGACCATCGGCGTGCTCGGCGCCACGATCTCGCTGGCGTTCCTCGGCGCCCTCGTCGGCTCGCTCGCCCGCCCGTACGGCGGCCGGCTCTCGGACCGCTTCGGCGGGGCGCGCATCACCATGGTCGCGTTCGCGGCGATGGCGGCGATCACGGTCGCGGTGCTCGCGACCCTGCCGCTCGGCAGCTTCTGGCTCTTCCTCGGCCTGTTCCTCCTGCTGTTCGCCATGGCCGGCATCGGCAACGGCTCGACCTATCGGATGGTGCCGATCGTGTTCGCGATGCGATCCTCGCACGGCGGCGCCGGCGACGTATCGACCCAGCGCAAGGCCGCGGCCGCGCTCGGACTGATCTCGGCCATCGGCGCCTACGGCGGCTTCCTCATCCCCCAGGCGCTGAACCTGTCGTTCCAGACGACCGGGAACTACGCGGGCGCGTTCATGGGCTTCATCGCGGGGTACGTGGTGCTGCTCGTCATCACCTGGGCGGTGTACGTCCGTCCGCGCCACCTCCGCGAGCAGAAGATCTGAATCGAGCACGCATGATCGACGCCTCCGCCCCCACGCACTGCCCGTACTGCGCCCTGCAGTGCGCGATGACCCTCACGAAGACGGATGCCGCTGACGCCGCGTCCACGCCCGTGACGGTCGCCGGCCGCGACTTCCCCACCAACCGCGGCGGGCTGTGCAAGAAGGGGTGGACGTCGGCCGAGCTGCTGCGTGCGCCCTCGCGCCTCGGCGCCCCGCTCGTGCGGGGCGCCGACGGCGCGCTCCGGGAGGCGAGCTGGGACGAGGCGCTCGACCTGGTCGCGACGCGGCTGCGCGACATCCGCTCGCAGCACGGCGCCGACGCGGTCGGCGTCTTCGGCGGGGGCGGGCTCACGAACGAGAAGGCGTACCTGCTGGGCAAGTTCGCCCGGCTCGCGCTCGGCACCAGCCGCATCGACTACAACGGCCGGTACTGCATGTCGTCGGCGGCGGCCGCGGGCAACCGGGCCTTCGGCGTCGACCGCGGGTTGCCGTTCCCCCTCACCGACCTCGACGACGCCGACACCATCCTGCTGCTCGGCACCAACGTGGCCGAGACCATGCCGCCGTTCATCGGCCACCTCGCCGGTGCGCAGGCCGCGGGCGGACTCGTCGTCGTCGACCCGCGTCGCACGGCGACCGCCAGGCTCACCGACGATGCCAAGGGGCTGCACGTGCAGCCGGCTCCCGGCACCGACCTCGCGCTGCTGCTCGGCATCACGCACGTCGTCATCGCCGAGCGGCTCGTCGACGAGGCGTACGTCGCCGCGCGCACCACCGGGTTCGACTCCCTGCGCCGCAGCGTCGCCTCGTGGTGGCCCGAGCGCGTGCAGGCCGTCACGGGCGTCGCCGCGCCGACGGTCCGGCGTCTCGCGCGTCGCCTCGCCGCCGGCGGCAACACCTACATCCTCACGGGACGCGGCGTCGAGCAGCACGTCGACGGCACCGACACCGCGACGGCCGCGATCAACCTCGCGCTGCTGCTCGGCCTTCCCGGCCGTCCGGGAAGCGGCTACGGCACGCTCACCGGCCAGGGCAACGGCCAGGGCGGTCGCGAGCACGGCCAGAAGTGCGACCAGCTGCCGGGCTACCGCAAGATCACCGACCCCGAGGCGCGCGCCCACGTCGCCCGCGTCTGGGGCGTCGACCCTGCCGACATCCCCGGCCCCGGCATCCCGGCCATCGAACTGCTCGCCTCGCTCGGACAGCCCGACGGCGTGCGGGCACTCATGGTGCACGGCTCGAACCTCGTCGTCTCCTCGCCGAACGCCGCCGAGGTCCGCCGCGGCGTCGAGGCGCTCGACCTCCTCGTGGTGTGCGACTTCGTGCTCTCCGAGACGGCGGCCCTCGCGGACGTGGTGCTGCCGGTGCTGCAGTGGGCCGAGGAGGAGGGGACGATGACGAACCTCGAGGGTCGCGTCATCCGCCGTCGCCGCGCGCTCGAACCGCCGCCCGGCGCACGCGACGAGCTGTGGATCATGCATGAGCTGGCGCAGCGCCTCGGATCGGCCGCGCGCTTCGACGTCGACCCCGAGCGGGTCTTCGACGAGCTCCGGCTCGCGTCGGAGGGCGGCATCGCCGACTACTCCGGGATCGACTACGCGATGCTGGACGCGGGCGAGTCCGCGTACTGGCCCTACCCGCGGGGCGGCACCGGCACGCCGCGGCTCTTCGCCGACCGCTTCGCCCACGCCGACGGACGAGCCCGTCTCGTGGCCGTGACGATGCGCGCCGCCGCACATCCGGCACCGGCGGCGGGCGAGCTGACCCTCGTCACGGGGCGGCTGCTCGAGCACTACCAGAGCGGTGCCCAGACCCGGCGCGTGCCCGAGCTGCTCGACGCCCAGCCCGAGCTCCGGGCCGCGCTGCATCCGGCCACCGCCGCCCGACTGGGCATCGCGGACGGCGACCCCGTCGAGCTCGCCAACCGGCGCGGCACGGTCCGCGGGCGCGCCCGGCTCACCACCGACATCCGCCCCGACGCCGTCTTCCTGCCCTTCCACTACGGCGACGAGCAGGCGGCCAACCTGCTGACCTCCGACGCGGTCGACCCGATCTCGTCGATGCCGGAGTTCAAGACCAACCTCGTGCGCGTCACGAGCCTCGCGGAAGCCGGAGCCCCCGCATGACCACACCGCTCAGGATCGTCCTCGTGGGATACGGCCCGGTCGGCGCCCGCTTCGTCGAGGAACTGCTGCCCGAGGTGGCCGCTGGCCGCGTCGCCCTCACCGTCGTCGCCGGCGAGCACGTCGAGGCGTACAACCGCGTGCTCGTGGCCGAGTACGCGGTCGGGAACACCGACCTCGACTCGATGCTCGTCGGCGACCGCGACGCCGCCGAGGCCGCGGGCGCACGCGTGCTGCTCGGCGTCGCCGCCACCTCGATCGATCGCACGGCCCGGGTCGTGCGCTGCTCGAACGGCGAGGAACTGCCGTACGACCGCGTCGTGCTCGCCACCGGCTCACGCGCCAACGTGCCGACGCTCGACGGCGTCGAGCGTCACCGGCGCGACCTCGCCTCGCTCGAGAAGTACGCGTCGACGCTCGTCGCGCGCGACGACGCCCTCCCCGAGGGCATCACGGCGCTCCGCGACCTCGACGACGCGCAGCGCGTGCTCGAGGCCGTTCGCGACCGGCGCCGCATCATCGTGCTCGGCGCCGGCGTCCTCGGGCTCGAGCTCGCCCTCGCGGCGGCGCACGCGGGCGCCCAGGTCTGCGTGGTGCACCACGGCCCCATTCCCATGCCCCGCAACCTGGACCGTGGCGCCGGGCACGTGCTGCGCTCGGCGCTGCGACGGACCGGCATCACCGTCGTGGCCCACAGCCGGGCCGAGGCCGTGAGCTTCCGCACCGACGAGGACGGCGGCCGCCGCTTCGACATGCTCGTCACGGCCGACGGCAAGCAGCTGCGCGGCGACCTGCTCGTGCTCTCGTGCGGCGTGAGCCCCCGCAACGAGCTCGCGACGCTCGCCGGCCTCCGAACCGCCGTCGGCGTGGTCGTCGGGACCGACCTTCGCAGCTGGAGCGATCCCGACGTGTACGCGATCGGCGACTGCGCCCAGGTCGTCGAGCGCACCGACGAGACGGCCGGACGTCGCGACCTCCCGGGCGCGCCATCCGGCCTCATCGGCCCCGGCTGGCGGCAGGCGTCGTGGCTCGCCGCCGCGTTCGCCGCCGAGGCGGCGGGCGCCGTGACCGCAGACGAGGACGCGGGCATCGTCGCGTCGCTTCCCGCCGAGCGCGAGCCGATCGTCATGCTCAAGGCCGAGCACGTCGACGTCGTCGCGGTCGGCGACGTGAGCGCCGACCCGTGGGACGACGACGCGCTCGCCCCACGGCGCCGCGTCGCGCAGTGGGCCGACCCCGAGCACCTGCGGTACGTGAAGATGGTCACCGAGGACGGGGTCCTGACCGGCTTCGCGAGCGTCGGGATGCCGCGCACCGCCGCCGAGCTGACCCTCCTGTTCGAGCGGGGCGGCGAGCTGCCCGCCGACCGCTCGCTGCTGCTGCGCTTCGACGGGCCCGACTACGACCCCGCAGAGGACGCCGACGCGTTCGCCCCCGAGACCACCGTGTGCTGGTGCAACGGGGTCACCGTCGGGCGCATCGAGGAGTCGGCGGCGTGCGGTCACACCACGGTCGAGTGCGTCGGGCGCGACACGCGCGCCGGCACCGGCTGCGGCGGATGCCGCGGGCGCATCGCCGAGGTGCTGGCGCGGGGCGCCGGGGGAGGTGATGGGGAAAGGCTCGCCCTCTGGTCCGGGTGGGGTGGGGGGAGAGCACTCCGGGGGGGGGGGGGGGGGGAGGGGGGGGAGAGATGGCGG